>JABFYH010000174.1 GCA_013361335.1 Gemmatimonadaceae bacterium | reverse complement strand
TCGTACGAATCGCAGGCGTCCGCCATCCCGCGGCACACGGTCGCCATCGCCGAGCATGCGCGGCACTTCATCATGATCGACGACCTGACTTGGTTCCTGGCGCAGATGGATGGATTCCTGGCGCCATGACACGCTTCGGCTACCACGCATCGCACGAGCAGTATCCGCCCTCCGTCCTCCTCGAGTACGTGCGGCTCGCCGAGGACGCCGGCTTCGACGGGGTGCTCGGCGCCGATCACTTTCACCCGTGGCTCGACGAGAACGGGCACAGCGGCGCCGTGTGGAGCTGGCTCGGCGCGGCGATGCAGGCGACGTCGGGGCCGTACATCACCGTCAACGCGCCGGGCGATCGCTATCATCCCGCCGTCGTCGCCCAGTCGGCGGCGACGCTCGCCGAGATGTTTCCCGGCAGGTTCCGGCTGGCGATCGGCACCGGCGAGGCGCTCAACGAGCACATCACCGGCAACCCCTGGCCGTCGAAGCCGGAGCGTCAACGCCGCCTGCTCGAGTGCGCGCAGGTGATGCGCGCGCTGTGGCGGGGCGAGACGGTCACGCATCGCGGCATGGTGACGGTGGTCGAGGCGCGACTCTACTCCCTGCCCGACGCGCCGCCGCCGCTGTTCGGGGCCGCGGTCTCCGAGCGGACGGCGGAGTGGGTCGGCGGCTGGGCCGACGGCCTGATCACCACCGGCCGTCCGCGCGAGGAGATGGCGAAGATGATCGCCGCCTTCCATCGCGGCGGCGGTGAAGGGAAGCCGGTGCATGTGCAGCACGTGCTGTCCTGGGCGCCCCGCGAGGCGGACGCTCGGCGCATCGCGCACGAGCAATGGCGCTTCGCGGCGATCGGCGAGCCGGACAAGCTGTGGGACCTGCGCACCCCGCCGGACTTCGCCGCCGCGGCGCGCGGCCTCACCCCGCATGACGTCGCCGAGAAGGTGCCGGTGTCGGCCGATCCGGGGGTGCACGCCGAGCTGCTGCGTGGCTACGCCGAGCTGGGCGTGGAGCAGGTGTACTGCTTCAACGTCGGCCCCAACCAGCGGGAGTTCATCGAGCGGTTCGGGGCCGAGGTGCTGCCGGCGCTTGCGGGGGTTCGGCCGGCGAGCGTGTGACGCCGTCGTCCCTCACTCCGCGGCTGACGTCGTTTCGCACCTCGATTCTCCTTGCTTCATCAAAGGCAAGAGCAATTGGTCGAACGCGGTTCGGTCAGCGGTTGGGCGCGCCGAAGTATCCGCCGGTGACCAGCACCGCGAAGAGCGCCAGCATGATGACGACCACCATGGCGATCACCCGCCGCCGGGTGCGGCGCGTCGCCTGCCACACCTCGACGTCCAGGTAGTACAGCCCCGTGCCCGGGCTGGACTCGCGCACGATCGCCCGCTCCCGGAGCCGACGCCATCCCACGCCGTCGGGGTGAATGCCGAGGTCGGTCGGCGAGCGGCCCGCGGCGGCGGTCGTCGCCCCGGCGCGCTCGAACGCCTCGACGACCTGTCGCTCCTTCATGAGGATCACGGCGACGGCTGCACCCATTGGCTCGGTCTCGGGGAAGGAGTGATGGCTACGGACGACTTGAGTGTGCAGTCAAAGGAGGCTGCGGGTAAGAGCCTGTCCCCGGATCCTCGTTTGTCGCAATATCCTGACGATCACGTGGGCGACGCGGCCCACAGCGACGGAGCGACGATGCGCTGCCGCCGCACACCCACTTCAGCTACCCACGACCGAGGGC
Organism: Gemmatimonadaceae bacterium; assembly: GCA_013361335.1. Lineage (GTDB taxonomy): Bacteria > Gemmatimonadota > Gemmatimonadetes > Gemmatimonadales > Gemmatimonadaceae > AG11. The sequence goes on along the minus strand of JABFYH010000174.1, from coordinate 1,604 downwards.
GCCATGCTGCTCATCCGGGAGATCATGTACTGCAAGCCGGGCAAGGTCCGGCCGATGGTCGACAAGTTTCTCGCGATGGCGAAGCTGAACGAGAAGTCGGGGATGGGGAAGATGCGCGTGATGACGGACTTCTGCGGCGAGCAGTACTGGACGATCGTGTCCGAGTTCGAGGTGCCCAGCCTGCAGACGTTCGAGGAGATGATGCAGGGGAAAGGCATGCCGCCCGACGTGATGAAGGAGTTCGAGACTCTGATGACAGGATATCACGACCTGGTGGTGAAGGGCCGGCGCGAGATCTTCAGGATCGAGGGTTGATCCCCGCGAGACGATGAGCCACGAAGACGAGCCCAGCGCATCCGCCGGCGGCGCCGGCGCGCCACCGCATCCGGCCGAGCCGAACCGCGCACCGCCGGTCACGCGCGAGTACGGCACGGAGCGCATCACCGTGCAGTGGCACGCCGAGCGCTGCATTCACAGCGCGAACTGCGTGCGGGCGCTGCCGCGGGTCTTCGATCCTCGGCGCCGGCCGTGGGTGGACGCGCAGGCGGCGGACGCCGACGCGATCGCCGCCGCCGTGCTCCGCTGCCCCACCGGCGCGCTGCACTTCGTGCGACACGACGGCGGAGCGCAGGAGCAGCCCGACGTGCCGACGACGCTCACTCCGATCCGCGACGGCCCGCTCTACGTGCGCGGCAACGTCGAGGTGCGTGCGCTCGACGGACATGTCATTCGCGACGCGACGCGCGTGTCGGTGTGCCGGTGCGGTCTCGCTCGGCAGATCCCCTTCTGCGACAACACCTGCCGCAAGGCGCACTGGCACGAGCTGTCGCCCTCGGCCGACCGGGTCGGTCCCACCGGCGGCCCGGAATCTGCCCCGCCCTCGACGGACTGACGTTCGTCGACCTTGACGCGGTGGGTGCCATGGCAAGCGCGCGCGACGTGGCGGTGCTGGTGGGGAGCCTTCGCCGGGAATCGCTCAATCGGAAGCTGGCCAACGCGCTCCGCGGCCTGGCGCCGCCGGCGCTCGCGCTCGAGATCGTGGAGATCCGCGAGCTGGCGTTGTACGACGAGGATCTCGAGGCCAACGAGCCGCCCGCCTGGGCGGCCTTTCGCGCGCGCGTCCGGCGCGCGGATGCGGTGCTCTTCGTGACGCCCGAGTACAACCGCTCGGTGCCGGGCCTGCTCAAGAACGCGATCGACGTCGGGTCGCGACCGTACGGCCGCAGCGTCTGGGATGGGAAGCCGGCCGCCGTCGCCTCGCTGTCCCCGGGCGCGATCGGCGCCTTCGGCGCCAACCAGCATCTCCGGCAATCGTTCGTCTTCCTCAACATGCCGGTGCTGCAGCAGCCGGAGGCCTACATCGGCGGCGCGGGGGATCTGTTCGATCAGAGCGGGCGGATCACCAGGGAGGCGACGTCGAAGTTCCTCGTGCAGTTCCTGGGGGCGTTCGCGGAGTGGATCGAGCGGGTGCGACCTGCCGCTTCGCGCAGGAGTTAGTCGGCTCTTCGTGCGGCGTTCGTGCGGCGTGAGGCGTACGGCGTGGTCGTGCGGCGCGCGGCGTCAGGCGTACGGCGTGTGGAATCGGTAGCGGGTGCTGGTTTGGG
>JABFYH010000156.1 GCA_013361335.1 Gemmatimonadaceae bacterium | reverse complement strand
GAGACGATGCCGCGCACGATGGACAACATCGGCTTCTACTCGCGCCTCGGCTTCGCGCCGGGTCGGCTCACGATCACGCTGACGCTCGATGCGGCCTCCGCCGAGCGGGCACCGGAGCTGCTCGGGCGGATGAGCTTCCGCGACCGCGATGATCACCTGGCCGCGGCGCGGGCGCTCGTGCAGCGCATCCAGCCCGGCTACGACTTCACGCGCGAGCTGGAGCTCACCGACTCGCTGGCGCTCGGGGATACGGTCCTGTTGCGGCGTGGCGGCGAGCTGGTGGGCTTCGCGCTCTGTCATACGGCGCCGCTGGTGGAAGGGCGCGTGCGCGAGGAGCTTCGCGTGCTCAAGCTGGTGCTGGCGGACGACGCGCTGCTCGACCCGATGGTGCGCGCGCTCTGCGATTTCGCCAAGCGGAGCGGCACGCGCCGCGTGGCCTTCCGGGTGCAGGGCGACTACGAGGTCGTCTACCGCCATCTCGTGACGCTCGGCGCGCGGGTGCGGTGGACCGACCTGCGGATGGCGCTGCCCGGTCATGGTGAGTCGCAGCCGACGCAGGGCGTCGTGCTCTCGAACTGGGAGATCTGAGGGGCTCGGGCGACTCGCTAGAGCCTTGGCCGTCCCCAGCTCAGCCACGCCGTCTCCCGCAGCCGACCCTCGGCCAGGCGCGCGGCTTCGCGCAGTGCCTCGAGTGGCGACATCCGGGGCGAGCGCGCCAGTACCGTCGGGAGCAGCGCCCGCACGAGGACGTCGAACTCCTCGGTGCGGAGCGGGTCGTCGAACGGGTAGTCGGCGTCATGGCACATGGAGCCCTACAGAATCGGCCGACCCGCCCGGAACTTGAGCCCGTGGGTATTCTGTCGTACCCACCACCGCGAGCAGCCTGGCCCGCAGCGTGACCTGGATCACACCCGGTACGATCCATGCGGCCGTTCGCTTCCGGTGCCGGCGGAGGTCGCCGCCGCAGCACCGGACGAGGGGACATGCGAGGTGAAGCCATGGTCGACGGCGAAGATCGCGGGAGTCGCGACAGAGCGCGCGAGGAGGCGGCTCGGAAGGGTGGGGTGAAGGTCAGTGAGAACCGTGAGCACATGCGCGAGATCGGGCGCAAGGGCGGCGAGCGCGTCGCGGCGAATCGCCAGCACATGAGCGAGATCGGGCGGAAGGGAGCGGAGAAGCGAAACCGGAGTCGATGACGGTCCCGACCGGGACGCGCGCGACTCGGACGCGGGGCGTTACGGGGTGCCGACAGTGAGCCACGCGAGCGCGGCCGCGGGATCGCGGAAGACTCGCGCCGTCACGCCCTGCGACTCCGCCGCGACCGCACCCATCCGCATCAGCCCGTAGGCGACGTCGGAGGCGGTGACCATGGCGAGACGCGCGGCGAACCCCGAGGCCCTCGAGGCGATGAACAGCGCCATCGCGCGGACCTCGTCGGCGGAGCGGTGGCGCAGCGCGTCCGATCGCGTCAGGTCGAAGAGCAGACCGGCGGCGCCCGCCGGCCCGAACGGCGCGATCGCGGCCTCGATCGCCGTACGCAGGTCGGCGACCTCGTAGCGTCCGAACGCTTCCACCACCGCGATGTCGCCCGCACGTCGATGCGTAACCGGCATGACGACCTCCTCCGCGTTCGCGTCCTACGGCGCTGCGCCTACCTCCGCCGCTGCTCGTCTCGACCGGCATCGTCGCGCGCGCTGCGCCGGGCGACGACGCCATAGACGAGCAGCGACACGCCGACGGTGAGCAGCAGGTGCACCCAACCCGGGCCCTGGTAGACGAGCGCGGCGATCGCCCAGATCACCAGCAGCGCCAGCGCGCCAAGAATTCGGAGATCCATCTCCCTCCGTGAATTGACCCGTGCCGTGACGGGTCGTAGATTCAGCAGTCAGATTATCGACGTTGTCACGGGGCGGAGAGCCACGTTTTTGAGCCGATAAGTCCTTCGAGTGGGTTCGACAATCTATACTGACGGCATGCCCCCAGTGCGGGGGAAGCCGGAAGGTGTGGTGAGAGCCTCATTATTTCGACTGGGCTTCAAAAAACCCTCTCCGTTCTCGTTTTTCTGGCGGGCCCCCGGATCAAACCGCGGGGCCCGCTTTCATTTCTGCTCTCGCGACGCCCATCTTTCGCCCGCCGGGAACCCTTCACCGTTCAGGCCCCTTCGTACCTGACCACCACGCAGCGGATCGGATCATGCCCGACGTGACCGTCACGCGCCGCCTCCAGTTCAACGCGGCGCACCGGGTGCACAATCCCGCCCTCTCCGACGAGGAGAACAGCCGCCTGTTCGGCAAGTGCAACAACCCGAACTGGCACGGGCACAACTACACCCTCGACGTCAGCGTCCACGGCCCCGTCGACCAGCGAACCGGGTACGTCGTGGACCTCGCCGTCCTGAAGCGGGTGGTCGAGGAGCGCGTCGTCGACAAGATCGATCACCGGAACTTCAACCTCGACGTCGACTTCATGCGCGGCGTGATCCCGACGTCGGAGAACATCATCGTCGCCATCTGGCGCGAGCTCGCGCCGGCCATCCAACCGGGACGCCTCGCACGCCTGGTGCTCTGGGAGACCCCGAACAACTATGTCGAGTACACCGGCGAGTGAGGCGGCGATCGGCGGCGCGCTCAGCCCGGCGCGCGGTCCCTCGCTGCAGCTGGCGGACGAGGCGCCCACGACCGCGTACGCGGCCCTCGTGCGCGACCAGCTCGCCCTCCTCGGCGAGAACCCGGAGCGCGAGGGGCTGCTCAAGACCCCGGAGCGCGTGGCGAAAGCGATGGGCTTCCTCACCCAGGGCTACACCATGACCCTGGACGACGTCGTCGGCGATGCGTTGTTCGAGGAGGACCACGAGAACATGGTGATGGTGCGCGACATCGAGCTGTACTCCCTGTGCGAGCACCATCTGCTGCCCTTCTTCGGGAAGGCCCACGTCGCCTACATCCCGGACCGGCGGATCGTCGGGCTGTCCAAGCTGCCGCGCGTGGTGGAGATGTTCGCGCGGCGCCTCCAGGTGCAGGAGCGGCTCACCGAGCAGGTCGCGAAGGCGATCGAGGAGGTGCTTCAGCCGCGCGGCGTGGGTGTCGTGATCGAAGCCTTCCACATGTGCATGATGATGCGTGGCGTCGAGAAGCAGAACTCGCGCACGATCACCTCGGCGCTGCGTGGCGTGTTCCGTGACGACGGGAAGACGCGCGACGAGTTCCTCCGCCTCGCGTACACCGCGTCGCGGTGAGGCCCGACGGACAGCTCGCCGGCCGCACGGCGCTCGTCACCGGCGCGTCGCGGGGGATCGGTGCGGCGGTGGCGCGCCGGCTCGCCGCTGACG
>JABFYH010000097.1 GCA_013361335.1 Gemmatimonadaceae bacterium | reverse complement strand
CGACGCTGAGCGAATCCAGCACCAGCTCGCTCTCGCCGAGATCGCGCCGCTGCTCGAGATAGCGGCGCAGCGCCTCCCTAGCGTCCATCGAGCAGGACCTCCACGCGATCGAGGATGGCGTCGGCGACGTCGCGTTTGTCGAGCAGGGGGAGCTGCTCCGGCTCGTCCGCGCCACGCCGCACGATCGTCACCCGGTTCGTGTCGACGCCGAACCCGGCGCCCGGCTCGTTCGCCGCATTGAGCACGACGATGTCGAGGCCCTTGCCGTCGAGCTTCTTGCGCGCGTTGGCCAGCAGGTCGTCGGTCTCCAGCGCAAAGCCGACGACGACGGCGCCCTTCCGCCGCGCGTCCTTCGTCGAGAGGAGGATGTCCGGGGTCTCGCGCAGCTCGATCGCGCGGGGCGCGCCAGTCTTCTTCAGCTTGCCCGATGCACGCTCCGCCGGCTGGTAGTCGGCGGGCGCGGCGGCCATCACGAGCACGTCCGCCGCGGCGACATGCGCCGCGACCGCGTCGCGCATCTCGGTCGTCGACTGCACGGGGACATGCGTCACTCCCGGCGGCACCGGCACCGACAGCGGTCCGGCGACGAGCGTCACCGTCGCGCCGCGGCGCCAGGCCGCCGCGGCGATGGCGGCCCCCATCTTCCCGGAGCTGTAGTTGGAGAGAAAGCGCACCGGATCGATCGGCTCACGGGTCGGCCCCGCGGTGACGAGCACCGTGCGCCCGCGCAGGGCGTGCCGGCGCTCGAGCAGCCGCCCGACGTGCGCGAAGATCGTCTCCGGCTCCGGCATGCGCCCGGGCCCGCTCCCCTCGCCGGCGGCGAGCATCCCCTCGTCGGGCTCGAGCAGCCGATAGCCGAGTTTCACGAGGTGCTCGGCATTGGCGCGCGTCTGCGCATGCGCCCACATGCGGTCGTTCATCGCCGGCACGAGCAGCACCGGCGCCTCGGTGGCGAGCAGCACGGCCGTCAGCAGATCATCGGCCTGCCCCGTGGCCGCGCGCGCCATGAGATCCGCCGTCGCCGGGGCGACGACGACGGCGTCCGCCGACCTCGCGAGCGCAATGTGGTCGAGCGCGCGCCCCGCATCGAACAGCCCCGTGTGCACGGGGCGTCCGGTGAGCGCCTCGAAGGTCACCGCGCCGACGAACTCGGTCGCGGCGCGCGTCATCACGACGTCGACCGCCGCGCCGGCCTTGTGCAGGAGCCGGGCGAGCCACGCCGTCTTGTAGCTGGCGATGCCGCCCGCGACGCCCAGCACGATGCGCCGGCCCGCATAGGGCTGAAGCGGGATGTCAGACATTCGTGAATTGCGAACCGTTTACCGTGAGCCGTGAACCGTGAACCGTAACGACCGACGGCACACCAGGCGTGGCTCGGTGCGCCCTGCATGCGTCCCGACGCCTTCACGGTTCACGGTTCACCGTTCACGGTTCACGAGCTACTCGGCGGATCTGCGGCGCGGGACGACGCGATAGTCGATGTCGCCCTTCGCGAGCTCCTCGAGGGACTTCGTCGTCAGCTTCTTGTCGCGCGACGCGCCCCCAGGAAACTCGTTCAGCGCGCGGGCGTACTTCGCCGCCACGAGGACGCCGAGGTACTTGTTGGCAGCGTGCTGGGCAATCTCGACCGGTGTGAAGACTCGCATGACTCTATGATTCGGGTGTGGTGTTGACGATCTCCTGCTCGAGCCGCTCGATGAGCAGCCCCACCTGCTGGCGAAGGTTCTTGACCCGCTCGCGGCTCACTTCCTCCGCGTCGACGATGGATTCCACGCTGGCCACCGCGCGGTCCAGGTCGTCGTTCACGATCACGTACTCGTACTCGCTCACCTGCTGCAGCTCCTGCAGCGCCGACTGGAGCCGCGCCGCGAGCTGCGCGGGACTCTCCGTCTTCCGGGCTCGCAGCCGGTCCAGCAGCACCTCCGCCGACGGCGGCAGGATGAAGATGGTGACCGTCTGCGGAAAGGCGCGCGTGAACTGCACCGCACCCTGCACGTCGATGTCCATCACGACGTGCTGCCCCCCCGCCAGCACCCGCTCCACCTCCGACCGCCGCGTGCCGTACAGGTTGCCATGCACCTCCGCCGACTCGGCGAAGGCGCCCTGCTCCCGGGCGGCGAGAAACTCGGCGCGGGTGAGGAAATAATAATCACGTCCCGGGACTTCGGTCGGCCGGGGCGCGCGGGTGGTGCTGGACACCGAATAGCCGAGGTCCGGCCGCCGCGCCAGCAGCGCCTTGGCGATCGTCGTCTTCCCCCCGCCGCTCGGTGCGCTGAGGATGATCGGGAAGGGGCTCACTCCAGGTTCTCCACCTGCTCCCGGATCCGCTCCAGCTCCTCCTTGATCAGCAGCACGTCGGCGACGATGGCGCCGTCGCTCCCCTTGCTGCCGGTGGTGTTCGCCTCGCGCAGCATCTCCTGCAGGAGGAAGCCGAGCCGCTTCCCCACCCCGTCGGGCTGCGGCGCGCGCAGCGCCGCGCGGAAGGCGGCGATGTGCGCGCGGAAGCGCGAGAGCTCCTCCTGCACGTCGAGCCGATCGGCGAGCAGGGCGATCTCCTGTGCCAGCCGGTGCTCGTCCACCGCCAGCCCGTCGGTCAGCTCGCGCACCGCCGTGCGCAGGCGGTCGCGCTGCTCGGTGACCCGGTCGGGCGCCCGCATGGCGATCCGGTCGAGCGCGCTCTCGATCGCGCCGAGCCGCTCGTCGAGGTAGGTGACGAGCCGCGCGCCTTCGGCGGTGCGCATCTCGAGCAGTGCGCCAACGGCCCGCTCCACGATGTGGACGAGCTGCGGGCCAGCCTCGGCGGGCATCTCCTCGCGCGCCGAGCCGCCGGCGAACACCTCCGGCATGCGCAGGATGGTGCCGACGTCGAGGGTGTCGGCGAGGCGGTAGCGCTCCTGGAGGCCCCGGAGCTGGGTGACGTAGGCGGCGAAGCGGGCTTCGTCGATCGGGCTGGCGACGCCGTCGTCGGTGTCGCGCTCGAAGCGCGCCGTGAGCGTGACGTGCCCGCGGGTGACGCCGCGCTTCATCGCGTCGCGGACGTCGCCCTCCCACCGGTTCAGCACGCCGGGCAGCTTGATCGATGGACTGAAGAAGCGGTGGTTCACCGAGCGCACCTCCACGCTCACGCGACCACCGCCCACCTCGCCGTCGGCTGCGCCGAACCCCGTCATGCTCCGGATCATATCGAGCCGCGTAAGTTACTGGGGGATAACGAGATTGTCAAACGGCAGTGACTGGTGAGACAGAGAACCAGTGAGACGGTCGGACGGCAGGCCGTCTCACCGTCTCACCGTCTCACCGTCTCACCGTCTCACCGTCTCACCGTCTCACCGTCTCACCGTCTCACCGTCTCACCGTCT
>JABFYH010000050.1 GCA_013361335.1 Gemmatimonadaceae bacterium | reverse complement strand
GCGTCGCCGGTGCCGGCGCCCACCCCGATCCCGACGCCCGTGGCGCAGCCGCGCCGCAATCCGCCGCTCCTCGGCGGCCCGGAGCCGTCGCCGGCCTGACGTGCGGGCGCGGGCGACAGGCCTGCGGCGTAGAGTCTGAGAGGGCCGGAGCGAACCGAACGAGGTTTGCTCCGGCCTTCTCGTTCCGTCCGCTGTTTTCGTTATCTTCTCGGCATGCCTTCCCCCACGACCTGGCAGATCCGCGGGCGCGAGCTGTCGCTCGAGCGGCCGCTGGTCATGGGCGTGGTGAACGTCACCCCCGACAGCTTCAGCGACGGGGGACGCTTCCAGACGTCGAGCGCCGCCCTGGCGCACGCGGCCCGGTTGGTCGCCGAAGGGGCCGACATCGTCGACGTCGGCGGGGAGTCGACACGCCCGCAAGGCGCCGAGGTCGTGCCGACCGACGAGGAGCTGCGGCGCGTCCTGCCGGTGATCCAGACCCTCGCCGCCGAGCGACCGGAGCTGGTCATCTCCGTCGACACGATGAAGGCCGCCGTCGCCGAGGCGGCGCTCGCGGCGGGGGCGCACATCGTGAACGACGTGTCCGGCCTGCGTCTCGATGCCGAGATGGCGCACGTCTGCGCCGCGGCAGGGGCGGGAGTCGTCGTGATGCATTCCCGCGGTGGCGTCACCGACATGGCGACCTTCGCGCACGCGGACTACGACGACTTCCTCGCGGAGATGCTCGCCGAGCTCGCGGAGCGCGTACGCACGGCCGAACGGGCCGGGGTGCCGCGTGCGGCGATCGCCGTGGACCCGGGGATCGGCTTCTCCAAGCGCACCGAGCACTCGCTGCGCGCGCTGGCTTGCCTGGAGCGGCTGACGCCCTGGGGACTGCCGATCGTCGTCGGCGCATCACGCAAGCGATTCATCGGCCAGCTCACCGGGCAGGCGAACGCCGCACAGCGGGTGTACGGCAGCGTCGGCGCGGCGGTGATGGCCTACGAGCGCGGCGCGCACGTGCTCCGGGTGCACGACGTGGCGGCGACGCGGCAGGCCCTCGACGTCGCCGCCGCGATTCGCGACGCCGGGGCGGATCGGTGACGGCGGAGGAACAGCTTCGACTGCTGCACCCGGGATGGCGCGACGCGGTGGAGGTCCTGATCGTCGCGTACGCGGTGTACCGGATCCTCCGGCTCTTTCACGGCCCGCGCGCGCTGCAGGTCATCACCGCCATCGGCATCCTCCTCGGCGCGTACATCGCGGCGTGGCTGCTCGAGCTGCCGACGATCACCTTCCTCCTCCGCTTCGTCTTCCAGTACGGGGCGATCGCGCTGCTCGTGGTGTTCGCCCCGGAGCTGCGGGGCGCGCTGACCCAACTCGGCGAGGCGCGGTTCGCGCGCGTGTTTCGCAGCATGGAGGAGCGGGAAGTTGCGGAGGAGATCGTCGACGGTGTGGAGCGGCTGAGCCGGTCGGGGATCGGCGCGATCGTCGCCATCGAGCACGACGTCCCGCTCGACCAGTGGGCCGAGTCGGGATCGCCGATGGAGGCGAAGGTATCGGCGGATCTGCTGCTCACCATCTTCACTCCGTACTCGCCGCTCCACGACGGCGCGGTGCTGGTGCGCGGCGATCTCATCATCGCCGCCGGCTGCATCCTGCCGCTCTCGCAGAAGCCGCTCACCGATCGCGCGTTGGGCACGCGGCATCGGGCCGCGCTCGGCCTGAGCGACGAGAGCGACGCGGTGGTGATCGTGGTGAGCGAGGAGCGGTCCACGGTGTCGGTGGCGCAGCGCGGGCGGCTGTGGCGCGATCTCGCGTCGGCCGAGCTGCGCGAGCTGCTCGCGGGACGCGTGCCTGTTCGCGCCCCGCTGACGTCGGCCGGAGCGCCGGTCTGACCAGTCGGCGCGCGGGATGGCTCGCCGCCTCGGCGCTGCTCGTCTGCTATCTGCTCACCCTCGCGCCGGGGGTCACCTTCTGGGACGCGGGCGAGTTCATCGCGGCGGGCTACGGCTTCGGCATTCCGCATCCGCCGGGGACGCCGCTCTACGTCGCGCTCGCGCGCGGGTGGGTGCTGCTGCTCTCGCCCGTCGTCGGCGTCGCTCGGGCGATGAATCTCCTCTCGGCGGTGAGCACCGCGGCGGCCGGCGGGCTGACGGCGTGGCTCGTCGCGCGCGAGACCCGCGGTACGCAGGGCGCACGATGGGGTGCGCTCGCCGGCGCTCTGTGTGCGGGAACGATGGCCACTGCGTGGGCGAACGCGACCGAAACGGAGGTCTACGCGGTGGCGCTCGTGCACGCCGTCGCGCTGCTCGCCTGCGCCTCGCGCATTCACGACCGCGACGAGCCCGCGGGCGAGCGCTGGATGCTCTGCACCGCGTATCTCATGCTGCTCGCGCCGGCGGTTCATCTGAGCGCGCTCGTCGGCGCGCCGGCGGCGATCGCGCTCGCCGCGCGAAGCCCCGACGGCCGCTGGCACCCCCGTCCGATCCTCATGCTGACTGGTGCCCTCGTCTGCGCGGCGGGAGTGGGGCGCGTGTCGCCGGTGCTCGTCGCGATCGGGCTGGCGTCGATGGCGGGATCCGCGCGGTGGGCAGGCGTCGCTGCACCGGCGCGGCTCGTCGAGCGGCTCGCTCTGCCGATGATCGCCGCAAGCGCGCTGCTCGTCATGCTGGTGCGCGCGCGCCACGATCCGCCACTCAACCAGGGGAACCCGTCCACCCTCGCGGCGCTCGCGGACGTCGTGGCGCGTCGGCAATACGACGTGGCGGCGCTCCTGCCACGACAGGCGCCGGTGTGGCTTCAGCTCGCGAACGTCGCGCAGTACGCCGACTGGCAGGTCGCTTTGGGATGGGGACGGGGGATCTTCACCACCCCCGCGCGGGTTGCGGCGACGGTGGCGTTCCTGGCGCTCGCCCTGTTCGGGTTCCGCGCGCTCCGTCGCGACGCCGGACGCCTGGCGGACGCGCTGCTGGTGCTGCTCGTCTGCGGGACGGTGGGTGTGGCCGCCTACCTGAATCTCAAGGCGGGGACGTCGCTCGGCTGGGGGGTGCTGCCGGATTCGGCGCCGCACGAGGCGCGCGAGCGCGACTACTTCTTCGTCCTCGGCTTCTGGGCGTGGGGATGTCTCGCCGGATACGGGGCGCTCGCGCTCGTGCGCCGGCGTGGGTGGCCGGCGTCCGCAGCGCTCGGGGTCGTCGTCGTCCCGCTGGTCGGCAACTGGGCGGTGGCCGACCGCTCGCGCGAGCCGCGCGCGTCGGCGGCGGGCCGGGTAGGGCGTTCGCTTCTGGCCAGCGCGCCGCCGCACGCCGTGCTCTTCACCGCGGGCGACAATGACAGCTACCCGCTGTGGTACGCGCAGCAGGTGGAAGGCGTGCGTCCCGACGTCACGCTCGTCACGGTGACTCTGCTCCCCGCGGCGTGGTACCAGGCGGAGGTG
>JABFYH010000007.1 GCA_013361335.1 Gemmatimonadaceae bacterium | reverse complement strand
GGCCGGCGGCGGCGGCGGCGCTGGCGGTGGGCGGCCGGCCGCGAGCGGCGGCGGGGTGACTCCATCGAAGCATCCGGCGACCGCCGATCCGGGAAACCGGACGTCGATCAACCGCGGGTCGGCATTCGCCGGCGGCGGGATGACGGGCGCGAGCGGTGGCAGCATGGGTGGTGGGATGGGCGGCGGCAGCAGCGCCGGCGGGGGCGGTCGGTCGAGCGGCTCGAGCGGGAGCTCGGGCGGTGGGTCGAGAGGAGGCTCCAGCGGCGGCGCGGGCGGTGGCGCGAAGAAGTCGGCCGCCAAGAAGTCGGCCGCCAAGAAATCGTCTGCCAAGAAGACGTCGGCCAAGAAGTCGTCGGCCAAGAAGTCCTCGGCGAAGAAGTCATCGGCCGGGAAGAAGACGTCGGCGAAGAAGTCGTCCGCTCGCAAGGGCGCGGCGAAGAAGGGCGGGGCGGGCCGGTCCGGCGCCAGGAAGTCGTCGGCGCGGAAGGGCGGCGCCCGCAGGTCCGCCAAGAAGTCCTCGAGCCGGAAGGGCGGCGCCAAGAAGGGCGCAAAGCGGGGTGGCCGCCGGTAACGGCGGCTCTCGCTCGATGACACGACGGGGTGCGGCGAGTCGCCGCACCCCGTCGTGTTTGCTTCCGTCCACCGCTTCGGCACTCTAATATCCCGCCATGCGCCCTCTCCCTCTCGAGCGCCGGGTGCTCGACGCCCTGCCCGTCACGGTCTACGCCGTCGATCTCGAGGGACGCATCACGTTCGTCAACCGCACCGGCGCGCAACGCGGCGACGAGCACACCGCGCTCGGCGGCGCCATCTGGGATGCCGTCGGCGGGCCGGGCATGCGCCTCCAGCTCGAGCAGGCGATGGCAGCGCTGCGTCAGGGCGGGGCGGCGGCGAGCTGGGAGCTTCCACTGTCGTCCTCGGCGGCGGACGGCGCGCATCTGGTGCAGATCGCGCCGCTGCGCGAGGGACAGACGGTCACCGGATACGCGGTGACCACGGTGGATCTGGCAGCGAGTCATCGCGCACGCGAGGAGAAGCAGCGCCTCGCCGCGGTCGCCGACGTGTCCACCGGCGTCGCCCACGAGCTGCGCAACCCGTTGTTCGGCATCTCCTCGGCGGCGCAGCTGCTCCGCTTTCGCGTGAAGGACGATCCCGTCGTCGAGAAGAACGTCGGCCGCATCCTGCGCGAGGTGGATCGGCTCAACGCCCTCGTGACCGGACTGCTCGAGTATGGCCGCCCCGATCCGCTGCACCGCGCGCCGGGCGACCCGGACGCGGTTTGGGACGAGGTGATCGAGAGCCAGCGCGGACGCCTCGAGAGCCGCGCGCTGCTGCTCCATCGCACCCGGGCCGAGCCGCCGGCCCACTGCGCGATCGACGCCGGCCAGCTCGCGCAGGTGCTCGTCAACCTGCTGGTGAACGCCGCCGATGCCGCACCGCCGGGCACCGATCTCACGCTGCAGTCGTCGGTGCTGCCGAACGGCGCCTGGCGGTGCCGGCTGCACAATGGCGGTGCGGAGATCCCCGCCGACGTGCTGCCGCGCGTGTTCGATCTCTTCCTCACCACCAAGGCCGGCGGCACCGGTATCGGGCTCGCGCTCTGCCGGCGGATCGTCGAGCAGCACGACGGCACGATCGCCCTCGAGAGCGCGCCCGAGCACGGAACGACCGCCACGCTCGTGCTGCCGGGCCTCCCCCATCGGCGGGCACCGGATGCGTCCGGCAAGGCACATGCAACCGCACCCGACGCTATGTTGTGACGCGGTGGGAGGCGCTCGATCACGGGAGCGCTTCGATCCACGGCACGACGGCACGACGGGAGACGATCGCGATGCGATGGCGGAAGGCGGCAGCAGCGGGCGGAGCGGCGCTTGGCGCCGCTGCACTGTACAACGTGACGGCGTCGCACCGCATCGCCGCGCTCGACAACCTGCTCGGCGGCGAGAGCCGCGAGATGGACTGGCGCGGACACCGCGTCGCCTACACCCGGCACGGCGCGGGCACCCCGGTGCTGCTCCTCCACGGCATCTACGCCGGGGCATCCTCGTACGAGTGGCGGCACACCGTGGACGCGCTGGCCGAGCACCACACGGTCTACGCCCTCGACCTGCTCGGTTTCGGCCGCTCCGCTCGGCCCAACGTCCGCTACACGTCGGCGCTGTACCAGGCGTTTCTCGCCGACTTCATGGCGAAGCTCGGCCACGGTCCGCTGGTCGTCGTCGCCAGCTCCCTCTCGGCGGCGCAGGTCGTCGCGCTGGCCGCGCGTGATCCCCGCCACATCGCGGCGCTCGCGCTGATCGCGCCCGCCGGGGTCGGGCAGCTGCGCGAGCCGTCGTCCACCGGCCAGGCAGCGACGCAGCTCCTGCTCGACGCCCCGGTGGTCGGCACCGCGATCTACAACGCGCTGACGTCGCCGGTGAGCGTGCGCGAGTTTCTGGAGGAGTGCTACGCGAACGACCGCCTCGTCACGGACGAGCTGGTGGAGGAGTACGTGCAGAACGCGCGGCAGCCGGGGGCGAAGCACGCCGTCGCCGCGTTCGTGACCGGCCGCCTCAACGTCGACATCCGCAACGCGCTCCGTCGCGTGCGGCATCCGATGCTCATCCTGTGGGGCAGCCAGGCCCGCATGAACTCCGTGCAGAATGCGCACGCCTTCCGCGTGCTCAAGCCGGAGGCCGACTGGGCGCTCATCCCGGATGCCGGCGACCTGCCGCACGACGAGCAGCCGGCGAAGACCAACGAGGCGCTGCTCGACTTCCTCGACCGTCTGCGGAAAAGCACGGGCAAGTCGCCGGCGCCGGCGCTTCCCGGCGGCTGAGCCGGGCCTCTGTTATCTTCCGCCGCTATGCCGGACCCGTCCCCATCGCCCGTCGCGCTGCTGCGCGCTCATTCGCGGCACGCGCCCTGGAATGCCCGCGGCCTCGCGGCGCATGTCACGGCGCTCGTCGACGCAGCGGGCATTCGCCCCACCAACGCCTCGGCCCGCGTCGCGCCCAGCGCGCGCTCGGTGCGCTTCTACGTCGCGAACGGGCTGCTCGACCGTCCGGAGGGCGCCGGCACCGCCGCGACGTACAACTACCGGCACCTCCTCCAGCTCCTCGCCATCAAGATCCGCCAGCGCGAAGGCGCGACGCTCGAGGGGATCAAGGGGGAGATGAAGGACATCACCGGCGACGCGCTCGAGCGCCGCGTCGCCGCCTCGCTCGCGCCGGCGCTGGGGGCGCAGGCGGATCTCGCCGTCCGCGACACCGACGAGGAGCGCTCGGCGAGCTGGCGCCGCGTGCCTGTGGCGGACGGGATCGAGATTCACGTCCGTGACGACGCCCCGGCCGCCCGCGACGAAGCGCTGGTCGCCATGCGCGAAGCAGTGCGCGCCGCGCTGGGGCGGGCGGACATCCGCTGAACGGTCTGACGGTCT
>JABFYH010000169.1 GCA_013361335.1 Gemmatimonadaceae bacterium | reverse complement strand
GTGAACCGTGAACCGTCAGAGCGTTTGAACGCGTGAAGGGCACATCGGAGTTCGTCCGGTGTGCCCTTCGTGGTTACGGATCACGGATCACGGTTGAGCGTTGATGGTTGAGCGTTCACGGTTCACGGTTACGGCGCCGTCGTACCGCGACCACCATCGCGAGCCCGCTCGCGAACAGCGTGATCGTCGCCGGCTCGGGCGTCGTGGTCACCGGTGGGGGCGCCATGGTGCACGCCAGCGTGCTGCTCCCCGTGAGGCACTCGGTGGATCCATTCGCGATCGCCTTGATGTAGAGGTCGGCGCTCGTGATGTTCTGCGTGACCTTGAACGAGATCCGGACCGGACGCCACAGCGCCGCCACGCTCCCCTGGCCGCAGCTGTTGATCGGCGAGACGTTCCAGTGCGGGTCGGAGGCGAGGCAGTTCGACGCGATGGACAACTGGTTTCCACGCGTGGTGTTCGCGTCGAAGTCGACGTTCACCCCACCGGCCTCGGTGGTGTTCGTCGCCATGTTCCAGCAGGTGGGGGTGGCGCCGCAGACGTCGGCGAACACGTAGGCCGTGCCGTTCCACGTCCCCTGCTGCAGGCGGAAGTTCGAGGGCGTCGCCAACCGCTCCCCGGGAGGGAGCACGTTGTCGAGGCCGACGGACACGAACTGCGCCGGCGGATTCGCGCCGGAAGGCAGCGAACGGTTCGTGACGTCCAGTGTGACCGTGTAGCCGCCGGTCGCATTCGCCGCGACACCCATGCTGACGGAGGCGCAGAAGGTGAAGCCGCTGCCACCGCAGAAGTTGTAGGTGGCGCCTGGCGTGACCGCCTTCGCGCTCGCCGGCAGGAGGACGCCGGCCATCGCCACCACTCCGATCACACGCTTCATGACGTTCCGTACCAGACACGAGAGAACTACCGAGACGCCGCAGCGGGGCCTACGGCTCGGTCCGGCACATAGCAACCGATGTGCCCTCAAGCGTGCTCATGCTTTTACAGCGTCAAGCCCTTCCTTCATAACGAGTTGGAGGCGAACGCTGGTAAGTCGGGCGGCCAGGCGAGCTCCACCGTGTAGAGCCGGAGCCGCACTAGTGCGGTCTGTTTACCGCACCTGCACAGCTCGCCAGGCAGGCGTCAGACGGGCGTCGGCACGCGCCATCCCTTCGCGATGCCGGCCGCCAGCAGTCCACAGTCAGCGAGGCCAAGCGTGATGGCCTTGGCGATTCCCTTCTTCATCCCGAGCAAGACCAGGGGGCTGCCCGCTACCGCCTTGAGGGCTACCGGCACGACGGTGAGATAGATGGCGCCCAGCACCACGAGCCCGGCGAGGACGAGGCCCATCAGCACGCAGGCGATTCGCGCCGCGCGGCGGTCCGACCGGGCGATCGCCGAGGCGAGCAGCAGGTAGAGGCCCAGCATCGGGATGGCGAGGGCATTCAGCGTCCCGCTGATCGTCCCGAACTCCCACTCCAGATTCCCGAAGGCGGCGGGATACCAGCCAAGCCCGATGTCGATCAGGCCGAGGAGGAAGAATGCCGCGCCGATCGTCCCCAGAGCGCCCCATGCCTCGAACGGCGGCCGGGACGCTGCCCGGGATGTGGTCGCCTCGATCGGGAGGGGACGGCGGAGGTCGGCCGACAGGATTTGCATGGGTGGACGCGACCTCGTGGCGGGGGGAGTGCTGGCGGGTGGCTCAGCGCACCAGATGGTACTCTGTTTGACGCTTGAGCGCCCAGCGCGGCACACCGTCGGCGCCCAGCACCACGTCCTCCTCCTGCGCGCTGCGAACCGGCTGGCCACCCCATTCCGGCACCGGCGTCGTCGCCTGCAGCTCGATCGAGAACCACATGCTCGGGATGACTTTCGCGTCGCCCCGTCCTGGTACGCCATCCTGATAGTCCCAGAGGCCGATCAGCGGGCCGGCACCGTGCCCATTCAGCCCGATCGGGTGCGAGTACACGGTGCCGTCGATCCCCTCGGCACGCATGCGCGCGCGCGACGCGCGCAGGATCTCGTTGCCCGTGCGGCCGGGACGGAGCTCGGCCAGCACGATGTCCTGCAGCCGGTTCGACCGCTCGAGCGCGCGCTGGAGGCCGGCCGGCACCGACGTCTCTCCCTCGCGGAGCACGTACCCCATGTGCTGGGTGTCGGTGTTGAGCCGCAGCGCGGTGATGCCGAAATCGCAGTGCAGCACGTCGCCGCGTTGGATGATCGGGTTCTCGCCGAGCTGCGCATCGGTGGCGCCGCGGCGCCGGACCTCGACCGACGGATGGAACCAGGTCCCGAGCCCCAGGTCGTTGACGCGCTGGCGCATCCACCACACGACGTCGTCGGTGCGCGTGACACCGGGCTGGATCACCTGGTTGGAGAACGCGGTCTCGATGATCTGCCACGCGAGCTCGGTCATCCGCGTGAACATGGCGGCTTCGCCCGGAACCCGCGTAGCGATGAGCTCGAGCGGAAGCCCTTCGGCGCGCGTGAAGCGCGCCGTCCACTTCGGGCCGAGCGCGGCGCGCATCCCCTCGAGCTCACCGGACGACAGCCCGTCCGAGAACGCGAACACGCGTGAGGTGTTGATCGCGATGGTCGTGGGGCGGCGCGCCTCCACGTACTGCTTCAGCACCTGCCACTGTGCGTCGCCCCAGAGCTCGGCCTGGGGTGTGGCGCGAGCGCCGGCGGGACCAGCGGCGGCAGTCGTCGAGCGCACCGCCTCGTATACACCGCCCTGCGACGTGCCGCCGAGCGCGATGCGCTGCACCTTGCAGGGGACCACGCCGCGGGTGAGCTCGGGGCGCTCCGGGTGCGCGCACTCGTCGAAGAAGAGGTAGATCGTGCGCCGCCGCGCCGCGAAGGTGGTGGGCGAGACGAGCGACGAGAAGACCGGATCCTCGTTGTACTCCCGCATCGGGACGACCCACATGTCCACCTTGTGCTTCCGCATCAACGCGGGGAGCACCGTGCGCATCCGCTCCTCGAGCCAGCGCTGCTGCTCGGCCGCCTGGTCGCGCAGGGTGCCGAAGGGCCGCTCCACCGTGGTCTGTGCGGTGGCGGAGGCCGCACCGAGCAGCACGAGGAGGGCAGCGGTACCGCAACGGAGCTGACGCGCCGGAGTCGTCATCGGGTCAGGTGGTTCGGGTCGGGATCCAGAGCGATTCGGGAGGGACGAAGAACACCTTCTGCGCGAGGAACGCCGCCGCCATCATGGCGAGCACCGAGCGCGCCGGTGCCGACACCCGCTTCAGCGGCGACGTCGACGGCACCCAGGGATCGGCGGCGGCAACGAGATAGCCCGCGAGCTGGAACGCCAGCAAGGGCCAGCGCGCCGGCGCCGGCAGAAAGATCGTCGCCACGAAGAGCACGATCAACAGCTGCGGCAGGAGCAGCCGGCCGATCTTGTACGACAGATAGTGCCCGAACATGCGATTGCGCCATGGCAGCAGAAGCCGGGGCTCGTATCGGAGCAGCTGATAGTTGCCCGCCAGCGTGCGCACCTTGCGACGGAACTCGGTGGCGACGTCCATCTCCTCGTCCCAGGCAACCGCCCGCGGCTCGGTCACCAGCCGGTACCCATCGAAGAAGGCGCCGAGGGGCAGATACATGTCATCGAGGATCAGTCCGGGCGGAAGGGGACGGACGAGCGACCGGCGGACGGCGTAGATCGGACCCGTGGCGCCGAGGGTGCTGTCCACCCTGGCCAGGGCGTGGCGCAGGCTCGTCTCGAGACGCCAGTAGGTGGAGGGGAGCGTGGCGGTCCCGCCGGCATCGCGAATGCGAAGCTCGCCGCTCACCACTCCGACGGACGGATCGGCGAAGGGGCGAACGATCTCGCGAATGCAGTCCGGCGCGAGGGGTTGGCGGACGTCCGTGAGCACGAGCAGCTCCCCGGCGGCGTGCGGCACGGCGGCGTTCAACGCCGCGGCTTTCCCGCCGTGCGGCACCTGCAGGGAGGTGATGCGCGGGTCGCGCCGGGCGTACTCGGCGGCCACGCGGGCGGTGTCGTCCGTCGACCCGTCGGACACGACGAGGATGGTGAGCCGATCGCGCGGATAGTCCTGCGCGAGCAGCGACTCGAGCTTCGTGGCCAGCCATGCCGCGCCGTTGCGAACCGCCACGACCGCCGTGACGGCGGGGGTGATCGCGTCGCGGCGGATGGCCGGCGCGGGTCGATGCCGCGCGAGGGTGAGGACCGCGAGGGGGTACCCGACAACGATCCAGGCGATCAGCGCGGCGCTCAGCGCCACGATCCAGCCGGCGAGCGTCACGTGAAGAGACTCAGAGGGGTGCGCCCACCGGATCGCCGTCGAGGTGGGACGACCGGGCGCCGAGCCGCACGCAGGCGTCGACGAACTGCTGCGCCACGCCGTCCCAGCCGAACGTCCCGCGGACGTATCGCGCGGCCGCGGCGCCCATCCGTACCGCGCCGTCCGGGTCGTGCACGAGGGATACGATCGCATCCGCCATGGCCTCGGGGGCGTCGGCGATGCGCAGGTGTACGCCGTCCTCGAGCGGGAGCCCTTCCGCGCCGATCGTCGTGGAAACCGTCGGGATCCCGGTGGCGAGGCCTTCGTAGAGCTTGAGCCGCGTGCCCCCGCCGACGCGCAGCGGCACGACGAAGACGGCGGAGGACGCGAGCCAGGGCCGCACGTCCGGCACCGTTCCGGTGACGACCACCCCCTGGTCGGGCGCGTGGAGCTCGCGCACCGACGCGATCGGATCGCGGCCGACGATGGTGAGCCGCACCTCGGGGGCGCGACGACGGACGAGCGGCAGCACCTCCTTCACGAACCAGCGGATGCCATCCGCATTGGGCATCCAGTCCATGGCGCCGAGGAAGAGCAGGTGCGCCGGCTCGCGGGCCGCGGGGTCGGTGGTCTGGAAGAAGTCGGTGTTCACGCCGGTGGGGACGCTCTCCACGTTCGTGAGGCCGTACGCCGACCGGAACTCCTCGGCGTCGGACTCCGAGACGGCGACCACGCCGTCGAAGGTCGCGCACAGCGCCGCCTCCGCGCGACGCATGCGCTCGTGCTGGAGTCGGAAGTAGGCGCGGTGGAGCGGCGTGCGGCCGACCGCGGCGTGGCGCGCCCAGATCCGCGCCTCGACGTTGTGCTGGAAGATGATGCGCGGGATCGACGCCGTGCGCGGCACCGCCGGCGCGGGGAAGATGAAGTCGCAGACCAGCAGGTCGACGTCCTGGGTGCACCAGTACCGGATGCGCTCCGCCATCGCCGGGGAGCGATAGCGATCGATCACGTACGGGTTCGGCGACGCGAGGTTGGCCAGCAGGGCGCCGAAGAACGCCGGGCTGCCCTTCGCCGGCCGGCGGTGCGGCACGAGGTCCACCTGCGTCGCGTACTCGCGTGCGTGCTCCAGCGCCTCGGGCGAGGTGGTGCCGTCGTCGAGGGCGACGTAGGTGACGTCGTGCCGGCGGCGGATGGCGCGCAGCATCTCGAAGGTGCGGATCCTGCCCCCGGAGTTCAGGGGAAAGAGCAGATCCGTCTTGATCCAGAGAACGTGCACCGCGCTAGGCCAGCATCGCGCTGCCGGCGAACTGCGGCGCCGACTGCCGGTCCATCGGGATCGACGCCGGATCTTCACCGTCGAAGAAGATGCGCATCCAGAGCTCGAAGGTCAGCAGCGCCCAGAGGCGCTCCGCGTGGTTCTCTCCCGCGAGATGCCCGTCGACCAGCCGGCGCACCGCGGCCGGCTCGAAAAGCCCGCGGCGACGCGCCCGCTCGCCGAGCACCAGCTCGTCGAGCAGGAATCGCCACTCCCCGCGCAGCCACCGCCCCACCGGCACCGGGAAGCCCATCTTCTTGCGCGAGAGGATCGGCGCCGGCAGGCGGTCGCGCATCGCCTGGCGGAGCATCCACTTCGTCGTCATCCCGCGCAGCTTGGCCCGGTCGGGCAGACCGGCGACGAACTCCACGAGCGGGTGGTCCAGGAAGGGCACGCGGCTCTCGATGCTCGCTGCCATGCTCATCTGATCCTGCTTCATCAGCAGCTCGTGCAGATAGGTCTTGGCGTCGACGTACAGCAGGCGACCCAGCATGCTCGGTGCATCGCTCGCCGCGTGGGCGGCGTGGAAGGCCGCGTACGGATCGATGCCGCGCGTGGTCTCGCGCTCCGCGGCGGTGAGCAGCGACGCCTGCCGGCCCGGATCGAAGACGGCGAAGTTGTCGAAGTACATCGCGTCGAGGTTCGCGCGACGGGCGAGGAAGGTGCGCGCGAGCTTGCCGCGCACCCCCGGCTGCCCCGCCTCGCCGATCGTGTTCGCGATCCGCCGGCGAAGGCCGTCGGGCACGACCCGCTCCCACATGCCGCCGAGCGCCATGTTGGCCACGGTGACGCGATAGCGGTTGTAGCCGGCGAGCGTCTCGTCGCTGCCCTCGCCGGTGAGCACGACCTTCACGTGCTCGGCGGCGAGCTCGGAGACGGCATGCAGCGCGACCGACGACGGATGCGCCAGGGGCTCGTCCTCGTGATAGACGAGCTGCGGCAGCGCCTTCCAGAAGGCGCCCGGCGAGAGGAGGATCTCGTGGTGGTCCGTGCGATACCGCTCGGCGACCATGCGCGCATACTGGAGCTCGTTGGCTTCCCGTTCGGCGAAGGCGACGGAGAAGGTGCGCACCGGCGCATCGATCAAGTCGGCCATGATGGCCGTGATGGCCGCCGAGTCGATTCCGCCCGAGAGGAAGGCGCCCAGCGGGACGTCGGCCATCAGGCGAAGCCGGACCGCCTCCTCGAGGCGCCGGCCGTACTCGGCGACGATGGCGCGATCGTCGGGCGCGGGCTCGCCCGCGGGACGCCGGTAGGACAGGTCCCAGTAGCGGCGCAGCTCGATCGTGCCGTCGCGCCAGGTGAGGGTATGGCCCGCCGGCAGGCGCCGCACGCCCTGGAAGAGCGTCGTCACCCCGCTGGTCGCATGGTTGGCCAGAAAGTCGGGGAGCGAGGCGTGATCGAGCGCGGGTGCGACGGCACCGGCGGCGAGGAGCGCCTTGATCTCGGACGCGAAGCTGAGCGTGCCGTCGGCGGCGTGGTGGTAGTACAGCGGCTTCACCCCGAAGCGGTCGCGCGCCAGGGTGAGGGTGCGCGTCGCGCGGTCCCACAGGCCGATGGCGAACATGCCGCGGCAGTGGCGCGGGAAATCGGCGCCGTGCCGCTCGTAGAGGTGGAGCACGCTCTCGGTGTCGCAGTGCGTGCGATAGTGCACCCCCTGCGCCTCGAGCTGCCGCTGGAGGTCGGGGTGGTTGTAGATCTCGCCGTTGTAGACGAGGGTGGAGCGCCCGTCCTCGGTCGTCATGGGCTGATGCCCATGGGCGACGTCGACGATGCTCAGCCGGCGGTGGCCGAGGCCCACGCCGCCGTCGACCATGACGCCGGCGTCGTCCGGGCCACGATGGGTGAGCGCATCACGCATCCGGAGCAGTGCGGCCTGGTCGACGGCGCGTCCGAGCCGGTCAGGAATGGCTAGTCCAACAATCCCACACATCTGCGGTCAGCGCTCGAGGGGGTCCGTCGATCGGAGGTCCTGGCGAACGACAGGCGCCGCCACCCTAAAGCAACGCCGTGCCCCGGGGCTACGCAACGATCCGGCCGCCTGGCGCCGCTCAGCGTCCGGAGGGCGACGCCGGGGGAAGCCTCGGGTCGGTGAGCGGCTCGGCGTCCACGCCTCGTGCCATGCCGCTGCGACGGACGAGGATGATGATCCCGGCGAGCAGCAGCATCCAGAGGCACAGGGTCAGCTCGCTCCACAGCAGGGCGCGGGCGGCCATGCTCGGCCAGTCGTGGAAGTGGGCGCGCGCCGTCCCGTTGGGCTCACGCCCGAGCCAGATGAGCAGCAGGCTGGTGACCATCTCGCCCGCGGTCTCGGCGAGGCCGAAGAGCGGAGCGCGCCAGAACCATCGCCGGAGGGGGAAGTTGGCCAGATGGGCGGTGGCCATCCCGACGAGGATGAGGCCCCAGACGACGACCGCGCCGATGGAGACGATGACGCTCGCGCGGCCGTGGGTGAAGGCGAAGGCGCGCAGCAGCCGCAGCACGATCCCCGTGAGGACCGCCATCTCGACGAGCGACAGCGAGAGCCGGCGGAAGGCCGCGGGCTCCTCGAGGTGCCATTCGATCGTCTGTCGTGGGAAGGCGGAGGGCATGGGGACGTCGAGACGGGATTCGTAGCTAGACGAGCGACTGCGGCCGGGGGCACGGCGCCCGGTCGCCGGGCGGAGCTAGGCCCTCGCCGTTCCGTACGGGGCGCCACGCATGACGGCGATCAGCGCCTCCTCGATCTTGTCGAACGCGAACGGCTTGGTGAGCACGGGCTGGCGGGCGACGCTGCTGCGCGACGACGTCGTGGCGACCACGTCTCCGGTGATGAACACCGTGCGCGACGCCAGGCCCGGCCGCTCCTGCCGAAGCTGCTCGTGAAAGGCGTAGCCGTCCATCCCCGGCATGCGGAGGTCGCACACCACGGCGTCCACCCCCGTGGTGCGCGCGGTCTCGAGGGCCGCCGTTCCGTCGGAGGCGGTGAGCACGGTGAAGCCGCGCATCTCCCCGAAGGCCTGCATCCCGTTGCGCAGCGCCGGCTCGTCGTCCACGAACAGCAGCTTGATGCCGGCCAGCGGGGACCGCAGCGCCGCCGGCGCCGCGTCGCGCTCCTTCTCGTGCGACGCCGTCCCCGATGCGGCGGGAAGGCTGACGCGGAAGGTCGTGCCCTGCGGGCCGGTCTCCGCCACTTCGATCGTGCCGCCGTGGCTGGTCACGATGCCGTAGCTCACGCTCAGCCCGAGGCCCGTGCCCTCCCCCTCCTTCTTGGTCGTGAAGAAGGGCTCGAAGATGTGCGCGCGGGCGCTCCCCGCGATGCCGGGCCCCGTGTCCTGCACCTCGAGGCGGACGCGGTCGTCCGTCTGGTAGGTGCGCACGCGCAGCACGCCACCGGCGGGGCTCATCGCCTGCACGGCGTTGGTCAGCAGATTGAGGCACACCTGCTGGAGCTGTCGCGCATCTCCCATCACCGCGGGCAGGTCGGCGGCGAGCTCCGACTCCACGCGCACCGCCGCCTCGTTGAACTGGTACTGGCGCATGCGGAGCGTGCGACCGACGACGGCGTTCAGGTCGAGCGGTGCGCTCTGCGGCTCGCTGCGGCGCGCGAAGGCGAGAAGGTCCTTCACCACCTGGCTGGCGCGGATCGTCTCGCCGCGGATCACCTCGAGCGACTCGCGCTGCGACGGCGTCAGCGTCCCATCGCGGAGGAGGAGCTGGGCGAAGGCGCTGATGGAGCTGAGCGGATTGTTCACCTCGTGCGCCACGCCGGCCACCAGCTCGCCGACCGCCGCCAGCCGGTCCGATTCCATCAGCCGCACGCGCAGCTCGCGCTCGTGGGTCATGTCGCGCGCGACGAGCAGGGCACTCGGCGGATCGGCTTCCGGCAGGCGGCTCACGGCGAGGGCGACGACGCGCGGCGGCCCCTGCGGCGTGGTGACGTGCACCTCGACGCGCGCGGGTGGGCCGGCGAACGCCCTGGTGAGCGCGTCCTCGAGGAGGGGACGGTCGCTGGCGAGGAGGAGATCGAGCAGCTGGCGGCCGACGACCTGATGCGGCTCGAGCCCGAACACCTCGCGGACGGCGTCGTTCGCCTCGCGCACGCGGCCGGTGGTCTGGAGCACGGTGAGCACCGCATCCGGTGCGGCGCGAAAGAGGGTGCGGAAGCGCCATTCCGCCTGGCGCACCGACTCGAACAGCTCGGCGTTTGCCAGGGCGACCGAGAGAAGGTCGGCCATCGCTTCGACCCGCTCGAGCTCGAGCGGGGAGAAGGTGTGCTCACGCCGCGACGCGATCGTCACCGCGCCGATCCGCTCCCCGCGCCGCTGCACGGGGACGACGGCCATCCCGCGCGGCGGCGCCTCGAGCTGCTCGAACCACGAGGCGTGGATCCGATCGCGGTGGGCGGTCACGTCGGCGACGCTCCACGAGCCGCCGGCGCGAATGACGCGGCCCATCGCCGATCCGCTCACCGGCATCCGCTGTCCCGCGAGCGCGGCGAGCGAGCCACTCGCCGCGGTGACCTCGATCATGCCGTCGGTCCCGAGGAGCCCGAGGGCGGCGCCGTCGGCCTGGGCGACGTCGGCGGCCGCCTCGAGGAAGCGGTCGAGCACGCGGCGCGGGTTGAGCTCGAGCGTGATCTGCTGCCCGAGCCACCACATGCGGTGCAGCACACGCTGCGCGTCCAGCTCGGGTGGGGGGCCGCTGGTCACGTGCCTACGCGCCGGCTCACCGGATGCGGGTGCCGATGCGGCCCCACCGGATGTCGGTGATGAAGGAGAGCGGCCGGTCGGTCTCGGCGCCGCTGCGATAGGAGTAGTACACGAAGATCGGACGACCGCGCACGTTCTCGCGCGGCACGAGACCCCAGTAGCGGCTGTCCTTCGACTCGTAGCGGTTGTCGCCCATCATGAAGTAGCGCTCGGACGGGACGACGAGGGGGCCCCAGTTGTCGTGCGTCGGCTGCGCCGGAGCAGCGCCGAAGCGCGACTGCTTGAGCTCGTACTGATGCTGCCAGTCGAACAAGGGATCCACGTCGCCCGGCTGGGAGGTGGTGGCGCTCGGCCGCGCCTCGGCGCCGTAGCCCTGGCGCTGCGGGACGCCGTTCACGTGGAGCAGCCCCTGTCGCATGAACAGGGTGTCGCCGGGCATCCCCACCATGCGCTTCACAAGTGTGGGCGTCGGGTCGTCGCCGGCGGCGGCCATGTCGGCCTGATACGGCGAGACGAACACCACGACCTCGCCGCGGGTCGGCTCGCGGAACGACGGGAGGTGCGAGTTGGTGAACGGGATGTGCGGGCCGTACACGGCGCGGTTCACGAACAGCCAGTCCCCGATGAGCAGCGTGGGGATCATGGACCCCGACGGAATGCGATACGCCGCGATGAGGAAGGTGTTGATGACGAGATAGATGAGGATCGCGCCGGCGAACGACTTGACGCTCTCCCAGATCGCGCGGAGCGGCGGCGCGCCGGAGGAGCTCTTCTTCTTCCCGCGCGCCTGCGAAACGACGTTGGAGGCCATGGACGACTGAAGGAGGGGAGAACGGACGCTCTGAAATCTCCCTGCGAATCACGCGCGGGCAAGGGTTCGGCGATGCGCGAAGGGGCGTGCCAGTCGGCACGCCCCTTCGATGCGGCAGCTCGAGACCCGCGAGCGCTACTTGAGGTGCTTGTTGACGAGCCGCGTCATCTCGAACATCGAGACCTGGCCCTTGCCGCCGAAGACCGGCTTGAGGTTCTCGTCGGCGTTGATGTTGCGGCGGTTCTTGGAATCCTGCAGACCCTTCCGCTTGATGTATGCCCACAGCTTCTTGGTCACTTCCGTGCGCGGGATCGGCGTCGAGCCGACCACGGTCGCCAGCTGCGCGCTGGGCGTCATCGCCTTCATGAAGGCAGCGTTCGGCGTGCGCTTGGCCCCCGACCGCTTGGCCGTCTTCTTCCGGGCGCCGGACTTCGCCGACTTCTTGGCGCCGCCCCTCTTCGCGCCCTTCTTCGCGGAGGACTTCTTGGCGCCGCCTTTCTTCGCACCCTTCTTCGCAGATTTCTTCGCGGCCATGCTCGTCTCCTGGGAATGTGAACAGGTTCTCACTCTGAGAGAAACGCTGTACGACGGGGCGCAAGATACAATGCCCCATGGGGCGCGCAATAGGGATTTTTCGAAATCTCCCTATGAGAATGGCCGTTTTTCCCTCTGAGAACGCCGCGATACGACGGCGCGTCGCGAGGCCGGCCCCCATGGGCGGGGCGGATTTTCCCTCGGAAAACCGCCCATTTTCCCTCTAGAGCGTCCTCGCGAGCGAGTCGGCGAGCACCCCCAGGAGATCGCGGCGCACGCGGAGGTTCGTGAGCGCACCGTACCGGCGCACGTCGCTGCTCGGGCCGTCGAGCATGACGTGGTTCATGCGAGGAAATGTGCGCAGCGTCACGTGGCGGTTCCCTCCCGCACGCAGCGGGTCGTAGCCGGAGAACCAATGCAGCCCAGCCGGGCCCGGCGTAAGCGGAGTCTGCCTGGCGGAGCGTCAACGACCCCGGAGCGAGTCGCGGCGCCGCGACCGGTCATGCCCTGGCGAGGCGGGTGAGCAGCTCCATCATCTGCACGTCGTACGGGTCGGGCGTGGCGTCGTCCTCGCCGATCTCGTAGTCGAGCTGCGGGGTCTCCAGGATGAGAGGGACGCCGCGCGTGCGCGGGTCGGCGAGCAGCCAGCCGAACGCCTCGGCGCCGATGTGACCGTCGCCGATCAGCACATGACGGTCCTTGTTGGAGCCGAGCGCGCCCTCACTGTCGTTGAGGTGGAAGAAGCCCGGGCGCTCCCCCGCCGCCGCCTCGAACGCGTCCAGCACGCCGCGCACCGCCGCCGGCGATTCGCGCAGATCGTAGCCGCTGGCGAAGAGGTGGCAGGTGTCGAGCCCGTAGCCGGTGCGCGCGCGCAGCCGCTTGGGCACGTGCGCGAGGATGGCGCCGACCTCCTCGGGCGTGCGCGCCATCGTGCTCCCGGCGCCGGCGGTGTTCTCCACCAAAACGCGCGTCGTGCTCCCCTTCACCGTCTCGAGAGCGTGGATGATCGCCGTGGCGATCCGCTCCGCCGCCGCCTCGCGATCGCCGTCGGTGGCGGCGCCGGGATGGAAGCAGACCGCGCCGGCGCCGAGGGCTGTCGAGCGCTCGAGCTCCTTGGCGAGGCCGTCGCGTGCGCGCACCCACTTCGTCTCGTCCGGCGTGGCGGTGTTGAGGACGTATGCGGCGTGCACGACGATGCGCTCGGGGGCGATCTCCGACGCGGCGATGGCGTCGCGGAATCGCACGGCGCGCTCCGGGCGGACGCTGACGCGCTCGTTGTAGTACTTGGGAATCGCCGAGAAGATCTGCAGGGCGCGCATGCCGGCGTTCGCGGCGCGGCGCGCCGCCATGTGAATGCCGCCAGCGTCCACCGTGTGCGCGCCGAAGTAGTGCTCCACCGCCTGCCCTCCGCCGTTACGAGGTCTTGGGGCCGAGATCGAGCATGCGCGACCCCGAGAGGTATTCCACCGACTGTGGGTTCTTGAGCCGCGCGAGCCGACGCACGACGTCGGCGATGCGCACGGCCTGCTCCTGGATGATGCGCAGCGACTCGACCTGCTCCGGGGTCATCGCCTCGTCCATCAGCAGCAGCTCGGCGTGGCCGAGGAGGGCGGAGAGCGGGTTGTTGATCTCGTGCTCGATGGCGATGGTCGTCTCGCCGATGCCGGCGAGCCACCGCGAGCGCGCGAGCTCCGCCTCGGCCGCGCGGCTGGCGGCGTTCTGCACGATGCGCTGGCCGGCGATCTCGAGGCGCGCGCGCAGGTTCTCGGGAGAGCTGGGCTTGGTGACGTAGTCGTCGGCACCGGCCGAGAGCACCGCCGTGAGGTCGTCGCGGCCGTCGCGGGCGGTGACCATGATGACGAAGGTCTCGCGTCCGGCGGGATGGTCGCGGATCAGGCGACAGACGGTGAGGCCGTCGAGCCCCGGCATGTTGATGTCGAGGACGACGAGCGGGACCGGGTCGTCCTGGAAGTACTGCCATGCGCGCTCCCCGTCTTCCGCCAGCACCACCTCGTGGCCAAGGTCGGCGAGGACGGCGCAGAGGAGCGTGCGGGCGATGACGTCGTCGTCGGCGAAGAGTACGCGCATGGTAGTCGTCGCGCTCAGCGCACCGTGCCGACTCGCACGGAGCGGAGAGTGGAGTCCGTCGGGCCGACCGCCCACGCCACCGCGACGCGGCGTCCGCGCATGGCGACCTGCGGGTGGGTGGCAGCGCCGTTCTCGTCGGAGACGGGGAGGATCCGGTGCTCGAAGATGTGTCCCATGGTGCGCGACAGGGCAAGTCCGATGCGTGGGGTCGTGCTGTTGGGATCCTCGAAGGCGACGGCCACCAGGTCGCCGTCCGCGGCGACGCTCGTGCGGCCGAGGCGCTCACCATAGAGGATCGGCACCGGCGCGTGAAAGGTGACTCCGCCGTCCATGGAATGCGAGAAGAAGAGCCCAGGGCCCTCCGCGGCGTGCAGGGCGTAGGTGACGTGCACGTAGCCGCTCGCCGAGTCCGCCGCGATCGCGGGCGGGTCGCGCCGGCAGCCGGTCACGCCGACGTCGGTCGTGTCGACCGGTGTCGGCGCGCTCCAGCTTCGTCCCCCGTCGCTCGAGCGCGCGGCGAGCAGTCGCGCTCCGCTGTCGGGGCGGGGCGCCCACCAGACGGCAAACAGCGTGCGCCGCGCGGCGGCGATCTGGAGGGACCCGTCGCACAGCGGGCCAGGCGGGGGCGTGAGCCGCGCGATCAGCGCGGCGGTGGTGTCGACGCCGAGGGCGCCGTCCGGACGCAGCACGTCGCCCGCCCCGGCCTGCGGCACCTCGCGCCGCGGCTCCCAGTCCACGGGGGCGGCGGTGCACGCCGCGCACGCCAGCGCGAGCAGTCCCAACGGCCAGGCGACAGGGCGCCGACGGCGCGATGGGCGTAGCATGCCGCACAATAGTGGGGGTCCTCCGGCGGGAGAAGCGACGCCGGGCATGGGCCGCCGGATTATCTTCCCAGGGTCGGCACCATGCCGATTCCATGTCGTTCCGTCACCCGTACCTGCCCCGTCATGGCTGCCCCCGTCCTTTCCGCCGACCACGCCGCGTCGAAGAGCGCGGCGGCCGAGTCGCGCCAGGCGCTCGAAGCGATCGCGCCCGCCGATGCCCCGTTGGCCGGCTTCGCCGGCACGCGTCGCGTCCCGCCCCCGGTGAACGAGCCGGTGAAGAGCTACGCGCCCGGCTCACCGGAGAAGCTCGCCCTCAAGGCTCGGCTGGCGAGCATGGCGAAGGAGCGCGTCGACATTCCGATCGTCATCGGAGGGCGTGAGATCCGCACCGGGGACACGGCGCAGAGCGTGATGCCCCACGATCACGCGCACGTGCTGGCGGACTGGCACAAGGCCACGCCGGCGCACGTGCAGCAGGCGATCGAGGCGGCGAAGCGCGCCGGCGCGGATTGGGCGAACTGGGCCTGGGAGGACCGGGCCGCGGTGTTCCTGCGTGCGGCCGAGCTGCTGACGACGACCTGGCGGTCGACGATCAACGCGGCGACGATGCTCAACCAGTCGAAGACGGTCTATCAGGCCGAGATCGACTCGGCCTGCGAGCTGATCGACTTCTGGCGGTTCAACCCCGCCTACGCCCAGGAGCTGTATCAGGAGCAGCCGCTCAGCAACAACACGATGTGGAACCAGCTCGACTACCGGCCGCTCGAGGGGTTCGTGTATGCGGTGACGCCGTTCAACTTCACGTCGATCGCAGGCAACCTGCCCACCGCGCCGGCACTGATGGGGAACACGGTGGTGTGGAAGCCGGCGGCGTCGGCGATGCTGTCGGCGCATTACCTGATGCAGCTGCTCCGGGAGGCGGGGCTGCCGCCCGGCGTGATCAACCTCGTCCCGGGCGATCCGGCGCAGGTGTCGCAGGTGGCCCTGTCGCACCGCGATCTCGCGGGGGTGCATTTCACGGGGAGCACCGCGGTGTTCAACGGGATGTGGAAGACGATCGGCGCGCAGATGGGAAGCTACGCCAACTATCCGCGCATCGTCGGCGAGACCGGTGGGAAGGATTTCATCGTCGCCCATCCGTCGGCGGATCCGCAGGCGCTCGCCGTGGCCATCGCGCGCGGCGGGTTCGAGTATCAGGGCCAGAAGTGCTCCGCCGCCAGCCGGATCTACGTCCCGCGCTCGATGTGGAACGACGTCCGCGACCGCACCGTCGGCATGATCGACGAGATGAAGGTGGGCGACGTGACGGACTTCCGGAACTTCATGGGGGCGGTGATCGACAAGAAGGCATTCGACAAGATCTCGTCGTACGTGGCGGACGCGAAGCAGAACGCGCGCATCGTCACGGGCGGAAAGGTCGAGGGGAAAGACGGATACTTCGTTCATCCGACGCTCGTCGAAACCGAGGATCCGCGGTACCGGCTCCTCTGCGAGGAGATCTTCGGGCCGGTGGTCACGGTCCACGTGTACGACGACGCGCGCTGGACGGAGACGCTGCAGGTGATCGATACGACGACCGCGTACGCGCTCACCGGCGCGGTGTTCGCGAACGATCGTCGCGCGGTGCGGGAGGCGCAGATGGCGCTGCGCGACGCGGCGGGCAACTTCTACGTGAACGACAAGCCGACCGGCGCGGTGGTGGGGCAGCAGCCCTTCGGCGGCGCCCGCGGCTCGGGCACGAACGACAAGGCGGGGTCCAAGCTCAACCTGGTGCGCTGGATCAACGCGCGCAGCATCAAGGAGACCTTCTCGCCGCCGCTCGACTACAAGTATCCCTTCATGGCAGAGAAGTGAGCGTGCGGCACGCGGCGTGAGGGGTACGGCGTGGCTGCATCCGCCGCACCGTCACGCCGTACGGTCTTTCACTTCGTCCAGAGGAACAGCGCGCCACACGCCCCGACCCGATACTTGGCGGGCGCCGCGGCCACCGTGTAGACCTCGACGCCATGCAGGGCCTCGGGTGGCAGCGTGTTGATGTCCTCCGCCTGAACGCGCACGCCGTCGATGAACACATCGAGCGGGCACTCCTGATTCGGGATGTTCGGGTTGCCGATCGTCGTCTTCCCGCGCGTGGCGGCGATCTTGGCGTCGTGGCCGAAGCCGACGACCTTCACGCTCGGCATCAGCTTGAACAGGTCCGACGTCTCGAATGGATGCCGCCGCTCGATGTCCTCCTCCGTGAGAAACTGCGCCGCCCGTCCGGCGGCCCGCCGCTCGTCGAACTCACGGTACGATTGCGCCAGCGGGGTGCGCTGCCGCTTGGCGATGATGCGCATCGAGTCGAGCACCACGGCCGCGCGCTCGAGCCGGACCGCGAGCGCCGGCGTGGCCTCGCCCACCTCCACGCGCGTGCGGTACGGGTAGTAGCCGAGCGCCACCACCTCGATCGCCTGCGTGCCGCCGGCGAGGCCGGCCAGCCGGAACTCGCCGGCGTCGTTCGTCGTCGCGGCGCGCGTGGTGCCGAACAGGCGCACCTGCGCGCCGGCCACCGGCTGACCGGCCACGCTGCGCACCGTCCCCGCGACCGCATGCTGCCCCAGCTCGGCGCGGGCGCCGCCTGCGACGACGTGAAAGTCGCGCACCAGCAGCCCCGCCTCGGCGATCCGTTCCTCCAGCACCCCTGACTGGGTGACACTGTCGGCCTGCGCCTGGACCAACAGGGTCCGCGCCGCGGGCAGCCCGCAGGCGCGATACACGCCGACCGAGTCGGCGACGGCGCTGCTCGTGAGCTGCTTCGTGCGCGCGACCGCGGAACGCGGATCGACGTCGAAGTCGCTCCAGCTGAAGACCACACGGGCGCCAGGGAGTGGATTCCCGCTGATGCCGCGCACGACGCCGAGCATCACGCCGAGGGTGGAGTCGCGCACCGCGGCGGGACAGAAGACGCGCCGGAGCGTCGCCGTCGACGGGATGCCGAGCGCCGCGGTCACCTCGCCGCTCGGCGGAACATCCACCGTCACCGGCGGGACGCCGATGCCCGTGGAGTCGATCCAGGGATGCTCGACCGTGAGCAGATACCGTCCGGCGCGCAGTCCCTCGAAACCAAAGCGGCCGCGCGCGTCGGTCAGCACGGCATGGAACGTCGTGTCCGTCACGCCGGCGCCGGGCGTCGCGACGACGGTGGCCGCGGCGAGCGGGCGTCGGTGCACGCTGTCCATCACCACGCCGTGCGCCTGAGCTCCCAGGCTCCGCGCCAGCCCCAGCGACGCGAGCACCGTGCGCGCGAACGATGCGCGCCTCGTCATCGCTTGGTCCAGATGACGATCACGCCGCACGCGCTGTCGTACTGCACCGGTGCTCCGGCGACGCCGGGGTAGGTCTCCATCGCACCGATGTCCGAGGGCTGCACCCAGTTGATGTCCTGATGCTGCATGCCGTCGATGACGACGTTCGTCTCGCACCCCCGTCCCGACAGCGAGGCGCCACGCGAGCTGTAGACCTTGGCGTCGAATCCGCTCCCGATCACGCGGAAGCCGTTGACGGCCCGCAGCAGGTCGGTCGCCTCGAACGCGTGGCGCTTCTCGATGTCCTCCTCGGTCAGGAAGCGCCCGAAGCCGTTCCGGCGGTTGCGCTCGAACTCGCGGTAGCGCGAACGGCGCGCGACGACGAGCACGGAGTCGAGCGAGACGATGCGCCGCAGGTGCACGGCGGTGAGCACGTCGTGCCGAGCGATCAGTTGGACAGGCTGTTGGACGATGCGATAACCCACCCGCTTCGCCTCGAGGAGCTGGGTTCCCGCGGGGAGGCCCGTCAGGGAAAAGTGGCCGCTCGAGTCGGTGCGCATCGCGGCCGCGGTCTCGAGCACGCGGAGCTGCACGCCGGGGAGCGGCTGTCCCGTCTCGCCGACCACGGTCCCCGACACGCTGGCCGTGCCGGACAGGACCCGCGGCTCGGGGGCCCTGGTCGTGTCGGTCGCCGCGGCGAGCGGACGCGCCGAGGCCATGCTGAGCGACATGTCGAGCACGGCGACGCCCAGGGTATCCGAGATGAACGGGGTCAGCACGACGCTGCCCACGCTGTCCTTCTGCACCTGCACCGCCAGCCAGGTGTCGGTGGGCAGGCCGCAGAATCGATACTGCCCGTCCGCATTGGTCCGCGCGCCTTCGACGTGCTCGCCGCCCTCCAGCTTCAGCGTCGTGCGGTTGATCGTGAGGTCGCTCCAGCGGATCGCGACCACCGCGCCGACGAGTGGCCGGTCGTCCGCCGAGTCGGCATCGAACACCCGGCCCTCGAGCACGCCGGTCCCGGGTGGGAGCGTCACCCCCGGGCAGCTCATGGCACGGATCGTCGCGCCGGAGGGGATCCAGAGGTCCGCGACGGCGCGCTGTCCCTCGCCGAGCTCCACGAGGCGCGCTGGGAGCATGAGCTGCAGGGAGTCGAGGAGCGGGTGCCACAAGGCGACGCTGTACCGGCCTGCGACCAGGGTATCCAGGCGATAGCGGCCACGATCGTCCGTGGTCACGCTGTACCAGGCTGCGGGCACAGGCGAGTTTTTCGTGATGAGGACCGTCGCGCCCCCGAGGGGCCGGCCATGCGCGCTGTCGGTGACCGTTCCCTCGAGGCGCGCGGTGCCTCCCTGCGCGCGCGCCGCGACGGCGAGGAAGCTCAGCGCCAGCGCGGCCCCGGTCGATTGGATACGCATTTGAACATGTTGGGCGCTCCGGGCGCGACCCGCCAGTCCGCTAGCTTTCCGCCATGCCTCGCTTCCGCTTCCTGACCTGCGACGTGTTCACCTCCGTCGCCTTCGGCGGCAACCAGCTCGCCGTCTTCCCGGATGCGCGTGGCATCCCGGAGGAGCGCCTGCTCGCCGTGACGCGCGAGTTCAACTACTCCGAGACGACTTTCGTCTACCCGGCAGCCGATGCGCGACACACGCGCCAGGTCCGGATCTTCACCCCCGGGGGCGAGGTGCCCTTCGCCGGCCATCCGACGGTGGGCACGGCGCACGCCCTGGCCGCGACGGGCGAGATCCCGCTCACCGGCGATCGCACGGCCATCGTCCTCGAGGAGAAGGTGGGTCCCGTCCCGGTCACCATCCGCGCGGAGAAGGGCACGCCGGTGTTCGCGCAGCTCTCGGTCGCGAAGCTCCCCGAGGTGGTGGGTGCGCCTCCGTCGCGCGACGAGCTCGCAAGGGTGCTCGGCCTCGAGGTGGACGACCTGCGCGGCGGCGACTGGTCACCGCAGGTGATGTCGTGCGGACTCCCCTTCCTCTTCGTGCCGCTGCACGACCGCGCCGCGGTGTCGCGCGCCCGCATCCGCATGGATGCGTGGGAGGCGACGCTCGGCGGCGCACCGGTGGGGGAGATCATGGTCTTCGCGCCGGGAGGGGAGCGGGCCGGCACCGACTACCGGGCGCGGATGTTCGCCCCTGGGCTCAGCGTCCCCGAGGATCCCGCGACCGGGAGCGCGTGCGCGGCGCTCGGCGGCTACCTCGCCGCGCACGACGCTCGCCGCGACGGTACCCTGCGCTGGGTCGTCGAGCAGGGCTTCGAGATGGGTCGGCCGAGCATGCTGGAGGTCGAGGCCGATGTGACCGGTGGGGCCGTGATCGGCGTCCGCGTGGGGGGCGACACGGTGCTCGTCGCCGAGGGGACGATGGCGATCAGTTGAGGACGACGCGCGGCGCACCCCGTGCATGCCGCAGCGCGCTGCCCACGCCGACGACGATCCCGAAGGCGGCGAGCCCGAGCCCGCCATAGGACTCGGCGCGCGCCCGGTCGGCGGCGGCGAGCTGGGACTCGCCAGGCGGGCCGGGATGGCGGTAGCTGTACCCGGAGATGGTGCGCATGCGCGCACCGGCGTCCAGATAGAGCGCGATTCCTGCAAGGAGGAGCACGAGCGCGGCGAGGTCGGTGAGCCGGTCGCGGCGAGAGACGGTAGTCATACCGTCAAGACGACGCAGCCGCCTTCGCAGCACGAAGTTGCCCTCGCCGGCCCGCGCCACCAGCTTGCCGGTACCGCTCTCTCCCGCACCTCGCTCCCGTGTCCTATCGCATCCTCGTCACGGACGACATCGACCCCGACGGCGTCGCCCTGCTCCGCGCCGAGCCCTCGTTCCTCGTCGACGAGGTCCCCACCCTGCCGCCGGCGGAGCTGCTCGAGCGCATCGGCGACTACGACGCGTTCGTCGGCCGCAGCGCGACGCGCATCACGAAGGAGCTGCTCGAGCGCGCCACGAAGCTCCGGGTCGTCGGCCGGGCCGGCGTCGGCGTCGACAACATCGCCATCGACGCGGCGACGGCGCTCGGCGTGGCGGTCATCAACGCGCCGGCGGGGAACACGATCGCGGTCGCGGAGCTGTTCTTCGGCGCGGTGCTCGGCCTGCTGCGGCACCTGCCGCACGCCGCGGGGTCGATGCGCGAGGGCAGGTGGGACCGCTCGAAGCTCCTCGGCACGGAGCTCAAGGGGAAGTCGCTGCTCATCGTGGGGCTCGGCCGCATCGGCGGCGAGGTGGCGACGCGGGCGCTCGCCTTCGGGATGGACGTGACGGCGTACGATCCGTACGTGAGCGACGAGCGCTTCCGCGCGCTCCGCGTGCGGCGTCTCGCCACGCTGGAGGACGGGCTCGACACCGCCGACGTCATCACCGTGCACACGCCGCTCACCGAGGAGACGGAGGGGATCATCGGCAAGCGGGAGCTGAGCCGGCTCAAGAGCGGCGCCGTCGTCGTGAACATGGCGCGTGGGGGGATCGTCGAGGAGGCGGCGCTCGTGGCCGCGCTGGAGAGCGGACAGCTTCGCGGCGCCGTGGTGGACGCCTTCTCCAAGGAGCCGCTCGCCCCCGACCATCCGCTGCGCCGCGCCCCGAACACCTTCCTCACCCCGCACATCGGGGCGTCGAGCGCAGAGGCCCAGCGCAACGTCGCCGTGGACGCCTGCGCCGCCGTGCGCAACGCGTTGCTGCACGGCGAGCTGTCGCGCTCGATCAACGTGGCCGGCACCGGCACCGGCGACTGGCGCGAGCTCGGGCCGGCGCTCCAGGTGGCGCGCCGCGCCGCCGCGGTCGCGCGCGCCATTCTCGCCGACCGCGGGGCGCGGGCGATTCAACGTCTGTCGTTACGCGTCGGGCCGGAGCTGGCCGGCGCGTCCAATGCGCTCCTCGCCTCTGCGGCGGCGGGGGTGCTGGAGGGCACGACCGACGTCGATCGGCTCAATCTGATCAATGCGCGCGCGCTGGCGGAGGCGCGCGGCATCGAGCTCTCCTGCTCGGAGTCGTCGTCGCTGGGCACGGCGGGACTGCAGATCAGCCTGAGCGGCGGGATGCAGGAGCTGGCGGTGGCCGGAGCGGCGCCGGATGGATCGTCGGGTCGGCTCACCCGCATCGGCGGATTCCACATCGACGTCGCCCCGCGCGACACCCTCATCATCCTCACCAACAACGACGTGCCCGGAGTGATCGGGCGCGTCGGTACGCTGCTCGGGGACAATGGGGTGAACATCGCCGAATACCATCAGGCCCGGCTCGCGCAGGGTGGTGACGCGCTGGCCGCGATCAGCGTGGACGGCTCCGTGGGCGCCGGCGTGCGGAGCGCGCTGCTCGAGCTGCCCGACGTGAGCTCCGCCACCGTCGTGCACTTCCGCAGCGCGTAGTGCGCACGACCCCTGCGCCCGTCGTGGTGCGCGACGAGGAGGTGCGGCGCGCCTACGCCGCCGATGCCTCGGGCCTCGTGATGGTCCCCGACGGCGTCGCGCGGCCGACGAGCGCCGAGGAGGTCGCCGCGCTGCTGGCGGAAGCGACGTCGGCAGGGACGCCGGTGACGCCTGCCGGGGGACAGACGAGCACCACGGCCGCGTCGATCTGCGACCGCGGCACCCTGCTCTCCCTGCGGGCCATGCAGCGCATCGTCGACATCGATCCGGTGGCGCGCGTGGCGCGGGCCGAGCCTGGCGTTCTGGTGGGAGAGCTGAAGCGGGCGTGCGCGGCGCACGACCTGCTGCTCGCCCCCGATCCGACGAGCGAGGAGGAGTGCACGGTCGGCGGCGCGGTCGCGTGCAACGCGTCGGGGGCACGGAGCCTCCGCTACGGCGCGACCCGGCCCCACGTGCGCGCGCTGCGCGTGGCGCTGGCGGACGGTTCGCTCGTCGAGCTGCGGCGCACCGCGCTGGAGAAGAACACGGTGGGCTACGCGATGGCGCACGACCCGGTGGATTGGTTCATCGGCAGCGAGGGGACGCTGGGCGTGGTGGTGGAGGTGGAACTGGGGCTGCTGCCCCTGCCGGAGCAGGTGGTGGGCCTCGCGTTGCCGTTCGCCGCCGAGCTTGACGCCCTCCGGTTCGTGGTCGCGGCCCGGGAGAGCGCGGCGGTCCATGCGCGTTGCATCGAGTTCTTCGACGCGCTCGCCCTCGACATCGCGCGCGTCGCCGAGGGCTCTCGCGACTGGGCGGTGGATGCAGCCGCGTTCGTGTACGTGGAGGAGGTGCCGCCGCGCGGGGTCGATCCGGCGCTCGACGAGTGGCTCGCGCTCGCCGAATCGCACGGCGCGCTCACGGACGACGTGCGCGTCTACGACGGCGAGACCGCGCTGCGCGAGGCACGCCGCGTGCGCCACGCGGTACCCGCACACATGAACGAGCGCGGCGCCGCGCGGCGCGCACACGGCGGGCGAAAGGTCTCGACCGACTGGGCGGTACCCTATCGTCACCTCGCCACGGCGATCGGGCGGGCCCGCGCCTTCGCCGACGAGGCGAAGGTGCCGCAGGCGGTCATCTACGGTCACGCGGGCAATGGCCATCCGCACCAGAACTTCATCGCCCACGATGTCGGCGAGCTGGCGCGCATCGAGCGGGTCGTCGAAGCCACGCTGCGAGAGGTCATCGCGCTCGGCGGCACGGTCGCGGCGGAGCACGGGATCGGAAAGCTGAAGCGGAAGTGGCTGCCGTTGCAGATGTCGCCGCTCCAGGTACGGGCGATGGCGGCAGTGAAGCTGGAGCTCGATCCGGCGGGGATCCTCGCGCCCGGCAACGTCCTGTGAGCGACGGGGCAGCGAAGGGATTCGCCAGCGTGGTGCTGGACGTGGATTCCACGCTGTGCGGGATCGAGGGGATCGACTGGCTCGCCGGCCTGCGCGGCTCCGACGTCGGTGCCCGGGTCACCGCGCTCACGGAGCGCGCCATGCGTGGGCGCATCGCGCTGGACGCGGTGTACGGGGAACGCCTCGCCATCGTCCAGCCCTCCCGCGCCGAGGTGGAGATGCTGGCCGGCCTCTACGTCTCCTCGCTCGCCCCTGGGGCGGCGCGGGTCGTCCGCCGCCTGCGCGATGCGGGATGTCGCGTCGTCCTCGTGAGCGGCGGCGTGCGCGAGGCGATCCTGCCCGTCGCGCAGCGGCTCGGCATTCCCGATTCGGACGTGCACGCGGTCGCGCTGCGCTTCACCGCCGACGGGGAGTACGAGGGCTACGATGCCGCGTCGCCGTTGACGACCGCCGTCGGGAAACGCACCGTGGTCGAGGCGCTGGCGCTGCCACCGCGCGTGCTCGCCGTCGGCGATGGCGCGACCGACCTCGCCATCCGGCCGGTGGTGGAGGCCTTTGCGGCGTTCACCGGATTCGTCACTCGCGACGCGGTGGTGCAGGACGCCGACCTCGTCGTGACCACCTTCGATCAGCTTCTCGACCTCGTGCTCGCATGACGCCGCCCCTCCTGCCGAACGGCACCTTCTTCTTTCCCGGTCCCACCGAGGTGCGCGCCCCGGTGCTCGCGGCGATGACCCAGCCGATGATTCCCCACCGCGGTGCGGCGTTCGAGTCGCTCTTCCGGCGGCTGCAGGAGTCGCTGCGCACGATCTTCGGGACGACGCGCCCGGTGTACCTGAGCAGCTCGTCGGCGACGGGGCTGATGGAGGCGGGCGTGCGCGCTGCGCCGACCGGCCGCATCCTCTGCGTGGTGAACGGCGCCTTCTCGGCGCGGTTCGCCGCGATCGCGCAGGCGTGCGCGCGCGAGACCGACCTTCTGGAGGTGCCGTGGGGAGGAACGGTGGACCTCGACCAGCTCGCCGACCGGCTGCGTGCCACACGGTACGCCGCGTTGACGATCGTCCATTCCGAGACCTCGACCGGGGCGCGGCAGGACGTTCGAACGGCGACGCGGCTCGCACGTGAGCACGGCGCGGTGTGCCTGGTCGATTCGGTGACCGGGATCGGCGGCGCGGAGCTGCGCTTCGACGAGTGGGAGCTGGACTACGCGCTCACCGGATCGCAGAAGGCGCTCGCCCTTCCCCCGGGGCTCGCCTTCGCCGCCGCGTCGGAGTCGTTCATCGCCGGCGCTCGCACCACCCCGGGCCGGGGGTTGTACTTCGATCTCGTGGAGTTCGACGCCTATGCCCGGAAGGACCAGACGCCGAACACGCCGGCCATCCCGCTGTTCTTTGCCGCCGACGTGCAGCTCGACGCGATCGTGCGCGAAGGGATGCCGGCGCGGTGGGCTCGGCACGCCGCGATGGCGGCGCGAACGTACGAGTGGGTGGACGGGGTGCGCGCCCGACACGGCGAGGCCTTCGGGGTGCTCGCCCGCGCGGGCCACCGCTCGCCGACGGTCACGAGCATCACGCTCCCGGAGTCATTGCCCTCGTCGACGCTGCTGACGGCCATCCGCGAGCGCGGCTTCACCATCGGCAGCGGCTACGGGAAGAACAAGGACACGACGGTGCGCATCGGCCACATGGGGGATCACACGCTCGAAGGTCTGGAGCGCTGCCTGGCGGCGTGCGATGCGGCCTTCGACTCACTCCTTTGAATACGGATTTTGACGGAACCAGACGGATCGAACGGATTGCTCCATGCGCGTTTGCGGCCGCATCTCACGGAGCAATCCGTTGAATCCGTCCTAATCCGTATGATCTGTAGTTACGACGTTTCGACTAGACTCGGGCGAGCGATCTGAGAGGTGCCGAAGGAGTTGGCTCGACGCGGCGCTCGCCGACCTGCTGCCGCCACATGGCGTAGTACAGACCGGTTCGCGCCAGCAGCTCGTCGTGCCGACCCTCTTCCACCACCCGGCCGCGCTCCAGGACGTAGATGCGATCCGCGTGCAGCACGGTGCTCAACCGGTGGGCGATCAGCACTGTGATCACGTCGGCGGACTCGGCGACGTCGCGCATCGTGCGGCTGATCTCCTCCTCGGTGAGCGAGTCGAGTGAGCTCGTCGCCTCGTCGAACACCAGCAGATGCGGGTCGCGCAACAGCGCCCGCGCGATCGACAGGCGCTGCTTCTCGCCGCCGGAGATCTTCATGCCCCCCTCGCCGATCACCGTGTCGAGCCCCTTGTCAGCCCGGGTGAGCAGCGAGTTCGCCGCCGCCCGGCGCAGCACGTCCAGGCACTGCGCGTCGCTCGCACCCGGGTGCACGAACAGCAGGTTCTCGCGGATGGTCCCGCTGAACAGCTGCGCGTCCTGGGTCACGAAGCCGATCCGCTCCCGAAAGCGGTCGAGGTCCACCCGATCGCTCGGGACGCCGTTGTAGAGGACCGCGCCCGCGCCCGGGCGGTACAGGCCGACGAGCAGCTTCACCAGCGTCGTCTTCCCCGCCCCCGACGGTCCGACGAACGCCACCGTCTCGCCTCGCCGGACTTCGAAGGAGACGTCCGCCAGCGCCGGCGCGGCAGCCGTGGCGTGGGTGAAGCTCACCGCCTCGAACGCCAGCGTGCGGAGGTCGTCGACCGCCACCGGGTGTGCCGGCTTCGGGTCGATGGGGATCCTGAAGATCGCGTCGAAGTTGGCGAGCGACGCCTCCGTCTCGCGATAGATGTTGATGACGTTTCCCAGCTCCTGGAGCGGACCGAAGATGAAGAACGAGTAGATCAGCAGGGAGAAGAACTGTCCCACCGTGATCTGCTTCTCGAAGATCAGGTAGAGCATGAGGAACAGGATGCACGTGCGCAGGAAGTTCACTGCGGTTCCCTGGATGAAGCTCAGGGACCTGAGGTACCGCACCTTCTTGAGCTCGAGCTTGAGGATCTTCTCCGTCGTCGCGTTGAGCCGGAGCTCCTCCTGCTTGGCGAGGCCAAGGCTCTTCACGAGCTCGATGTTGCGGAGCGATTCCGTCGTCGCGCCGGCGAGCGCGGTCGTTTCAGCGACGATCACCTTCTGGATCGTCTTGATCCGCTTGCTCAGCACGGAGCTGAGCACGGCCAGCATCGGTACCGTGAGGAAGAAGGCCGGCGCGATGGCCCAGTGCGCCTTGAAGGCGTAGATCATCACGAAGATCACGCCGACGAGGGTGGTGAACACCATGTTCACGAACGCGGCGATGAACCGCTCGGTGTCCGAGCGGACCTTCTGCAGCTTGCCGAGGGTCTCGCCGCTCCGCTGGTCCTCGAAGGTCTGGAAGGGGAGCGCGAGCGAGTGGCGAATGCCGTCGGAGTACAGGTCGGCCCCGACCCGCTGCACGACGACGTTCACGAAGTAATCCTGGAAGTTCTTCGCCACGCGAGAGACGAAGGCGACCCCCACCGCGGCCCCCAGCAACAGCGCCACGCCCTTGAAGAACTCCATCCGGGTGTAGCGGTCGTACTGCGTGGCGTAGCTGTCGATGACGTGCCGGAAGATGAGCGGATCGAGCAGCGAGAAGATCTGGTTGATCGCCGCGAGCACGAGCGCCAGGACGACCAGCCGCCAGTAGGGACGGAGATACCGGGAGAGGGTGCGCATGAGGATAGAGTAACTCAGCGCGCCGCCCGGCGGGTTCCCGTCCGGTCACGCCGTCAGGACGCCTGCCGCCAGCTCGCCGGCCACCGCCGCCGGAGCGCCATCCGATCGCGGGCCATGGACATCGTTCGCGGCGCCTCGGACTCGGCCTCCCCCTCGCGACGCAGCAGGCCGGCATGGATCACCAGCCAGAGGGCGAGATACGGGAAGGTCGGCACCCCGATGAGGGCGAGAGCGAGCAGCAGCGAGCGTTCACGCGTGGGCTCGGTGGTCACGTACCAGAGCACGGCCCCTGTGGCCGCGATGACGAACGACTGCCGCTCTGCCTGATGATTGAACAGGACGACGTAGATCAGCAGCGAGCAGAGATACTCGAAGCGGAAGGCACGGGACCGCCAGCGATCGCGCCGCAGCAGGATGGGCAGCAGGAAGAGCACCGTCCCCACCGCTTGCACGGGCCAGTTCGGCCAGCGGACCTCCCACCAATGCCGGAACTGGGGCATCAGCGACAGCCCGAACATCAGATCGCGCGCGTCGCGCGCCTGGAGCGTCGCCCACCACCGATACTGCTCGAGCAGCTCGGCGGGCCCGATCACGAGCAGCGGCAGCGCGAGCACGGCGGCGAACACCACCGCCGCGGCGAGGAGGGCCCGACGCCGGTACACATGCATCATCCCGAAGATCAGCGCCGCGACCGGGAAGATCTTGATCGCCGCGCCCACCGCGAGCGCGCCGCCGGCGCGCAGCAGACGCCCCTCCTCGTACGCGAACGCCGCCAGCAGCAGTAGTCCCGCGATCAGCGCGTTGCTGGACGAGCTCTGGACGGCGACGAAGACCTCGGGGGCCAGCAGGAGCAGCGCAAGGTTGGCCCGGCGCGGCGGCAGCAGCCGCGTCACCGCGTACACCAGCAGGCCGGCGTTGAGCAGGTTCCAGCCCAGCAGGGCGACCGGATACGGCACGGCCGCCAGCGGCGCGAACAACATCGCCGCGGAGGGGCTGTACTTGAACAGATCCGCGGCCGCTGTCCCCTGCTCGAGCGGGTACGCGGCGTACAGGTTCTGGTGGCGGAAGAGATGGAGAAACGACTGCCGGAAGATGGCGAAGGTCGTGTGCTCGCGACTCCACACGCCGCGCTGGAGCGTCGCGACGGCGACGCCAACGGCGTACACCGCCAGCAACCAGCGTCGGTGCTGGACAGACGAATTGGACATCGGCCGTGGACGGGTGGGGCGTCTCCGGGGGATGCTGCAGGTCCTGCGATCGGACGCCTAGTATGGCGGCGTCCGGCCTCCGACGAAAGAGCCGCTAGCCGTCCCGGCTCGCGCAGAGGGGCATGACCAGCTCCGCGAAGCGCTCCATCTCCTCCAGCTGCGGGCTGCACTGGAGCAGCAGGAGGTTCACCCCGGCGTCCTGGTACTCCCGCACTCGGTCCGCGACCTGCTCGGCCGTCCCGACCAGACCGGCGCGGAGGCCCCGGTTCGAGACCGAGTAGTCCTCCAGCGACACCCGCGACTCGAGCTGGGTGTTCGAGAGCCAGTCCTGATAGTTGTGGTAACCCGGCGACCCCTCGGCGACGTTGGTGACGCGCTCGAGCTCCCGCTTCGCCGCGGCCTCGGTCTCGCGCACGATGACGTAGGCCGCCATCCCGTACTCCATCGGGCCGCCGCCGACCCGATCGCGGCGCGCGCGCATGTCCGCCACCTTGCGCACGACGTGCTCCACCGGGTCGCCGTGCATCACGTACGCGTCGCACTTCGACGCGATGAGGTTCTTCGCGGTCTCCGACTCGCCCCCCGC
Source organism: Gemmatimonadaceae bacterium (assembly GCA_013361335.1). Classification (GTDB taxonomy): domain Bacteria; phylum Gemmatimonadota; class Gemmatimonadetes; order Gemmatimonadales; family Gemmatimonadaceae; genus AG11. The sequence goes on along the minus strand of JABFYH010000169.1, from coordinate 16,165 downwards.
ATAGATCGTCGGCCGCGGGCGCCGCGCCGGCTTCGGCTCGACGATCAGGTCGTCCACGTCGTAGTAGGTGCCCTTGTGCGTCAGACGCGATTGCGACCACGCCCCGCTCACCACGTCGAGCCATTCGGCCGTGCGCGCATACCGGTCGTCGTGCTGGTCGAAATGCACGCCGTATCGGCGTGCCTCGTCGGCCCACCAGGCGCTGACGACGTTGAGCGCGAGCCGCCCATTCGAGATCTGATCGATGTTCGCCGCCTGCTTCGCGAGCTGCGCCGGCGCATGGAACTGCGGGCGGACCGCGACCATCAGCTCCAGCCGCTCGGTGACCGCCGCCAGCGCCGCCGCGGTCGACCAGGCATCGAGCGCCGGCGCATCCGGCCCCTTGATGTCGTTGAGGAACAGCTCGGCGATGAGGGTGAGATCGAAGCCGATCTCCTCGCTGCGCTGCGCGAGCCGGCGCGTGTACGCCCAGCTCGCCTCCATGTGCTCGTCGTCGACGTTGCGCAGCCAGCCGCCGAACACCGGAAGCCAGTAGCCGAACCGCATGCCGGGCGGCCGGGTGGATGGCCGCTCCGTCTCCGACGCGCGCTCCGGGGTCAGCGTGGCGCTCATGCCGTCACCTCGGCGGGCGCCGCGCCGACCCGCGACTCGAGGTAGTCCACGAGGTTCGTCCACGGATCGAAGCCGATGACGTTGGGTGCGTCGGCCACGAAGTTGGACAGGGCATTCACGTCGTAGAAGTAGTGCCGCCCGTCGCGATCGTCGACGAGGTACTCGATCCCGCCGACGTCGAGCCCCGTGAACCGCGCGATCGCCTCCACCTGCGCGACGATCTCGTCCGGCGGCGTGAACCCTTCGACCCGCAGCCCCGACTTGACCGCGTCGACGGCGCACGCCGCGCCCACGAGCTCCACGCCGCTCGTCGTCTGGCAGGCATCCGCCGGGCAGAGATCGAACGAGCCAGTGGCCGGATAGACGTTGATCGCGTACAGGTACTTGCCCCCGAGCGTCTCGACGCGCGTGATGTGACCGTCCCGCAGGGGCGCCGCCTCCTGTACCAGCGCCACCCCGTCGACGCCGAGGCTGACGTGCCCGGCGGCGACCGCACCGGCGAGGGCGTCGGCGGTCTCGTACTTCGTGATGCCGGCCCCGCTCCCGCCGACGTTCGCCTTCACGAGCACCGGATAGCGCAGATCGGTCGCCGCGGCCACCGCCTGCGACGGGTCGTTGATCACGACCGAGCGCGGAAAGGGGAGCCCGAGCGCGACCAACGCATCGAGCTGCGTGGCCTTGGACAGCTCGTAGCCGTACGTCGTGCTCCCGTTGACGACGGGGACGCCGAGGCGCTCGAGGTGCTTCAGCCAGTGCAGGGTATGGAAGGTCGACTGCCCGTGGCCGCGCAGGTAGGCGGACGGGCTGGCCCGATTGAACACCAGCGACCAGGGCACGCTGCGCTCGGCCGGATCATACCGGTGGGCCGCGGCGTCGAGGCGGACGTACGGAATGTCCCGACGTTCCAGCTCGGTGAAGAGCGGACGGAACCAATCGGGGTGCTCGTGATAGACGGCGATGGGCTTCATGCGGGACATATCGGACTGAGGGTGAGAGCGTTCCGTGGCTCTGCCCTGCTCCCGCCGCGCCTCGTTGCCCTCCTGAAAATCAGAGCGCCCCGATCCGCGGTGGGATCGGGGCGCGTCGTCGACCGGTTGTCGAACGACCTACACGTGCGCGTCCCCCGTCCCCTGCGGCTGATGCCACATGAGATGACACATGCACATGGTGCACATGAGGGATGCGGGCGCGTTGTTCACGATTGGACATTGCCCCCGGGGCCGAAGGAAGTCAAGGCGCCGTCTTTTTCTGCGACTGCAGCCGCAACTCCACCAGCGAACGCAGTTGCAGTCGAGGACGGGCGCGCACCATCCGTTGGGTCACTTGATTCCCAACCCCCTGACGAGCGCGACGCTGATGAAAAGGAGCAGGGTGAGCGCGCCGAGTGCCGTCGCCGTGACGGACTTGCCGACGCGGCCGAGCACGCGGACGTCGACGCCGAGGCCGAGCGCCGCCATCGCGACCACGGTGAGCGCGGCGGAGGTCCAGCGCGCCGCGTCGACCACCGGTACCGGCACCACGCCCGTGGCGCGGATGGCGGCGAGGAGGAGAAAGCCGATGATGAACCAGGGCACCAGCCGGCCGATCGCGACCCGACCTTGCGGCGTCGCACCTCGGCGGCGCATCGCGACCGAGAGGCCGAGCACGATGGGGCCCAGCATCAGCACGCGGGTCAGCTTCACCAGCGTGCCCACCTGGCCGCTCAACACGCTCACCGGCAGGGTGGCGGCGAGCACCTGCGGCACCGCATAGACCGTGAGCCCGGCCACGACCCCGTACTGATAGTCCGAGAGCCCGAGCGGCCCCATGAGGTTCGGCAGGGTGAGGACCACGACCACACCCAGCACGGCGGTGAAAGCGATGCTCGAGGCGACGTCGTCGGGCTCCGCGCCGATCACCGGCGCGACGGCGGCGATCGCCGAATTGCCGCAGATGGCGTTGCCGACCGCCACCAGCATCGCGAGACGAGTGCGAAGGCCGAGCGTGCGCCCGAGCAGGTAGCCGACGGCGAGCGCCCCCACGACGGCGACGACGATCCCCGCCGCGAGCAGCGGCCCCGCTCGCAGCAGCAGGGGCACGTCGAGGGTGAGCCCGAGCAGCACGATCGCCACCTCGAGCACCTGCTTGGCCGAGTAGTCGATGCCGGGCTTCCAGCGCGCGTCCGGGGTCCACGCGGTGCGCACGGCGGCGCCGATGAGGATCGCGAGGACGAGCGGCTCGATCCACGCGCGCCCCGCGACCGCATGCTCGACGCTTCCCGCGGCGGTGGCGACGACGGCGATCAGGGCGCAGAGAACGATGCCGCGGACACGCGATGACATGGGACGCATCATAATCGCGTGCGGTGTACGGCATACGGGGTACGGCGGTCGTGCGGCGTGAGGGGTACGGCGCGACGTGCGGCGTCGCGGCGTGAGGGGTACGGCGTGAGAATTCGGAACCGGTGTCGGTGGGGTGAGGGCGGCTGAGGGCGGTCCGCTGGTCCCCCAGCCTGCGTCTCACGCCCTCATCCAACCACTACCGCGTTCCGACAGAACGCCTTTGCGCCCGCCGTCGGCCCGCACTTCCCAAACCAGCACCCGCCACCGACTCCCCACGCCGTACGCCTCCCGCCGCCCACCGCACGACCACGCCGTACCCCTCACCCCGCCCGCCGCACGCTCAAAAGCGGGCGTCCAGATACGCGTTCCCCCGCCACGCCTTCTCCGGCGCGATCCCGCGCGCCACGTCGAACCGCACCAGGCCGTCCATGACGGACATGCCCACCCCCACGCCCGACGCCGGCTGCCCGATGTCGCGCCAGCGCGTCCGGTCACCGGCCCAGCCGATGTCGCCGAACAGCACCGGCCGCACGACGCTCAGCCCGTATCCCAGCTCGGCGCGGCCGAGCCAGAAGGCGTTGCCTGCCTCGACGCCGGGACGCTGGCCGCGCACCGTGGGTGTCCCGCCGAGGAACCAGAAGCGCTGGGTGGGCAGCACGCCCACCGAGCTGCCCCCCGCCACGGTGATCGACGCCGCGCCGTTCCCGATCCCGTGCGATCCCGTGAGGTCGATCGCCGCGCGGCCGTAGCTTCCCGAGTCGCCGTGCACCCCCTCGAGCCGCGTGTCGCTGAACAGGCGGAAGCCCTGCGGGTCCAGCCCGAAGCTGCGCAGATAGCGGGCGCGCGCACCGGCGTAGATGCCGCGGACCGCCTCGACGTTCGGCTCGAACTGCGTGCCGTTCACCGAGCGCGCGAGCGAGAACGTCGTCTGCTGTCTCGCCGTGCGCTCCTGCTCGGCGAAGAGGCTCATGACCAGCGCGCTCTCCCCGCCGGCATCGGGGGTGCGCGCGAGCTCGAGCCCGGAGGCGCGATAGTAGAAGCCTTCGTCGCGGCCGAAGGCGAACGCCGAGATCGAGCTGCCCAGGCTGAGCGGATTTCCCCAGTCGCTGGCCGAGACGAGCCGGTTGTACGCCGTGAGCGAGAGGGTGCGCCGCAGGTCGCTGCGCGAGCCGGTGAGCTCGACGTTCGGCTCCAGGTCGGCCACGCCGAGCCGCGCCGCGCCGTGCAGCGAGTAGCCGGCACCCAGCACCTGATCGGCACGCACGCCGAGCGAGAGCCCCTCGATGCGGTTGTACCTCGGCCGATCGACGCCGACGGTGGGAAGCTGCGGGGCGAACTGCGCCTGCGCGTCCATCGACAGCGCCTGGTGGACGAGCGCTTCCATCTCCGCCATGTCCGCGCTGCTGAAGGCCTCCTCGCCCTGCTCGTAGATGGAGGGCGGCAGCGCGGGCGAATGCGCGAGCCGCGCCGTGTCGCAGGAGATCGTCACGAACACGGGGTTGGGCATGCTCTCGCTCTGGCGCGTGTACGTGCGGTTCCCCGCGCTGTCGCAGGGGATCGACCGGCGCCCCCGTCGCGCGGCGCGCGCGGCACGCGCCGAGTCGTCGGCCGGCGAGTCGCCGATGTGCACGCCGAGGTTGATGCCGCGCCGCCGATTCGTCGAATCGACGACGATCGGCGGCAAGGGGGTGCCGGCGTTCACGTTCTCGTACTGGTATCTCTGCTCCAGCTTGATCGGCGAGCGCATCACCCCGACGCGGATGCTGCCCTCCGCGACCTGCACCCGCGGCAGCCAGAAGCGGCCCTGAAAGAGGCCGTACTCCACGCCGATCGCGCTGATCTGCGCCGTCATCGGAAAGAGCAGTGGCCGCATGACCGCCGGCACGTCGTTGAACTCCGTGGAGTCGTCGGCCTTCGCGACCGCCTCGATGTCCATCGGCACGCTCATGCGGTACGCGGCGCGCACGAGCTGGCCGCCGCTCATGTCGAACCACAACGAGCCGACCGCGAGATTCCACCTGGGCTGGCGGGGCCGCACCCGGAGCTCGCGCAGCCGAATCGATCTGCCGTCGGGGAGGCGGAAGGTCACCGAGTCTCCCGTCTCGTACGTGTAGTACGCCTCGGCGCCATCGGCGAGCGGATGGATGATCCCATCGTTCTCGTCGACCGTCGGGCGGGCCACACCCGAGCCGATCCACAGCGTCTCGCTGCCGGGATAGTACGGGACCGGGGAGATGCTCCCGTCCGTCGACACGCTGCCCGACTTGCCGGCGATCGGCACCACGGCGCGCGAGCCGGTGACGTCGACGTAGGCCCCCACGCCGCGGCGCCAGCGCACGCGCGTCGCATCCTCGGAGCGGAACGCGAGCCGGTCGCGCCCGAACCTGGCGAAGGCGATGCCCGCCGAGATGCGCTGGTAGGTCGTGGCGTCGTACGAGGCGAGCGACGAATCCTGACGCAGGCGGGCGTCGCGAGCCAACAGGAGGAGCGAGCGGGCGGGTGCGTCCTTGAAGGCGGAGGCGAGATGGTCGGGCGTCACCTCGAGTCGCTTCACCGGCCTGCGCTCTCGCCGGCGGCGGCCGTGTCTGTCGGTCGTGGAATCGCGCTCCACCGTATCGGCGGCGGCGTGGGCGGTGGCGGGCGACGCCGGGGCCTGTGGCACCGGGGTGGGCACCTGCAGCAGCGCGGCGAGGAGGGGAGCGAACATGCCGGACGACCCTGGGCGAGGGGGAGTGCCCACTCGTACGCTGCCCCGGGCCAAAGGTTTCCCTGCAGTTCCGGCTTGCGCATCACCCCGATCGGGGAGCAACCTCCTTGCTCCCCGTCTCACCCCCTCACCGACCCGACATGCGTCACGCGCTCCACGTCATCACCCTGGTATTCCTCCCTGCCGCACTCGCCGGCCAGGCGACGCCCGCTCCCGCGCGCCCCGTGGACTGGGCAGCGATCCAGACGCAAGGCGTGGAGATCCTGCGCGAGTATCTGCGCATCAACACGTCGAATCCACCGGGCAACGAGCTCGAGGCCGCGCGCTTCCTGAAGACGATCCTGGAGAAGGAGGGGATCGAGGCCACCATCCTCGACACCGCGGAGCTCGGGGCGGGGCGCGCCAACCTGTACGCGCGAGTCAGGGGGAACGGCAGCAAGCGCGCGATCGCGCTCGTGCAGCACATGGACGTCGTCCCGGTGACGCCGGCCTATTGGAGCGTGCCCCCCTTCGCCGGGGAGGTGAAGGACGGGTTCATCTACGGCCGCGGTGCGCTCGACATGAAGGGCGAAGGTGTCGCACACCTTATGGCGCTCATCGCGCTCAAGCGCAGCGGCGTGCCGCTGACGCGCGACATCGTGTTCGTCGCCAACGCCGACGAGGAGCTGGGAAGCACCGGCGGCATCGTGTTCGTCAATCGCCACGCCGATCTCCTGAAGGACGTGGAATACCTCTTCACCGAAGGGGGCGCGAACGTCTACCGCAACGGCAGGCTGGAGTACTACAGCGTCGGGGTGGCGGAGAAGCGCACCTTCTGGCAGAAGCTCACCGTGAAGGGGACGCCCTCGCACGGCTCTCGGCCCACCCGCGCCAACCCGGTGCCGCGCCTGGTGGCCGCGCTCGACAAGATCGCGCGGTACGAGACTCCGCTGCACGTGACGCCGGGTGTGGAGAAGTTCTTCCACGACATCAGTCGCAATTATCCAGAGCCGCGAGCGGGCTACCTGCGGGACGTGCGGAAGGCGCTGGACGATCCGACGGCACGCGACTGGATTCTCAGCGACGTGTACTGGAACGCGATCCTGCGCAACACGATCTCGCTGACCGGTCTCGCGGGCTCGAACAAGACGAACGTGATCCCCGCCGAGGCGAGCGCGGAGCTCGACATCCGATTACTTCCGGATCAGAGCCCCGACACGATGCTCGCCACGCTGAAGCGGATCGTGGCCGACACGGCGGTGCACTTCGAGACGCTGCTGGCGCCCAAGTCCCCCTTCGAGAGCCCGGCGAACACGGATCTCTTCCGCGCCGTCGAGCGTGCGGCGAAGGATCGCGACCCGAGCGTCTTCGTGACGAGCTCGATGATGACCGGTGCCACCGACCGCCCGAGCTATCGCAAGCTCGGCATCATCGCGTACGGGTTGGATCCCTTCCGGGTCGAAGCCGCCGACGAGCAGCGTGGTGTGCACGGCAACGACGAGCGGCTGTCGGTGGAGAACGTCGGGTTCGGGATCCGCTTCCTGTACGACATCCTCCGGTACGCGCAGTAAGAGGTATCGTCCGGCATCCGCGTTCGCCGTTGCAGTTGAAGTTGCCGTTGCAGTTCCTACATAAGGGAATGCAGAGGTCCCGAGGCCGTCGTGTCTCACATCGCCGGACGCGAGATCTTCAGCGCGTTCCAGATGATCGGGAACGTCGCCATGCTCTGGGCGCGGTACTGCGGGCGGAAGCCGAACAGGATCACGTGGCCGTTGCCGCGCTTCACGTCGACCAGTGCCGCCTTGCCAGCGAGCCGTTGCGCGCCGAGGAGCCAGCCGCTCGCCAGCGGATCGCCGGAGGCCGGGTAGCGGGCCACGACCGTCGCGCGGGTCGGATCGGTGACGTCGAAGGTCGGCGAATCCTCGAACCACACCACCGAGCTCGGGGAGGTCAGCCCGGCAGCGAGCGGGCTTGCCCGGTCGAACTGGACCGAGATGAGCGAGCCCGGCGCGTAGAACTCCGTCGGCCGCACACCGGCGAGCACGTTCGTCACCGGGAGCTGCAGCGCTTCGATCGCGTAGTCGCTCGCGTCGTTGAAGGCCAGCACCGTCCCGCCGGCGTCGACGAAGGCACCCAGCGCGGCCGCGCCGGCGTCCCCCAGCCCGCCCTTGAGCGAATCCGGCAGGGTGCCCGCCGGCCCGCGCGCGATGAGCCGCGCGTTCTGGTCGGGGATGATGATCGCGTCGAACCTGGAGGCGAGGTTGCCGGCGCGAAGATCGCGCGCCGTGACGAGCGTGAACGGGATGCGGTACTGATCGAACACCCATCGCGTCCACCCTTCGTCCATCGACGCCGCGGCGTTCTTGAAGATCGCGATCCGGCGCGCGCGGGCATCGCTCAACCCCGACGCGACCCACCGTGTCGCCGGCACCGGTGCGAGCGCCGTCGTCGCCACCGTCGCCGAATCGGGGATCATCGCCACGTCGAAGCCGTACAGCAACGGCAGCGTGTGCGCGGTCACGTCGTACGGCCGCTTGGGCGGTCCGCCCGGGTACTCGTGCAGGTTCGGGTAGTGCTGCGGCTCGAGCAGGGCCTTGGCGAACGACCCGTAGGGCTGCGCCGTGTGGATGACGTAGCTGCCCGCGGGGAAGGCGCGACCATTCGCCGTGAACGCGCTCGTCGCCTGACGCACCTCCACCTGCCCGCGCTGCAGGATGCGCAGCGCGGCATTCACCGCCGTGTCGCGCGCGGGCTGCGCCGGGATGACGATCGACGTCGGCCAGTCGCTCCGGCCCGGGGCGCGCCTGCCGGCCACCGCGTTGCGCTGGACCTGCGAGTAGCTCGACAGCCAGAGCGCGCGATCGTCGGCCGCCTGCGCGAGGAGCGCCCATGACGCCGCGGTCTGATACCTCACGATGTCGCCGATCCCCCACGGGCCGCCGTTCCACTTCGTGAGGAAGTCCACGCCGGTGACCTTGGGGTCCACGTTGTAGCCCGGCCGCAGCGAGTCGTAGCTCACGCGGATCGGCGACGCGAGCTGCGCGCTCGCCGTCTCGGTGAGGATGCGGATCGCCCCGTGGTAGTGCTGGTACGCGCGCGCCGGCGTCCACGCGTCGTACGACGTGTTGTTCGCGATCCCCGTCAGCCCCTGCGCCGTCATGCGCCAGGTCATCGACTTGCCCATCTGCGCCACGCCCGCCATGAGGATCGGGTCGATGTTCGGCTCGACGGGATCCATGTACGGCGGGATGAAGATGCGCGACCCGTTGGAGCCTTGTTGGTGGATGTCGTTGACGATCTGCGGGTGATACGGCGCATACAGCGAGTCCACGACCATCCGCGTCTCGGCCTGGGTGAACGCGTACCAGTCGCGGTTGTTGTCGTGACCGGTGTAGTAGTGGTACAGCGTCGGCGGAGCGCTCCCCTCCCACGCCGTGCCGAGCGAGCTGCGGTACCAGTCGCCCACGATGTCAACGCCGTCCGGGTTGAGCGACGGGACGAGGATGGTGAGAGTGTTGCGTCGGATGCTGCGCGCCTCCTCGTCCTCGCCCGCCACGAGGCGGTACGCCAGGTTGAGCGGCGTGAGGATCCCGCCGACCTCGGTGGAGTGGATGCTCGACGTCACCAGCACCACGACCTTGCTGTCCCGCTCGAGCGCGGCACGTTCGGCATCCGTCGTCAAGCGCGGATCGGCCAGCCGTCGCGCCGCGTCGCGAACCTTGCCGAGGTTCGCCAGCGTCGCGGGATCGCCGATGAAGGCGGCGATGAAGGGACGCCCCAGCGTCGTCTTGCCGAGGGTGTGCAGCTCGATGCGCGGTGAGGCGGCGTCGAGCGCCTGGAAGTAGGAAACGACCTGCCGCCACTCGGGCAGCTTGCGATCGGTGCCGGGCTCGAAGCCGATCACGGAGGCCGGCGTCGGCACCGCGCGACCTTGCGCGCCGGCGGCGCCGGGTACGACGAGAAGCGCCGCGACCGCGGCAACGAATACGAAACGAGCACGCATGGAGTGGGACTCGGCAGAGGGTTAGTAGCGGTACGGAACAGCACGCTCTTTCGTTGAGGCCGGCAACGACCGACTGTGACGCGAGCGTTGACGCGCGGCGCACTCGTGGAGTCAACGTTGGTGTGACATATGCCGTATTTCAACTGTGAGCCCGGCGACGTCGCTGGTTCGCCCTTCCCTCCCCTCGCTCATCGTCCCGTGCATCGTCGTTTCGCTGGTCTCCTGCTCGCCGCGTCGTTCGTCGCGGCGGCGCCCCTCCGCGCGCAGACGTCTTTCACCCTGGTCAGCGGCAGCCCGGTCTCCGCGTTCGGCTACGAGGTCGGGCCCTACACCGGCATCCTCGGCACGAGCAGCGCCGCGCAGGCCCTGTTCGTCTACTGCGTCGACGTCGCGCACACGGTCGCGCCCGGCCAGGTGTGGGAGGTCAACCTGACCAACCTCGGCACCGGTGTCGGGGTCGGCACCAACACGCGCTCGGCCAATCTCGCGGCGTACCGGCAGGCCGCGTGGCTCACGACCCAGTACGCGCTCCATCCGGACGCGACGGCGGACATCCAGGCCACCATCTGGAATCTGTTCGGCAGCGTCGCCGGCATCGCGCCGAGCTCGGACTACTGGTTTCTCCAGGCGCAGGCCAACTTCGCGTCGCTCGACTACAGCGGCTTCCTCGTCGCGACCGACGTGAACATGGTGCAGGCGAACAGCGCGCAGGAGTTCATCGTCGTCACGCCGGAGCCGAGCACCATCGCCCTGCTCGCGACCGGGTTGCTCGGCGTGGTGGGCGTCGCGACGCGCACTCGACGTCGGCAGCGCGCGGGGTGAGACGTCGCGGCGCGATCTAGCGCCGTGCGACGCCGTACCTGGCCAGGATCTCACGCACGCGGTCGAGCGGTATCGCCTCCACCGTTCGACCGCGGCTCGTGACCGACGTCGCCATGAACAGCGAGTTGTAGATCGCCTCCTCGGTTGCCTCGACGACGCCCTGAAACAGGCCGGACATGTCGTCGTTGGTCACCTCCACGCTGCTGCGCAGGGCCCGCGCGCGGGTCGGTGGCGCGCCCGCGATGGGCTGCGGCAGCTGGCGACGCACCTCCGTCCCCGTCGAGAAGGCGATCACGTAATCGCCCGAGCCGTTCGACGCGCTGGACCCCGTGCGCGCGAGGCCCATGATCGCGCGCGCCGCGAGGCGCTCGAGGTTGCGATCCGACAGCGGCGCATCGGTGGCGACGACGATCATCACGGAGCCGTCGCCCCGCTCGCGCTCGACGTCGTTCCTGAACGCGTATCGGCCGAGCTCCCGACCCACCGGCGCGCCGAGCACCTGCAGCACGCCGCCGAAGTTGGTCTGCACCAGCACGCCGACGGTCCATCCACCGAGCGACGCGGGCAGCACGCGCGACGAGGTGCCGATGCCCCCTTTCCACTCGAAGGCCACCGTGCCCGCGCCGGCGCCGACGCTGCCCTCCGCCACCGGCCCCGACGCCGCGGCGGCGAGCGCGGCATGGACCGCCTCGCGGCCCACGGGACGCGAGCGGATCGCGTTCAACCCGCCGTCGTTGGTCTCGCCGACGACCGGATTGATCGAGCCGACCCGTTCCATCCCCGGCTGGGCGATCAGCTCGTCGACCAGCGCGTCGGCGACCCGCCACACGCACAGCGTGCAGGTGAGCAGGATCGGCGTCTCCAGCTCGCCCAGCTCGACGAGCTGCGTCGCGCCCACGAGCTTCCCGAACGCGTTGCCCACGTGCACCGCCGCCGGCACGCGATCGAAGAACAGGTTGCCGCCGTGCGGCAGGATCGCCGTCACTCCCGTGCGCACCGAGTCGCCGATGGCCAGGGTGGCATGCCCGACGCGCACGCCGGCGACGTCGGTGATGGCGTTGAGGGGGCCGGGCGTGAAGATGCCGGGTTTGACACCGAGGTCGCGGGCGCGGGCACGCGGGCTCTGCGCCGCGGCCGGCAGCGCGCATACGAGCAGGATCAGGAGAGGACGCATGCGGGGAAGCTCGCACCGCGGCAAGCCTCCATACCAGTACCTTGTGTGCAGTGGCTCCATCTCGCGCTTGACGCCGCCCCTGCTTCCCCCTATCCTGTGGCCACGATGAGCCCGCGCACCTATGCCTTCGCCTTCTATTACTACGGCTTCCCGACAACGGGCCGTGGCTGGCGACGCATGCGCGACTGAGCAGGACTCACGCAAACGATCCCCCCGACGGCCCGTGGAAATTCCACGGGCCTTTCTCGTTTCTCCCTCCCGGCCAGGCCCATGATCATCATCACCCGACCCGACATCAGCGACGACGAGCTCGATCACATCCGAGAACGGGTGGAGTCCGCCGGTCTGCACACCCATCTCTCGCGCGGCGAGCACCGCACCATCATCGGCTGCATCGGCGACGAGAGTCGTCTTCAGGAGCTGCCGCTACGTACGCTGCCCGGCGTCGAATCGGTGGTGCCGGTGCTCAAGCCCTACAAGCGCGCTTCGCGTGAGTTCAGCGTGGACCGGACCGTCGTGCAGATCGGCGCCGGCGCGACGATCGGCGGCAAGTCCATCGCGATGATCGCCGGCCCCTGCTCCGTGGAGAACCGCGAGATGCTGCACGAGACGGCCGTCGCCGTGCGCGACGCCGGCGCCACCGTGCTCCGCGGCGGCGCGTTCAAGCCGCGCTCCTCGCCGTACAGCTTCCAGGGGCTGGGCCGCGAAGCGCTGCGGCTGCTCGTCGAGGTCCGCGCCGCCACCGGTCTGCCCGTCGTCACCGAGGTGCTGGACACGCGCGACGTGGACCTGGTGGCCGAGCACGCGGACATGCTCCAGGTGGGCGCGCGCAACATGCAGAACTTCGCGCTCCTCGCCGAGCTGGGTCGCGCGAAACGTCCGATCCTCCTCAAGCGCGGGATGTCGGCCACCATCACCGAGCTCCTGATGGCGGCGGAGTACATCATGGCCAACGGCAACGACGCGATCGTGCTGTGCGAGCGCGGCATCCGCACCTTCGAGCGGGCAACCCGCAACACGCTCGACGTCTCGGCCATCCCCGTCCTGAAGCGGGAGACGCATCTTCCGGTGATCGTCGACCCGAGCCATGCGGGCGGCGACGCGTCGCTCGTGGGGCCCCTCTCCTTCGCCGGCATCGCCGCGGGCGCGGATGGGCTCATCGTCGAGGTCCATCCGGACCCCGAGAGCGCACTGTCGGACGGCGACCAGTCGCTCGCGCCCTCCGCCTTCGCGGCGCTGATGGACCGGCTGTCGGCATTTGCCGTGGCCGCGGGTCGTACGGTCGCGGTGCCCGCCGGTGCCCCGGCATGACGACGCCCGACCGATTTCCGGCTGACCCGCACGACGAGCTGCGAGATTGCCGCAATGCGATCGAGGTCGTGGACCGCCGCATCGTCGCGCTGCTCGCGCAGCGTGTCGCGCTCGCCCTGCGCGCCGCGGGTGCCAAGCGCGCCGCGGGGCTCTCGCTCGTCGACCGTGCCCGTGAAGCCGAGGTGATCGATCGGGTGGCCGCCGAAGCACGCGGCCACGACCTGCCGGTCGACGCGGTGGAGCGCGTGTTCGAGTCGATCATCGACATGTCGCGTCGCGCACAGGAAGACCGGCGATGATCCCCGACACCCGGATCGCGGTGATCGGGCTCGGGCTCATGGGCGGCTCGATCGCCCGGGCGCTTCACGCGCGCGGGGTGCGGGTGCTGGGCTACGATCGCGACGGCACGCAGCTGGACGCCGCGGTGCGCGAGGGGATCGTGCACGAGCCGCTCGACGGCGAGCTGGCCGGGCTCGCGACCGCCGAGGTCGTGGTCCTCGCGCTGCCGGTCGATGCCACGATCGCAATCCTTCCATGCGTGGCGTCGCGCCTCGGCGACACGCGGCTCGTGATGGATCTCGGCAGCACGAAGCGGAGCATCGTCGCCGCCGCGGAAGCCGCCGGCATCGGAGGCCGCTACGTCGGCGCGCACCCGCTCACCGGCAGTCACCGCTCGGGCTGGGGCGCCTCGCGCGCGTCGCTGTTCGAGGATGCACGGATCTTCCTCTGCCCCACTCCGAGCACCACCGTGGGCACGCTCGAGCTGGCGGAATCGCTGTGGCGCGAGCTCCGCGCCGGCGTCGAGGTGCTCGACGCCGCCGAGCACGACGAGCAGATGGCGTGGCGCAGCCATCTGCCGCATCTCGTCTCCAGCGCGCTCGCCGTCACCCTGCGCGATGCCGGCGTGCGACGCTCGGCGCTCGGCCCCGGGGGGCGGGACATGACGCGGCTGGCCGGAGGCTCGCCCACCATGTGGCATCCCATCGTCCGCGACAATGCCACCGCCATCGCCGAGGCGCTCGCCGCCTACGAGGAACGCATTCACGCCGTTCGCATGGCGCTGGTTGCCGGTGACGCGGCCGCGGCGCGCGGTTTCATCGAGAGCGCCGCCACGTGGTTCGACGGCGAGCCGGAACGGGTGCTCACGCGCACCACGCTCTGACCGTACCTTTCACGAATGACCTCTCCTTCCCCGGCACCGGCGCTGCGCGTTGCCGGCCTGCGCAAGGCGTACGGCGACGTGGTAGCCGTGGACGGACTCGAACTCACGGTCGCCGCAGGCGAGTGCTTCGGCCTTCTCGGTCCCAACGGGGCCGGCAAGACGACCACGATCGAGATCTGCGAAGGCCTCACCGAGCCCGACGCCGGCGATGTCGAGGTGCTCGGACGCCGCTGGGACCGCGACGAACGCGCCCTGCGCGAGCGGCTCGGCATCCAGCTCCAGGAGACGCAGCTCGCCGAGAAGCTCACCGTGGAGGAGACGGTGCGGCTCTTTCGCAGCTTCTACGCGCGCGGTCGCGCGGTCGACGAGGTGATCGACGTCGTGCAGCTCGGCGAGAAGCGGAGTGCGCGGGTGGGCAAGCTGTCGGGCGGGCAGAAGCAGCGCCTCGCACTGGCCTGCGCGATCGTCGGCGATCCGGAGCTGCTCTTTCTGGACGAGCCGACGACGGGGCTCGATCCGCAGTCGCGGCGCCAGCTCTGGGACCTCATCGTCGAGCTGCGGGCGAGCGGACGGAGCGTCGTGCTGACGACCCACTACATGGACGAGGCCGAGCGCCTGTGCGACCGCGTGGCGATCGTGGACCATGGCCACGTGATCGCGCTCGGCACCCCGCGCGAGCTGATCGCGTCGCTGGGCGCCGAGCATGTCGTGGAGTTCACCGTCATCGATGCGCCGGCCGGTTCGCTCAGCGTCGAGTCGCTTCAGGCGCTGAACGGCGTCAAGGCGGCGCGCGAGCATGGTGGCCGGTGGACGCTGGAGGTGGTGGAGCTGGCCCGCGCCGTGCCGGCGCTCCTGGCCGATCTGTCGCGCCGCGGGTTGACCCTGGGCGAGCTGGTGACGCACTCGGCGACGCTCGAGGACGTCTTCGTCTCGCTCACCGGGAGGCAGCTGCGAGATGTCTGATGTGCTGGGCAACGCATCCCGTCGAGAGCCGATGATGCACGAGGCCACAGCCGCGCGGCCGCGGTGGGCGGAGCAGTCGTTGGCCCAGCTCACCTTCGTGCGCTTCAAGGAGTTCCTGCGGGAGCCGGAGGCGGTGTTCTGGACCTTTGCCTTCCCGGTGATCCTCGCGCTGGGGCTCGGCATCGCCTTCCGGAACAAGCCCGCCGACGTGCTGGTGGTCGGGGTCGTCGGTGGTACGCCGGCGGGGGACTCGATCGCGGCGACGCTCGGTGCGGCGTCGGCCTTCCGGGTGAAGGTGCTCTCCGACGACTCGGCGTCGCGCGCGCTGCGCACGGGCGAGGTGGCTCTCGTGGCGGCGCCCGCCGGCGCCGGCCGCGTGGAGTATCGGTTCGACGACACGCGCCCCGAGGGCCGCTCGGCACGATCCGCGGCGGACGACGCGCTTCAACGCGCGGCGGGGCGGCGCGATCCGGTGGCGGTGTCGGACGCGCACGTTCGCGACAAGGGCTCGCGGTACATCGACTTCGTGGTGCCCGGCCTGCTGGGCATGAACATCATGGGTGGCGGCATCTGGGGGCTCGGCTTCGCCATCGTGGAGGCGCGGCGGAAGAATCTGCTCAAGCGCCTCGTGTCCACCCCGATGCGGCGCGCGCACTACCTCGCGTCGTTTCTGTTTTCGCGATTCGTCTTCCTGATCCTCGAGATCGCGGTGCTGGTGGGGAGCGCCGTGCTCTTCTTCGACGTGCCGGTGCGGGGCTCGCTGCTGCAACTGTTCGTCGTCTGCCTGCTCGCGGCGCTCGCCTTCGGCGGGATCGGCCTGCTGATCGCCTCGCGTGCCCGAACGATCGAAGGCGTGTCGGGGCTCATGAACCTGGCGATGATGCCGATGTGGGTGCTGTCCGGCGTCTTCTTCTCGTCGGCGAACTTTCCGCAGGTGGCGCAGCCGTTCATCAAGGCGCTGCCGCTGACGGCGACGAACGACGCCCTGCGTGCGACGATGCTCCAGGGAGTCGGGCTGACCGCGGTGCTGCCGCAGATGGGGGTGATCGTGGCATGGCTGGTGGTCACGTTCACGCTGGCCCTGCGGTTGTTCCGGTGGCGGTAGACGTCC
>JABFYH010000099.1 GCA_013361335.1 Gemmatimonadaceae bacterium | reverse complement strand
GGTGGCGCCTTCGCGGCCGGCTTGGCGACGACCTTCGGCGCGGGCTTCGCGGGGGCAGGCACGGACGCCTTCGGCGGCGCGACTGGCGCCGCGGGCGGAGCGGCAGCGGCCGCCGGCGCAGGTGGCGCTGCTGGCTTGGCGACCGGACGTGGACCACCGGTGCGCAGGGAGAAGGCGCCGGGTCGCTGGGGCGGAGCGAGCAGAGCCGCGGCGGCATTCGCGGCGTCGCGCGCCGCCTTGTCGATCGCGGCCTTCTCCGCGGCGACCTTGGACGCGGTCGGGCGCGACTTCTCGCTCGCCGGCTTCTTGGCGTGCGCCTCTTCGGCTTCGCGGATCAGCTTGTCGGCCTCTTCCTGCGTCATCTGGCCGCGACGCACCATGTATTGAACGAGATCGCGCGCGCTTTCGATGGCGAAGCCGGCGAGGCCGGCGGCGGCGCTGATGACGTCCTTCATGGCCGAGGACACCTTGCTGCCCGCTTCCTGACTGATCAGCTGGGCACGCTCGGCCATCTCGGCCACGGTGTCGCGCATGTCCGCGCCGCGATGACCTGGTCCGCGACGTGGGGCTGGTGCGGCCGGAGCGGCCGTCGTGTCCTCGGTCGTCTCGTCCTTGTCCACCATGTCCCGGTCCGTTCCCGTGCTCCAGGGGAGGGCTCCCCGTTTCATTGTTGGCCGCGCTGCGACGCGCTAACTTGGCCGACCGCGCTGTTAGGCCCGGTTTGTCGCGGCAAGTATATGATTTTTCGACAGCTACGCAAGGTTTACGACGCGTCGGCCGAGCTGCTCACGCCCCTGGAAGGGCGGATCTCCCCAGTGCGCGACGGATCCGACGGCGTCCACACTCCAACATCATCGCAGCACAAGTGGGACACGACATGCTCACCGGTGTGCGAATCCTCGATCTCAGTCGCGTGCTCGCCGGCCCGCTCTGCACGATGATGCTCGGAGACCTCGGCGCGTCGGTGCTGAAGGTCGAACGGCCGGACGGCGGGGACGAGACCCGCGGATGGGGTCCGCCGTTCGATGGGCGCGGCGAGAGTGCGTACTACCTCAGCGTGAACCGGAACAAGCTCGGGCTCACCGCGGACCTGGGGCTCGACGCCGACGTCGCCCTCCTTCGGGCGCTCGCGGCAGAGGCGGACGTGGTGGTGGAGAACTTCCGCGCCGGCACGTTGGAGCGGCGCGGGCTCGGCGCGTCGCAGGTTCGCGCGGCGCATCCCGGACTGGTGTGGTGCACGATCACCGGATTCGGTGCGGGCTCGACCAGGCCCGGCTACGATTTCGTGGTGCAGGCCGAGAGTGGGTGGATGTCAGTCACCGGCGACCCTGACGCCGGGCCGATGAAGCACGGCATCGCCCTCGCCGACGTTCTCGCCGGCAAGGATGCGGCGATCGCGATCCTGGCCGCGCTCGTCGCACAGGCACGGACGGGAGAGGGCCGGCAGATGCAGATCTCGCTCGAGGCCAGCGCCGAGGCGGCGCTGGTGAACGTCGCGCAGAACACGCTCGTCTCGGGGCGCGCGCCGGCGCGGTGGGGCAATGCGCACGCGAACCTGGTGCCGTACCAGCTGTTCGACGCGGCCGATCGCGCGCTCGTGATCGCCGTGGGAAGCGATGCACAGTGGCTCGGGTGTGCGGCTGCGCTGGGGCTCGATGCGTTGGCCGGCGACGTGACCCTTCGCACCAATGCGGGGCGGGTGGCGGCGCGGGCGCGGGTCGCCCGCGAGATCGCGGCCCGGGTGGCGTCGCGGCCGGCGGCGGAGTGGATCGAGCGGTTGGAGGCGCGCGGGGTGCCGTGCGGGGTCGTGCGCACGGTGCCGGAGGTGCTGGCGGCGACGGACGCCTCGGCGCTGACGGGGATGCCGCCCAGCGTGCCGGGGCTGATCCGACGTCCACCACCCCGGTTGGGGGAGCACTCGGCGCTCGTGCGGACGCAGGGGTGGGGCGCCTTTTCCGAGGGGGCGGGAGGGGTGGCGTGATACGCCGATTCGCTGGCGGTGGCGGCTGTTACGGCGCGCGGCGACGACTCGTCTCTTGCACGTGGCGACCCGCATCCAGGAATCTGGCGAGGCAGGTACCCTGTCCCGCGCGCGAAATTCGCGTTACTCTTTCGTCGTGAGGACGACGGAGCCAGAACAGCTCGTTGATCAGGACGACTCGGATCAACGCATCATCCAGCGCGTGCTCGCGGGCAACCGCGACGATTTCACCATGCTGATCACGCGGTACAGTGATCCGCTCTATCGCCACGCGCTCTGCATGACGGGAAGCCCGGATGTCGCGGAAGACATCCTGCAACTGTCCTTCATCAAGGCGTACCAACACCTTGCTGAGGTACGAGGCCGGTTCGACGCGTGGGTGTTCCGGATCGTGGCGAACGGCTGCAAGGATTGGCTGAAGAACATCCGTCGCTCCCATCTCAGCTACGACGAGGACGATCAGCCCTCGGGCTTTGCGACGCCGGAAGAGGAGCTGGACCGGACGGAGCTGCGCAGCGATCTGGACATGGCGCTCTCGTCACTGCCGGCCTCGCTGCGCGAGGCCTTCGTGATGAAGCACGTGGAAGGGCGCTCGTACGAGGAGATGGCAGACCTACTGGGGACAACGGTCGGTGCGCTCAAGATGCGCGTCCATCGCGCACGCGAGGCGCTCCAGGCCTTACTGGAGGAGAAATACGCCTAATGTTCCATGACCTGCATTCCGATGGCCTGGGTGACGGCCAGAAGGGCAAGCGTCCGGGGCAGCCGGAGCGGCCGCTCGCCGATCGCGAGGTTCCGCTGGACGGGAATGGGTCGATGCAGTCGACGGCGATCGCCGACGCGGTGCACGCGTGGCTCGATGGCGAGGCCACCGAGAGCGAAGCGCGCCGCGCCGATTCGAATCGCGAGGTCGATTTCTGGAAGCGGCTCGACGAGGATCTCGCGGCCCGCCGCCGCCTGCGCACGCCGGCGCACCTGCAGGCGCAGATCATGAACGCGCTGCCGATGCACGCCCCCGTCGTGATCACTCCATGGTGGAAGCGCGAGTTCGTGGTCACTCCAACGAGCGCCATCGTCGCCGCCACGACACTCGTGGTGGCGGCCGCGGCGGCCACGGCATTCGTGCTTCGCTTGCCGCATTAGCGACAGGCACACGATCCGCGCGGCACACCGATGCTGAAACGGCCGGCCCCCTTCGGGACCGGCCGTTCGCGTTTCCAGTCCCGCCGCAGGAGGCGCTCTCAGGGGAGAGAGCGGAGCCGCCGCCGGACGTCATCGAGCCTGCGCCGCAGCTCCACGTACCGCGCCGCCGCGTCGCGCGACACGGGCTGATCGGCGCCGAGGGTCATCCCGTACAGGTAGGTGATGTGCGAGAGCAGGCCGGGACGGCTGTAGCGGATCGGCGGGGTGAGGAGCTCGCGCTCGAGCGCCGCCACTGCCGGCGGCGGCACGCTGGCGGCGCTGTCGCTGCCAACGGCGCGCCGGCGCAGCGCCCGCAGCTCCTCGGCGGCGGCATTCGCGTCGCTCA
>JABFYH010000036.1 GCA_013361335.1 Gemmatimonadaceae bacterium | reverse complement strand
GCGCGACGAGCCGCTCACCCGGCGCCGCGCCGGCCTCGCCCAGCAGCGCCTCCACCGCCGCGCGCTCGGCGTCGCCCGGGGCGAGCGACGGGCGCTGCTCCTCGGGAGTGGCCTCGCGACCATTCGGCCGCGCCAGCATCAACAGGCGCGCCGCGTGGTGCAGGTCGTCACGGTACGGCACGCGCTTGGTGTAGAGCCAGCGACCAGCCGACGTCTCGAAGCCGAGGCGCGACGGGATCCGCGCGAGCCACGCCAGCGCAGCACTTCGCCATGAGCCCTGCGCGAGCAGCGCGACGTCGTACCGGTTGGCCCGCAGCCGGCGCGCGAGCAGCCATAGGCCGAGCAGGCCCCGGTCGGCGCCGCGCTTGTCATACGGGATGACCGTCCGCACCGCCGGATGGTTTGCCAGCAGCGCCGCCGACGCCGGCGTCGTGACGACGTCCACCGGCCCACGATTCGCCAGCTGCACGAGCAGCGGCGTCGTGAGGACGGTGTCTCCGATGAAGGAGGTCTGGACGACGAGCGAGGACGACACGCGCGCCCGCCGTCAGTCGACCTGGAGGACCGCCAGAAATGCTTCCTGGGGAATCTCCACCGCGCCGACCTGCTTCATGCGCTTCTTTCCCTCCTTCTGCTTCTCGAGGAGCTTGCGCTTCCGGCTGATGTCGCCGCCGTAGCACTTCGCCAGCACGTCCTTCCGCACCGCCTTCACCGTCGTGCGCGCGATGACCTTGGTGCCGATGGCCGCCTGGATCGCCACCTCGAACAGCTGGCGCGGGATGAGCTCCTTGAGCTTGTCGGCGATCTTGCGTCCCCAGTCGTACGCCTTGCTCTCGTGGCAGATCACGCTGAACGCGTCGATCGGGTCGCCGTTGATCAGCATGTCGAGGCGCACGAGATCGCTCGCACGATACTCGAGCATCTCGTAGTCGAGGGACGCGTAGCCGCGGCTGATCGACTTGAGCCGGTCGAAGAAGTCGAGGATGATCTCGCCGAGCGGGAACTCCCAGTCGAACTCGACCCGCTGCTGGTCGAGGTAGGTCATGTTCTTGTAGACGCCGCGCCGCTCCGTGCCGAGCGTCATGATCGGCCCGATGTAGTCCGACGGCGCCATGATGCGCGCCTTGACGTACGGCTCCTCGATGCGGTCGATCACCGCCGAGTTGGGCATCAGCGCCGGGTTCTCGACGAGCTGCATCGTGCCGTCCGTCTTGTAGACCTTGTACTCGACGCTCGGCACGGTCTGCACGAGATCCAGATCGAACTCGCGGGTCAACCGCTCCTGGACGATCTCCATGTGCAGCAGACCGAGGAAGCCGCAGCGAAAGCCGAAGCCGAGCGCGGTCGAGGTCTCCGGCTCGTAGTTCAGCGACGCGTCGTTGAGCTTGAGCTTCTCGAGGGCGTCACGCAGCGTCTCGTACTGCTGGGTGTCGGTCGGATACATCCCCGCGAACACGAACGAGCGGACCTCCTGATACCCGGGGAGCGGCTCGCGCGCGTGGTTCTCGGCGTCGAAGATCGTGTCGCCGGCGCGCGTCTCGCTCACCGAACGGACGCTCGCGACGACGTACCCCACCTCGCCGGGCCCGAGCTCGTCGGTCTGCACCTGCCGCAGCTGGTTGTACCCGACCTCGTCGACCTCGTACACCGACTCCGACGCGCCGAAGGTGATCTTGGTGCCCTTCCGGATGACACCGTCCACCACCCGCACGCTCGGGATCGCGCCGCGGTACTTGTCGTAATAGGAGTCGTAGATCAGCGCGCGGAGCGGGGAAGCGGCGTCGCCGACCGGGGGCGGCACCTTCTCCACCACCGCCTCGAGCAGCTCGGTGATGCCGATGCCCGCCTTCGCGCTGACGCGCAGGATGCCGTCGGGATCCACCCCCAGCAGGTCCGACACCTCGTGGGCGCGGCGATCCGGCTCGGCGCCCGGCAGGTCGATCTTGTTGAGGATCGGGATGATCTCAAGCCCGGCGTCCATGGCCAGGAAGAGATTCGAGAGGGTCTGCGCCTGAATCCCCTGCGACGCGTCGACGACGAGGATCGCGCCCTCGCAGGCGGCGAGCGACCGCGAGACCTCGTAGGTGAAATCGACGTGCCCCGGCGTGTCGATGAGGTTGAGCTCGTACTCCTGGCCGTTCTTCGCGCGGTACGACATCCGCACGGCGTTCAGCTTGATCGTGATCCCACGCTCCCGCTCCAGGTCGAGTGTGTCCAGGACCTGGGCCTTCATCTCTCGCTTCTGGAGCATCCCCGTCTCCTCGATCAGACGGTCGGCCAGGGTGGACTTCCCGTGGTCGATGTGGGCGACGATGCAGAAGTTGCGGATATGATCGAGCTTCACGATGCGGCGGCTGAGGACGAGTACGGCTGGCAGCCATGAAATATAGCCCGGCGCGTCCCCCGAAGCGCTGTGGCCACGCCTCGGTGCTCGGGTAGCCACGCAGCCCGAACGCGAACCCGCGGCCCTAATCACGCCGTTACCTTACTCTGTCTCATGGAGCCCGCCACCCTCCGCCCCGACCTGTACGACCCGGTGGCCCTGGCCTCGCTCGGACATCTCGAGGTCGTGGCCCGCTGGATCGTCGATGGCTTCCTCAGCGGACTTCACCGCTCGCCCCGCAAAGGCTTCTCGGTGGAGTTCGCCGAGTTCCGTCCCTATCAGCCCGGCGACGACCTGCGCTACGTCGACTGGAAGATCGCCGCCCGCGCCGATCGCTGGGTCGTGAAGCAGTACGAGGAGGAGACCAACCTCCGCGCCACCCTCGTCCTCGACGTGAGTCGATCGATGGAGTGGCGCGGCGCGCCGGCCGAGCTCCGGCTGACCAAGCGCGCGTACGCCGAGCAGCTCGTCGCCGCCCTCGCGCTCCTCCTGCTGCGCCAGCGCGACGCGGTCGGGCTGATTCGCTTCGACGACGCAGTGCGCTCGAGCATTCCGCCCCGCGCGCGCTCCACCCAGTGGCGCCGCATCGCCGGCGCCCTCGTCCAACAGGCCGGTGGACGCGCCTCCGATCTCGCGGCGGCCCTCGGGCAGGCGGCGCGGCTCGTCACCCGGCGCGGCATGGTGATCCTCGTCAGCGACCTGCTCGTCGACGTCGATCAGGCGATGCCCGCGCTGCGCGGGCTGCGCGCGGCGGGCCACGACGTCGTCGTGCTCCACGTCATGGATCCGGCCGAGCGACACTTCTCCCTCGCCGGGGAAGCGCAGTACGAGGATCCCGAGACCGCGCTCGCCGTTCCGGCGGCGGGGGCGGACGTGCGCGCCGCGTACGACCACACCGTCACCACCGTGATCAGCGAGTGGCGCGACGCGCTCGGCGCGATGGGGGCCGGCTACGAGCTCGTGCTCACCGACCAGCCCTATGCGCTGCCCCTTCGCCGCGCGTTCGAGGCGCGCCAGCGAAGGCCATGAGCTTCCTCGCGCCGCTCTTTCTCTTCCTCGGCGCCGCCGCGGCCGTGCCGCTGCTGCTCCATCTGCTGCGCCGCAACGTCACCGCCCGCGTCGACTTTCCCGCCGCGCGCTATCTGCAGCGCGCCGAGCAGGAGCACAGCCGCTCGCTGCGGCTCCGCAATCTGCTCCTGATGCTCCTTCGCGTGCTGCTGATCCTCGCACTCGCCCTTGCCGCGGCCCGCCCGTTCGTCGCCGCCCTTGGCGTGGGGCACGGCGCGACGGCGGTGGCGATCGTGCTCGACAACTCGCTCTCGACCACTGCCGTCGAAGGCGGCGCGCCGGTCTTCGACCGGCTGCGGGGCTCGGCCCGCGCACTTCTCCAGGCTTCGTCGCCCTCCGACCAGCTCTGGCTGGTCACCGCCGATGGCCGGCTGCGTGCCGGCACCCGCGTGTCGCTGCTGGCCGACGTCGACGCGGTGACGCCGATCGAGGGAGCGGGCGATCTGCCGCTCGCGCTGCGTCGCGCGACCGCCGCGGTCCAGGCGGCGGCGCTGCCCACCCGCGTCGTCGCCGTTGCGACGGACGGGCAGCGGTCCGCGTGGTCCGGTGCCGCGCGCGTTGCGGTCCCGGTCACCGTCTTCGCGCCGACGGAGTCTCCACCGAGGAATCGTGGCGTCGTCGCCGCGCGGGCGGAGCCGGCGCGCTGGACCCCGCGCGGGGCGGTGACGGCGCGCATCGATGCGCCCGACTCGGCCAGCTATCGGATCGTGCTCGGCGACCGCACCGTGGCACGCGGCGCGGCGGCGCGGGGCGAGCCGGTGGCCCTTCGCGTAGCGCCCCCGGAGCGCGGATGGCAGGCGGGCCGCGTCGAGCTCGAGCCCGACGACTTCCGCGCGGACGACGCGCGCCATTTCGCCGTGTGGATCGGCGCGGCGCCGGCGGTGACGAGCACACCCTCCGCCGGCCCCTTCGCCGCGACCGCCCTGAGCGCGCTCGTCGACGACGGACGGGCCAGCGCCGGCGCGTCGGTCCACATCGCATCCGCGGATGCCGTCGCATCCCTCCCCGCGCTCATCGTCGCGCCGGCCGATCCGGTGCGCGTCGGCGCCGCCAACCGCGAGCTCGCGCGCCTCGGCATCCCCTGGCGATACGGCGCCGTCGAGCACGGCACGAGCGTCGTGCGCGGGAACCGCCTCGACGGCGTTACCGTCACGGCGCGCTACCGCCTCCAGCGCGAAGGAGCCGCGCCCTCCGATACGCTCGCGCGAGTGGGGAGCGACCCGTGGCTCGTCGCCGGACCGGGGTATGTCCTCCTCGCTTCTCGGCTCGATCCGTCGGAAACGACGCTGCCGGTGCGCGCCGTGTTCGTCCCCTGGCTCGCCGACATGCTCGGCCTGCGGCTCGGCGCCCCCGCCGGTGATCTCGGCGTCCCCGTCGAGGCGGTTCCCGGCGCGTCCATCTCGCTTCCATCGGGCAGCGACGCGATCGAGAACGCCGCCGGCACTCGCCGCAGCGTCACCGGCGAACGGATCGCCGCGCCCGACGAGCGTGGCGTCTGGTTCGTGCTGCGCGCCGGCCGGCGGGTCGGGGCGATCGTCGTCAACGCGCCGCCCGAGGAGTCCGCGCTCGCCCGCGTGCGGCCCGCCGAGCTCGCGGCGCGGCTGGCGGGACGCGCCGGTCGGGGCACCGCCGCCGCCAAGGCCTGGGTCGCCGACACCTTCGCCGCCGGCACGCGCCGTCCCGCCGCCACCCCGCTGCTCGCGCTGGCACTGCTTCTCATCGCGGCGGAAGCTGCCGCGGTGCGTACCTCCCGCTCCACCGCCGCCTAGTGTCGCTTCCCAGTCTGCTCGACGCGATCGAACGCCTGCCGGCGTTCACGCGCCTGTTCAATACGCTCCCCGCGCCGCGCGACGTCGTGCGGCTCACCGGTCTGCCCGGTTCCGCCGACGCCACCCTCGTCGCCGCCCTCGCGCGCCGCCTGCCGACGCGATTTCTCGTCGTCGCCGCCGACGGCGTGCCGCAAGCCGAGCGGCTGCTCGCCGATCTCCATACGCTGCTCGACGAGACGCCCGTCGCGCTCTATCCGCCGCGCGAAGGGTTCGGCGAGCTGGAGCCGCACGTCGAGATCGCCGGCGAGCGCGTCGAGACCCTCGAGCGGCTGAGCCGCGGCGAGATTCGCGTCCTCCTCACGACGCCACGTGCGCTGCTCGAGCGCACGCGACTTCCCGCCGCGCTCGCCGATCTGCGCATCGAGCTGCGGAAAGGCGACGTGCGCCGCCCGCGCGAGCTGGCCGAGCATCTCGAGCGGATCGGATTCGAGCGCGTGCCGATGGTCGAGGACGTCGCACAGTTTAGCCTGCGCGGCGGCATCTTCGACGTGTACTCGTTCGGCATGACCGACCCGGTGCGCATGGAGTTCTGGGGCGACGAGGTGGTAGACCTGCGCCACTTCGACCTCGGATCGCAGCGCTCCACCCGGACCGTCGACCTGGCGATCGTGCTCCCGGTCGACGGGCAGGTGCACGAAGAGGCGACCCCGGGTGACCGCCTCTCGATCAGTGCCCTCTTCCCGCCGGACACGCTCGTCATCCATCCCGTCGGCACGCACCTCCTGCCCGAGCTGAAGCGAACCTGGGACGAGGCGGCGCACCATCTCGAGCTCGCGCGGCGGCGCGGTGAGGATGTGGACGCGCGCGAGGAGCTGTTCGAGGCGCCGGAGCACGCGGCGGCGACGTTGAGCGCCTTCGGAACGCTGCGCCTGGTGGATCCGATGGCCGAGGAGGCCGACCTCGCCTTCCCGGTGCGTCAGCCGGAGCCGATCGATCGCGACATCCGCCGCTTGCGCGCGCTGGTGCGCGACGGCGTTCCGACCATCATCCTCTGCGACAACGAAGGCCAGGCGGAGCGCCTCGAGGAGCTCCTCAACGAAGGCACCCGCGACCCGTCGCCCGCCGCCCTCACCGTGGGGGCCCTCGGCGGCGGCTTCGTGCTGCCCCCCGCCGATCGCGAGCGAGGGCTGCGCGTCCTCACCGACCACGAGATCTTCCGCCGCGAGCGGCGGGTGCGGCGCGCGCGGCGGTACGTCAGCGGCGGCGTCGAGTCGCTGGCGCTCAAGCGCGGCGACTACGTGGTGCACCTCGAGCACGGCGTCGGGATCTTTCGCGGCATCGAGACCATCTTCGTCGGCCAGAGCACCGTGGAGGTCGCCGTCGTCGAGTACGAGGGCGGCGATCGGCTCAACGTCCCGCTCTATCGCATCGACCAGCTCGAGCGGTACCGCAGCGCCGACGACGTCAACGACGAGACGCCGCCGCCGCGGCTGCACAAGCTCGGCGGCAAGCGGTGGGCGGCGCAGCGCGATCGCACGCGCGCCGCGATCCAGGAGATGACGCTCGAGCTCCTCGATCTGTATGCGCGGCGCAAGGTCGCGTCGCGGCCGGCGCACGTGCCGGACACCGCGTGGCAACGGCAGCTGGAGAGCAGCTTCCTGTTCGAGGACACGCCCGACCAGCGCAAGGCCACCGGCGACGTCAAGCGCGACATGGAAGGCACGCGGCCAATGGATCGCCTGCTCGTCGGCGACGTCGGCTACGGCAAGACGGAGATCGCCGTCCGCGCGGCGTTCAAGGCGGTGCAGAGCGGGCGGCAGGTCGCCGTGCTCGTCCCCACGACCATTCTCGCCGACCAGCACGCGCGCACCTTCGGAGAGCGGCTCGCCGACTTCCCGATTCGCGTCGCGGTGATGAGCCGCTTCCAGAGCGCCAAGGAGCAGGCGGCGACGCTCGCCGAGCTGGCCGAGAAGAAGATCGACATCGTGATCGGCACCCACCGGCTGCTCAGCCCCGACGTCTCCTTCTCCGAGCTGGGGCTGATCATCGTCGACGAGGAGCATCGCTTCGGAGTGAAGCATAAGGAGCGGCTCAAGCAGCTCAAGCTCGAGACCGACGTGCTCACCCTCACGGCGACGCCGATCCCGCGCACGCTGCACCTCTCGCTCGCCGGACTGCGCGACATGACGCTGATGCAGACGCCGCCGCGCGATCGGTCGCCGGTGCTGACCTTCGTCGAACCGATCGACGACGGCCTCATCGACGAGGGCATCTCGCGGGAGCTCGACCGCGGCGGTCAGGTGTTCTTCGTTCACAACCGCATCGAGACGATCGTCGGCATGGCGGACCACCTCCGCCGGATCGTGCCGCGCGCGCGGATCGCCGTGGCTCACGGGCAGATGCGCGAGCACGAGCTCGAGGACATCATGCACCGGTTCGTGAACGGCGAGATCGACGTGCTCGTCTCGACGCTGATCGTCGAGAGTGGGCTCGACGTGCCGAACGCGAACACGATGTTCGTGAATCGCGCCGACCATCTCGGGCTCGCCCAGCTCTATCAGCTGCGCGGACGCGTCGGCCGATCGCATCGCCGCGCCTACTGCTACCTGCTCGTCAACGACACGGCCGTCGATCCCGAGGCCGAGCGTCGTCTGCAGGTGCTGGAGCATCACACGGAGCTCGGCGCGGGCTACAAGATCGCCCTCAAGGACATGGAGATGCGCGGCGCCGGCAACCTGCTCGGCGCCGAGCAGTCCGGCTACGTACATGCCGTGGGGTTCGACCTCTATCTCCGCATGCTCGACGAGACGGTGCAGCGCCTGACGCGCGGGGACGCCGCCCCGCGCCCGCAGCCGGCCGACGTCTCGATGGACATCCCCGCCTATCTGCCCGACGACTACCTCGAGTCGCAGGAGGCCAAGCTCGACGTCTACAAGCGCCTCGCGCGCTTCGAGACACCCGAGGAGATCGAAGCCCTTCGCGCCGAGCTGCGCGACCGGTTCGGCGCATTGCCCGCGCCGGCCGACGCGATGCTCTCCCTGGCCCTGCTGCGCGTCGTCGGGGGCGCGCTGGGGATCGAAGGGATCCTGGTGCGCGGCGAGGAAGCCCGTATTACCTTTAGAGATTCCGCGATCCCGCGCATGAAGGGGCTCTCCGCGGCATTCCACGAAGTCCAGTTCCAGGCGGAAGTGCGTCGCGCGCACCCGCTGTCGCTCAAGCTCACACGGCTCGGAGGCGCCGGCCTCCTCGACGGGCTCGTGCGCGCTCTCCGTGCCGTCGTCTGACGCCCGCCCTCTTCCCCAGCTCGCGCCAACAAATGAATCGTCCTACCCTCCTCGTTCTCACCCTCTGCGCGACCACGGTCGCCGCCTGCAGCGGGCTGAAGGACGCGCTCACCGCGCACGTCGACGTCGTGGCCCGCGCCGGCTCGCAGGAGCTGTCCGTCACGCGGCTCAGCGATCTGCTGGGCAAGTCCACGATCAACGTCCCGATCAACAAGGACGTCGCCACGCTCGTCGCGCGCGACCTGTGGGTGCCCTACCAGCTCCTCGGCCTCGCCGCCGCCCGCGGTGACTCCATCGCCGATCCCAAGGCGATCGACGCCGCCGCTGCCGGGATGATCGAGAACGCGAAGCTCGGCCGGTTCATGGAGTCGGTGGCCGCGAAGTTCCCGACGGACTCGGGGACGGAGGCGGGATACCTCGCCGCGAAGGGCGGCCTGTACGCCGCGCGCCACATCCTGCTGCTCGTCCCGCAGGGCGCGGCCCCCGCGGTGCGCGATTCCATCCGCAAGAAGATCGACGGCATCCGCGCGCAGGTCACGCCGGCCAACTTCGCCGACATGGCGCGGAAGTACAGCCAGGACAACACCGCGGCCAAGGGCGGTGATCTCGGCGTCTTCCCGCGCAGCATGATGGTCAAGCCGTTCGGCGACGCCGTCGCCGCGCTCAAGCCCGGCGAGATCTCGCCGGTGGTGGAGACACAGTACGGCTACCACATCGTGCAGCGCAGCACGTGGGATCAGGCCAAGGGCCAGTTCGCCGTGCAGGCGCAGGGCCGGGGGCGGCAGGTCGCCGAGAGCACCTACATCGCGCAGACCCAGGCCGTGGCCGAGGTGAAGCTCAAGAGCGACGCCGCCGCGACCGCGAAGGCGGTAGCGAAGGATCCGATGGCCCACCGCAACGACAAGGCGGCGGTGGCGACGTACAAGGGCGGCACGCTGACCGCCGGCCGGCTCGCCCTGGTGCTGCTCGCCACGCCCCGCAGCGGCCAGCTGATGCAGCAGATCCAGCAGGCGCCGGACTCGATGGTGAACCAGTACGTGACCAACATGGCGCAGCGCGAGGTGCTCCTGCAGCGCGCCGACAGCGCCAAGGTCGGCCTCTCGCCGGAGGAGACGGCGAACCTGCATCGCGACTTCACCCAGGCCGTCGCCATGAGCTGGGCGCAGCTCGGCCTCGACCCCAAGTCGCTGTCCGACAGCGCGAAGACCACCGCCGAGCGTGAGCGCCTCGCCGCGACGCGCGTCGAGGCCTTTCTCGATCGCGTGATGAGCGGCCAGGCCCAGCCCGTCCCCGTCCCGGCGCCCCTCCAGATCGTGCTGATGGACAAGTACGACGCGAAGATCAACGACGCCGGCATCGACCGCGCGGTCGAGCGGGCGGCGAAGCTTCGCGCGTCGGCCGACTCGGCCCGCACAGCCGCCCAGCCGCGCTCGGCCGTGCCGCTCCCTGGCGGTGCACCCGCGACCGGCGCGCCGGCGCCGAGCCGGCCCGCACCGGCGACGCCTACGCCCGCGCGACCGTAATCCGACCGGGTGGGCCCAGCCCACCCATCACCGAGCGGCCCGGACCTTCATGGCCGGGCCGCGGGTATTTCGACGAATGCGCCTCTCCCTTCAGTGCTCCGCCGCGGCCCTCCTGGGCCTCGCCCCCGCCGCGGTTCTCGCCCAGCAGCCCGCACCGACGGTCGTCGCGAGTGCCGCGACGACGACCCGCGCCATCCCCCTCGACCGCGTCGTCGCCGTCGTCGGTGACGTCGTCATCACGCAGTCGGCCCTTCAGGAGAAGCTCATCCAGAAGCGTCAGGAAGGAGCCACCTTCCCGACCGACAGCGCGGCCTTCCGCACCTTCGTCCGCGGGGTGGTGAACGAGCTGATCGACGAGGAGCTGATCCTCGCGAAGGGGAAGGAGCTCAAGATCGAAGTGCCCGATGCCGACGTGAACAACACCGTCGACAAGCAGATCAAGGACATCCGCGGGCGCTTCAGCAGCGAGGCCGAATATCGCAGCGAGCTGCAGAAGGCCGGCCTGGGAACGCCCGAGGAGTTCAAGCGCTATCGCGCCGACGAGGTCCGCCGCGCCGAGACCATCACGCGCACCATCCGCAAGCTTCGCGAGGATGGCAAGATCGTTCAGGCGAACGTCACCGACGCGGAAGTGCAGGAGGCCTATGACCGGAACCGCGCCTCCCTTCCCAAGCGCGAAGCGAGCGTCACCTGGCGGCAGATCATCATCGCCCCCAAGCCCACGCCGGCGGCGAAGGAGCGCGCCCGCGCCAAGGCCGAATCGCTGCTCGTCGAGCTGCGCACCGGCGCCGACTTCGAGATGCTCGCCAAGCGCGAGTCGATGGACCCCGGATCGAAGGACAATGGCGGCGACCTCGGTTGGAACCGACGCGGCCGGATGGTGGCCGAGTTCGACCGGTGGATGTTCGCGCTGCCGCCGGGCCAGATCAGCCCCGTGATCGAGACGCCCTTCGGCTATCACATCATCCGCGTCGATCGCGTGCAGCCCGGGGAGGTGAAGGCCCGCCACATCCTCATCGCGCCGAAGATCGATTCCGCCGACGTCGCACGGGCCGGCCGCACCGCCGACAGCGTCGCTGCCGCGTGGAAGGCGGGCGCGCCCTTCGATTCCCTCGCCAAGGTGCATCACGACTTCGGCAGCGCCGAGGAGACGACGCTGCTCACGCCCTTCCCGCGCGCGCAGCTGCCGAAGCCCTACCAGGCCGCATTCGCCGACAAGAAGGCCAAGGACTTCGTGGTGTTCCAGATCCCGGGCAACGCCACCGTGCCCGGCAAGTTCGTCGTCGCGCAGCTCGCGTCGGTGGAGGAGGGCGGTGACCTCACCCTCGCCGAGGTGAAGGAGCGCTTCCGCGCCCGGCTGGCCGAGGAGGGCGGGATCAAGCGCCTCATGGACTCGCTGCGGAAGGGGTCGTACGTCGCCATCCGCGAGGACGCGATCGCGATCGCGCCGCAAGCCTCGGCCGAACAGAAGTGAGGCACCGCGGGGAGCGGTAACGTGTCACGCCCCCGCCTCGCCGTCTCGCTCGGCGATCCCCGCGGCATCGGGCCGGAGATCGTCGCCGCCGCGCGCGCGGATGCGCGCGTGCGCGCGGCGGCGGAGCTGCACGTCGTCGGCCCCGCGGGGCTCGATGGTGTCGACGAACCGATCGGGCAGTGGCGGCCGGGTCGGGATTCGGAGGGCGACGCCGGGCGCGCCGCCGGGCAGGCCGTCGATCGCGCCATCGCGCTGGCGCTCGCCGGCTTGGTGGAGGGGATCGTCACCGCGCCGCTCGACAAGCATGCGCTGCTCGCCGGGGGCTACGACTTTCCCGGCCACACCGAGCTGCTGGCGGCGCGCACCGGCCGCGACGTGGCGATGATGCTCGCCGCCACTCGGCCGACCGGCGGCGCGCCCAATCCCCTCCGGGTCGTCCTCGCGACGACGCACGTCGCGCTGCGCGAGGTGCCGCGTCTGCTGACGGCGGACGTCATCGTCGGCGCCGCCGAGGTGACGCGCGCCGGTCTGCGCGACTGGTTCGGGCTTGCCGAGCCGCGGATCGCGCTCTGCGCGCTCAACCCGCACGCCGGCGACGGTGGTCGATTCGGCCGCGAGGACGACGAGCTGCTCGCGCCGGCCGCGCGTGCCGCCGGGCTCGCGGGCCCCTTTCCCGCCGACACGGTGTTCGTTCGCGCGATGCGCGGCGCCTTCGACGCGGTGATCGCCCCCTATCACGACGTCGGCATGACGGCGATCAAGGTCGCGGCGTTCGGGTCGGCGGTGAACGTCACCCTCGGCCTCCCCTTTCCGCGAACCTCGCCCGATCACGGCACCGCGCTCGACATCGCGGGGCAGGGGATCGCCGATCCGTCGAGCATGATCGAGGCGGTGCTGCTCTGCGCCGACATCGCGCAGCGAACGAGGGTGAGCGGTAGACGGTGAACGGCCGCGGCGCGCCGCCGCGTCAGCTGTCCGTCCGCTGCTTCGCGCGACGATCGCCGACCGAATGGAGGTCCGCGGCGAGGGTGTCGACGCGACGTCCCTCCATCGCCCGGACCGTGAAGATCGCGTGGCTGGCGGTCACGCGGTCCCCCACCACCGGCAGCCGGCCGAGCGCGCCGAACACGTAGCCCCCGATCGTCGTGTACTCGTCGTCCGGGACCTCGAGGCCGAACCGCTCGTTCAGCTCGTGCAGGTTCATCGACCCCGGGATGAGGACGTCCGAGCCCGGCTCCGTGGCGTCCAGCACCTCCGGCTCGTCGTATTCGTCGAGGATCTCGCCCACGATCTCCTCGAGCAGGTCCTCCATCGTCACGATGCCCGCCGTGCCCCCGTACTCGTCGAGCACTACCGCCATGTGTTCCTTGAGCCGCTTGAAGTCGGCGAGCACCTCCTCTACCTCGCGCGAGCCGGGCACCACGTGCACCGGCCGCATGACCTGCGACATCGTGAACCCCTGCGGCCGGTCCCGCAGCAAGGCGATGAAGTCCTTGGCCAGCGCGAGGCCGACGATGTTGTCGATCGACTCCTCGTACACCGGATACCGGGAGCGCTGGGTCTCCACCACGAGCGCGACCGCCTCGTCGAGGGTCGCCTCGACGTCGAGCGCGTCGATCGCCGTCCGGGGCGTCATGACCTCGCGCGCGTTCTTCTCCGAGAACTCGAACACCCCCTCGATCAGCGCCGCGTCCTGGCGCTCCAGCGCGCCCACCTCCTGGCTCTGCTCCACCAGGATGCGCAGCTCGTCGGCCGAGTGGACGTTCTCCTCGGCGCTCCCGGGGGTCAGGCCGAACGGCTTGAGCACCAGCTCCGCCGAGCGGTTGAGCAGCCACGTGAAGGGTTTGGTGATCCAGGCGAACGCGACGAGGCCGGGCACGAGCCATCGGGACACCCGCTCGGGGTTGTTGATCGTGGCGCCCCGCGGTGCGAGCTCGCCGAACACGACGTGGCCGTACGTCACCACCGCCATGGCGAACGCGGTGCCGAGGCCGGCCCGCGCACCGATCTGCACCAGCCACGGAACGTGGGCGATGCGGTCGGCGAAGTACTGGGCGAGCGTTTCCTCCGCCAGCGCGCCGATGCCGATGCTGGCCAGCGTGATGCCGAACTGGCTGGCCGAGAGCAGCCGCGCGAGGTTCGTCGTCGCGCGCAGCACCAGACGCGCCTTGGCGTCGCCGGCGCGCGCCATCGCTTCGAGGCGAGAGCGGCGCGACCGGACCACCGAGAACTCCGCCGCGACGAAGAACGCGTTGGCGGCCAGCAGCCCGATGAGGGCGAGAATGCGCGCGAGCACCGCCGGAACGTAATCCGCCGCGGACGCGTGAGCCACCACTTCGCAACAACTCGAGCTTCCTTCCCCTGCCGCCGACACTGCCACTGATGAGCGACACCATGAGCGACTACCGCATCGAGAAGGTCCGCCGACCGGTGGAGGTGACGCTCACCAACGGCCAACGGCTCGATGGTGACCTGTTCGTCCAGACCTCGACGCGCTTCCGGGCGGGTCCGGAGGAGCCGATCGACCTGCTGAACGATGACGAACCCTTCCTTCCGCTCGTCCTTACCACGGGCGCCGCGTACCTGGTGCACAAGGCGCAGATCGCCGTGGTCGGGACGCAGCTCCCCGAGGGGGACGATGCGGTCGACCGGGCGCTCGTCGGGATGAAGGTGGAGCTGACGCTCGTCGACGGCAGCGCACACGTCGGCTCGATCTTCCCCGAGGTGCGCGCGAACCGGCAACGGCTCATCGACGCCCTGAACGACCTGTCACTTCCCTTCGTCGCGCTGTTCACCGCCGACCAGCTGCAGCTGGTCAACCGACGTCAGATCGCGTACGTCCGCCCCGTCAACTGAGTCGAATGCCCCAACTCGACCGTCTCCTGTCCGTCATGGTGAGCCAGCGCGCCACCGCCCTCAAACTTCACGAGAGCGAGCTCGCCGAGCTCGAGATCGGCGGAGCGCCGCGCCCCATGACGAAGACCGCCCTCACCAGCCAGCAGATCGTCGCGCTGCTGCGTGAGATCGCCCCCGCCGACGCGGCGGCGATGCTCGACGGGGGGCGCGCGACACAGTTCGACTACGTCTCCGAGGACGGCGCGTTCTGCATCGATGCCGCCCGCGAGGGCACGCAATGGCGCGCCCGCGTGACGCTCGACGAGCGCCGCGAGCGCCAGCGGCTCAACGGCCACGCGCGCCCCGAGATCCCGGACTACGCGCCCACCGCCGCAGCGCCGGCGCCCCCGACGCCGACCCCCGCCGCGCCA
>JABFYH010000182.1 GCA_013361335.1 Gemmatimonadaceae bacterium | reverse complement strand
GGCGGCGTTCGTGCGGCCCCAGCCCGTGGGCGGCCCGCCGCCGGCGCCCGTGCCGCCGTCAGCGCCGACGTCGAGCTCCGCGCCAGCGACCCGCGCGGAACGCGCGGCGCACGACGTCGAGATCGAGCGGCAGCTTCAGGAGGAAGGGATCGTCGTGCGCGGGCACGACGTCGCGCGCGTCGTCGGACTCATGACCGGACGGAGAGTGGAATGGGAGGAATGACCGCGTCGCGCGCCGCGCTGGCGGCCGCGCTGCTGGCGAGCCTGGCGACCGGGTGCCGGCGCGGCGGGGACGAGAACGGCGCGTACAGCCGTGAAGTGGCCGACGCCATCCCCCGCATCGAGGCCGCCACCGGATTGAAGTTCAAGCGGCCGCCGAAGGTCGAGGTGCGCAGTCGCGAGCAGGTGCGGGAGTTCCTCACCCGCAAGTTCAACGAGGACACGCCGGCCCAGGAGCTGGCCGGAGAGGAGGCCGCGTACAAGACGCTCGGCCTCATCCCCGACTCGATGAATCTGCGCAACTTCCTGCTCAAGGTGCTCGACGAGCAGATCGTCGGCTACTACGATCCGGCGACGAAGGTGCTGTACATCGTGCAGGGCGCCGACGAGCAGACGGTCGGCATCACGGTGACGCACGAGCTGGTGCACGCGCTCCAGGACCAGTACGTCAACCTCGACTCGATCCAGAAAGCCTCGGACGACAACGACCGGTTGACGGCGGCGCAGGCGGTGATCGAAGGCCAGGCGCAGTTCGAGCAGCTCTCCATCATGCTGGGCGGCTCGGACAACGTGGCGCTCCGCGTCGGCGGCCGCGACAAGATCCGGGAGATGATCCGCGAGAACCAGAGCGCGATGCCGGTGTTCGCCACCGCGCCGATGGTGATCCAGGAATCGCTGCTGTTCCCCTACCTCAGCGGCGCCGACTTCGTGCAGCGGTTCGCCGAGCGGCGTGGCAAGGCGAGCCCGCTGGCGGCCATGCCGCGGTCGACGGAGCAGGTGCTGCACACGGCGGCGTACTTCGGCACGCCGCCGGACGAGCCCAGCGTCGTGACGCTCCCCGCGCCGCGCGGCGCGACCAAGACCTACGAGAACACGATGGGCGAGTTCGGGACGCGGCTCTTTCTGTACCAGCACATCCGCGACGAGCAGGACGCGGCGCGTGGCGCGACGGGGTGGGACGGCGATCGGTTCATGATGGTGCAGGGACCAGGCGGCCGCGGCATCGTGTGGGCGTCGCTCTGGGATACGGCGCTCGAGGCCGCGGAGTTCTCCGACATGGCGGCGCGCGCGACGGCGAAGCGCACCGGGGCCGGTGAGGCGACCGTGCCGGGTGGCGTGCGCTTCGCCAGCAAGGGGCGCACGACGCGCATCGTCGCGCGGCCGGTGGGAGATCGCACCCTGATCGTCTACAGCGATCTCCCCGATGCGATGAGCGGCGGCGTCATCGACGCCGCCGCCATCAAGGTCACGACGCGTTGACCGGCGCCGCTGCTGCCTCTGCCTCTCGCTCCCGCTCCTTGGTGATCGGCAGGGTCGCGTAGGACTCCGGGGGCGCGGGGACCGCCGCTGGCCGCTCGTCGGGTGGCGCGTCGCCCTCGGTGGGCTGCATCAGCGCCAGCCGCAGCACCTCGTCCATCGTGGAGACGAAGCTGAAGGTGACCTGCTTCTTCACCTCGTCCGGCACGTCGCGGAGATCCTTCTCGTTCGACACCGGCATGATGAGCTGGCGGAGGCCGGCGCGGTACGCGGCCAACACCTTCTCCTTCACGCCGCCGATCTCGAGCACCTTGCCGCGCAGCGTCACCTCGCCGGTCATCGCGACGTCGCGGCGCACGGGACGCTGCGACAGCGCGCTGGCGATCGCGAGCGTGAGAGTGATCCCGGCGCTCGGCCCGTCCTTGGGGATCGCGCCCGCGGGCAGGTGCACGTGGACGTCGAACTCCTTGAACGCCGAGTCGGGGATCCCGATCGCCGAGGCGCGGGAGCGCACGTAGGAGAAGGCCGCGTCGACGCTCTCGCGCATCACGTCGCCAAGCTGGCCGGTCACGGTGAGCCGGCCCTGACCCGGCATGCGCAGCGCTTCGATCACCATCAGGTCACCACCGCTCGCCGTCCAGGCGAGCCCCGTCACGACGCCGATCTCCGGCACCGTGTCGGCCGACTCCACGGCGTAGCGCGGGATGCCCAGGATCTCCTCGACCTTCTCGGCGTCGATCACCCACGCGCCCTCCTCGCCCTCCGCCTTCTTGCGCGCGCGCTTGCGCATGATCGCGGCGATGTTGCGCTCGAAGTTGCGCAGTCCCGCCTCGCGCGAGTAGCGGTTCGAGATGAACGAGAGCGACTCGTCGGTGAACTGGATGTCCTTGTCGCTGATGCCGTGCTCCTCGAGAAGCCGCGGCAGCAGGTAGCGCCACGCGATCTCGACCTTCTCCTCCACCGTGTAGCCGGCGATGCGGATGACCTCCATCCGGTCGCGCAGCGGAGCGGGGATGTCGAACAGGTTGTTGGCGGTGCAGATGAACAGCGCGCCCGACAGGTCGAAGGGCAGATTCAGATAGTGATCGACGAACTCGTCGTTCTGGCTGGGATCGAGCACCTCGAGCATGGCCGCGGTCGGGTCTCCGCTCGGTCCGCCGCCCGACATCTTGTCAATCTCGTCGATCATCAATACCGGATCCTTCACCTGCACCCGGCGCATCGCCTGGATGAGCAGGCCCGGCATCGCGCCGACGTAGGTGCGCCGGTGGCCGCGGATCTCCGCTTCGTCGCGCACGCCGCCCACCGAGATGCGGTAGAACTCGCGCCCGATGGAGGTGGCGATCGCCTCGCCGAGGGAGGTCTTGCCCGTGCCCGGGGGGCCGACGAAGCACAGAATCGGGCCGTGCGGATCGCCGCCGCGCAGCTTGCGCACGGCGAGGAACTCGATGATGCGCTCCTTCGCCTCGCTCAGGCCGTAGTGCTTGTTGTCCAGCGCCTCCTCGACCTTGGCGAGCGCGATCTCGTCGTCGCCGCTGCGCTTGTTCCACGGCAGGGCGAGAATCCAGTCCAAATACGTGCGGATGACCTGGTACTCGCTCGATGCCGGCGACAGCTGCCGCAGCCGCTCGGTCTCGCGGCGCGCTTCCTGGCCGACGCGCTCGGGGAGCTTCGCTTCGTCGATCTTGCGCAGCAGCTCCACCGCTTCCTTCTCGCCCGGATCGGCTTCCCCGAGCTCCGCCTGGATGGCCCGGAGCTGCTGGCGCAGGTAGAACTCGCGCTGGTGCTGCTCGATCTTGATCTCGGTCTGGCGCTTCACGTCCTCCATCACGCGGGCGCGCGACACCTCGCGCTCCAAGCGGTTGAGGATGAAGCGAAGCCGCTGTCCGACGTCGAGCCGCTGGAGCACCTCGTCCTTGTCCGAGATGCGGAAGTTCATGTTCGTCGCCGCCAGGTCGGCGAAGCGGCCCGGATCGGACACGTTCATCTTCAGGATCGCCGGCACCTCGTCCGGGATGCGATCCACCAGCTCGGCGAGCGTCTCGGCGGCGGAGATG
>JABFYH010000104.1 GCA_013361335.1 Gemmatimonadaceae bacterium | reverse complement strand
GAATGCGGAACCAAATGATCTGAACCAAAGACCGTTAGCGCTTGCCGCGGGGGCGACGGATGGCCCGGACCATTCCTGTCCTGCCACCACCAGCGAAGAATCGATCGCCGCCATCGGACTCGAGTCCCGACACGATCACGCCGGCCGGCATGTCGAGCTGCTCCAGAACCTCCCCCGTCGCGGGATCGATCCGCCGCACCTCGCTCTCACCACCCTCCGAGGTGCCGTGCCATAGCTCGCCGTCCACCCACGTCACGCCGGTGACGAAGCGGTTCGACTCGATCGAGCGCAGCACCGCACCGGTGTCCGGATCGATCTGATGAATCTTCCGGCTTCTATACTCTCCCACCCACAGCGTCCCCTCGGCCCACGCGAGCCCCGAGTCGCCGCCGCCGCCCGGCGCCGGGATCGTCGAGAGCACCTGCCCCGTCCGCGGATCGACTTTCTGGATGCGATCCTCGGCGAGCTGATACAGATGTCGGCCGTCGTACGCCGTGCCGGCGTGGGCGTGCACGTCGAGCGAGCGCACCGTCGCCCCGCTCGCGGGATCCATGGCCTGTAGCATGTCTCCCGCCGCGAGCCAGACGTGCCGGCCGTCGAACGAGACGCCGCCCACCTGCTCGACCCCGGGAAAGGGGCCGTACTCGCGAATGATCTCCGCCGCTGCTCGTCGCGTCGTCATGACCCGATCCTACTCGATCGGGAGAGGACCGGGGAGTAACAAGATCGTCGTGAATCCGGGCATCGGCGGCGTCATCCACCGACGCGCTCGGCCGCGGCCGAAGGCCTGCACCCTGGCCGCCGCGGCAAGCGAGTCCAGGGCGCGCTGCACCGTGCGCTGGCTCGCGCCGAGTGCGAGCGCGAGCGCGGAGCTCGACCAGGACTCGCCGTCGGCCAGCAGCGCGAGCACCGCCGCATGCTGCTCCTCGACCGGCCACGCGATCACGACGACGTCGCGCTCACCGCGCGGCGCGAGCGCGAAGCCGCGCTTCGTCGCGGTCACCGCAGTGAATGCCCGCAACGCGGCGCGCAGCCGCCCGATCTCGACGCGCAGCCGCGCGCGATGCGACTCGTCGGTGAACTTCGCCCCGAACGCCCGCGCGAGCAGCACCTCCCGTGACACGTCGGCCGGCCACGCTTCGGCGAGGGCGCGAACGAGCGCGAAGAGCACGGGGCGGGTGGCGAGCGACACGACGGTGTCTCCGTGGCGCACCAGATGCCGACAGGCGTCGACGACGAGCGCACCCGACGCGAGCACCGCTTCCACCTCGTCGAGCACGAGCGGGCGCTCCTCGCCGCTCGCGATCAGGCGCGCGGCCGGTGCATCCAGCGCGCGCGACGCGCTCTCCACCTCCGCGGTCAGCGCGGGGATGCCGGCCTCACGGGCGGCACGCGCTGCTCGTTGCAGTGCGGCGCGCGCGGGCGTCGTCCGGATGCGACGCATGGCGATCCCCGCCACCACCAGCTCGTGCGTCGTCCGCGCCGCGGGCGACAGCAGCGCGGGGTCGAGCGTCTCGAGCATCCGTTCGGCCTCGTCGACACGGCCGATCAACAAGAGACGGCGGATGGCGAGGTAGCGGGCGTGCGCGGCGTTCGCACGATCGCCGTGCGCGTCGAGGGTCGCGCGCGCCGAGTCGAGGGACTTCGCGGGCCAGCCGAGGTCGCGCGAGACGAGAGCGATCTCCGCCTCGGCGACCACGCAGCGCGCCCGCGCGATGGCCTCGTGCGGACCGAAGGCGCGGACGGCACGACGGAGGAGGAGCTTCGCGCGCGGGAGGTCGCCGAGCTGCGCCATCGCGATGCCGCGGAGCGCGAGGGCGGGAGCGTCGTCGCGCAGCGCGACCCGCTTCAGCGCGCCGAGTGGGTCACCGGATGCCAGCGCACGCGCGGCGGCCGTGATCAACGAGTCCATCGGAATCCCGCCACACTTGTCACTCCCACCCTTCGTTCTCCCCGCGGTAAGTCTGTTTCTGTGGGAACAGTACGGACATCACCACACGACCAACAGGGAGAACGCACGATGACGACGCATGCGATCGGAACACGTGACGAGTGGCTGGCGGCGAGGCTCGACCTGCTCGCGGCGGAGAAGGAGCATACGCGGCGCAGCGACGAGCTGGCGCGGCGGCGGCAAGAGCTGCCATGGGTGCGGGTCGACAAGGGGTACCGGTTCGAGACCGAGGAAGGAATCGCGTCGCTGGCGGATCTGTTCCGCGGGCGCTCGCAGCTCCTCGTCTATCATTTCATGTTCGGGCCCGATTACACGGCGGGGTGTCCGTCGTGCTCGAGCATCGCCGACGGCTTCGACGGCATCGCCGTCCACCTGGCGAACCACGACGTCACGCTGTCGGCGGTGTCGCGCGCGCCGCTGGCGAAGCTGCTGGCGTACCGGAAGCGGATGGGGTGGACATTCCCCTGGGCGTCGTCGTTCGGCGGCGACTTCAACTTCGACTACAGCGCGGCGTTCACGGCCGAACAGCAGCGCGAGGGGATCGAATACAACTACCGGCGCGAGCCGCCCGTGAAGACCACGCTCGCGGGAAAGACGATGCAGGAGTGGAAGCTGCGCGGCAGCGAGGGGCCGGTGGGGCTGCTGGCCGAGACGACCGGCACCGACGTGCCGACGTACACGCGGGAGCGGCCGGGCGTGAGCGCGTTCGTGCTGCAGGACGGCGTCGTCTACCACACCTACTCGTCGTACGCCCGCGGCGTGGACGGCCTGTGGGGGATGTACCAGTGGCTGGACCATGCGCC
Source organism: Gemmatimonadaceae bacterium (assembly GCA_013361335.1). Lineage (GTDB taxonomy): Bacteria > Gemmatimonadota > Gemmatimonadetes > Gemmatimonadales > Gemmatimonadaceae > AG11. The sequence goes on along the minus strand of JABFYH010000104.1, from coordinate 786 downwards.
GCTGGGGCGGAACGAGCAGGGCGTGTGGTGGCGCCGGCACGACGAGTACGGGGCGCGCTGATGGGCGACATGGCGATGTCCGGCGGCGGGGCAAGCTGGCCCGCCGCCGCGGCGTCGGTGCTCGGCATGTGGCTGTCGATGACGGCGGCGATGGCGCTGCACTCGCTGGTATCCGCGCTCTGGGGGAGGCTCTCGCCTCCGCCTCGCCGTCCATCGCGGTGGTCGCGCAAGCTTCGGGCGCGCCCACACCGCGGGGTCGCGACGCGCGGCGTTCGTCGACGGTTCAGCCGGCGGGCGGGAATCGTCCGGCGCGGTGCTCGGTCTGGAGCGCGAGATACGCCGCCACGGTCCGCGCGATCCGCGCTCGCTCTGCATCGGTGGTCTCGCGTCGCACCTTGGCGGGCACGCCGATGACGAGCGAGTTGGGCGGGATCTCCATCCCTTCGGTGCATACGGCGCCGGCCCCGACGATCGACCCGCTGCCGACGACGACGCGATTGAGCACGATGGCGCCGATGCCGATGAGGCAGTCGTCGTGCACCGTGGCGCCGTGCACGACGGCGCGATGCCCGATCGCGACACGCCGCCCGATGGTGCACGGCACGCCGTGGTCGACGTGGAGCACGGCGCCGTCCTGGACGTTGGAGTCCTCGCCGATGACGATGGGCGCCGTGTCGCCACGGATGACGGCCGTCGGCCACACACTGACGCGGGCGCCGAGGGTGACGTCGCCGATCACGTGAGCCGAGGCGTGGATGAAGGCGGTCGGGTGCAGGGTGGGCATCA
>JABFYH010000043.1 GCA_013361335.1 Gemmatimonadaceae bacterium | reverse complement strand
ACGGTTCACGACTATCTTACGCCATGGCCACTCTGACCCCGTCGAAGATCGTCTGCGTGGGACGGAACTACGTCGCGCATGCCAAGGAGCTCGGCAACGACGTCCCCAAGGAGCCGCTGATCTTCCTCAAGCCCCCCTCCAGCCTCATCCGGAGCGGGGAATCCATCCGCCTGCCAACGGTGTCGAAGCGGGTGGAGTACGAAGGGGAGATCGGCGTCGTCCTCGGCGCGCGGCTGCACAAGGCCAGCGGGGACGAGGCCCTCCGGGCGGTGGCGGGGATCGTGGCGGCGAACGACGTGACCGCCCGCGATCTCCAGAAGTCGGACTCGCAGTGGACGCGTGCCAAGGGATTCGACACCTTTTGCGCCGTCGGCGACGTCGGGAAGCCTCCCGCGGATCTGGCATCGCTCTCGGTGACCACTCGGGTCAATGGGGAGGTCCGACAGCAGGGCCGCGGGACGGAGATGGTGTTCGACATTCCCACCGTGCTCGTGTATATCTCGGCGGTGATGACGCTGGAGCCTGGCGACCTCGTGCTCACGGGTACGCCGGAGGGGGTCGGGACCCTTGCCCCCGGCGACGTGGTAGAAGTGGAGATCGCCGGCGTGAGCCGTGTCAGCAACCCTGTCACCAGCGACTAGTGCCGCCGTTCGCCTCACGCTTCGCCACGCTCCCCGAGTATCCGCTCGCCCGGATCCCGCAGAAGAAGCGGGAGCTGATCGAGCGCGGCGTCGACGTGATCGACCTCGGCGCCGGCGACGCGGATCTCGATCCGCCCCGCGCGGCGGTGGAGCGCATGGCGACGGCGATTCGCGAGCCCACCCTCGGCCGCTACGGCTTCGGCATGGGTTACGTGCCCTACCGCGAAGCGGTGAGCGCCTGGATGCAGCGGCGCTTCGGCGTGCGCTTCGACCCGATGACGGAGATCGTGCCCCTCATCGGATCGAAGGAGGGGATCTCGCATCTCGCGCTCGCGTACATGGAGGCGGGCGCGGTGGGGATCATCCCGGAGCCGGGCTACAACTCGTATCAGGGTGGGACGCTGCTCGGCGGGGGTGAGCCGTACCGCTACGCGCTGCGCCCGCGCACGAACTTTCTCGTCGAGCTGGACGAGATCCCGGCGGACGTCCTGCGCCGCACGCGCATCCTCTACCTCAACTACCCGAACAATCCGACGGCCGCGGTCGCGCCGGTGGAGTATCTCGAGCGGGTGGTGCGGGTGTGCCGTGAGCGCGACATTCTACTCGTCTACGACAACGCGTACAGCGAGCTCGCCTTCGACGGCTACGTGCCGCCCAGCATCTTCGAGATCGAGGGCGCGCGCGAGGTGGCGATCGAGTTCCACTCGCTGTCGAAGACCTACAACATGACGGGCTGGCGGTGCGGCTGGGCGGTGTCCCGCCCCGAGGTCGCCTCGACGCTGGCGAAGGTGAAGTCCTTCGTCGACACCGGCCAGTTCATGGCGATCCAGGCGGCGGGGGTCGCGGCGCTGAACAGCTGGAGCGAGTTCGTGCCGGGCAACGTGGCGGTGTTCAAGGAGCGGCGCGACGCGGCGGTGGCGGCGTTCCGCCGCGCCGGCTTCGAGTGCGACGTCCCCTGCGCCACGATGTATCTCTGGATCCGCCTCCCCGACGGGGTGCCGTCGGCGCTCTTCGCGGATCGCCTCCTCGAGGAAGAGGGCGTGGTCGTCATGGCCGGCTCGTCGTTCGGGCGGGGTGGCGAGGGCTTCTTCCGGATCTCGTTCATCACCTCGCCGCAGCGGATCGCCGAGGCGGCGCAGCGCGCGGGCCGGCTGCTGACGTCGATGGCGGCGGTGGAGGCGACGCGATGATGCCGCGCCGCCGTCCCTCCGGGTCGCTCGTCCTGTCAGTCGCCGTGCATGCGGCGCTCGCGGTCGTGCTGGCGAACCTCGCCTTCCACTACGAGTTCGGCCGCGGTCCACGGCCCGTGCCACCGCCCGCCGAGAAGATCACCTACGTCCGCGTCGCACCGGGTGGGGGCGCGCTCGGCGGCACGGCGCAGGGTGCGCCGGCCAGGGCGAACACACCGCATCGCGGACTCGTCGCGCCGGCTAGCGTGCCGACGTCGATCGTCCCCGCCCCGCAGCCGGTGGGTGGCACGCCGGGCGGCGAAGCGGGAGGGCGGGGCGTGGGCGGTGGGGTCGGGCCGGCGACGGGCATCGTTCCCGCCGACCCGGATCCGCGCCTCGCGGCGGGCGCGCACGAGTTCGACCCGGTGCCGAAGACCCACGGCCAGCGGGTGGACAGCACGATCAAGGCGATGATCTTCGCCTACAACGACTCCGTGGCGAAGGCGGCGGCGCAGGCGGGACGCAAGCCGGGCGATTGGACCTTCGAGCGCAACGGCAAGAAGTGGGGGCTCGACGGCAACAACATCTACCTCGGCAAGTTCAGCATCCCGAGCGCCGTGCTTGCGGCGCTTCCGCTGCACATCCAGGGGAATCCGGGCGAGACGATCGCCGATCGCCTCGTGACGACGCGCCGCGGCGAGGTGCTCGAGCACGCGGAGTCGCAGTACCACGACATCGAGTTCAAGAGCGCCGTGAAGCGGATCCGCGAGCGAAAGGATCGGGAGCGGCGGGAGAAGCTGGTCGCCGAGGGAAAGACTGGCTCGTGAACGGTGAACGATGATCCGTGATCCGTAACGACGAAGGGCACACCGAATTCCGTCCGGTGTGCCCTTCCGCTTTCTGACGCTTCGACGCCTTTACGGTTCGCGGTTCACGGGTCACGATGACCGTTCACCGTTTCATCGTGAACTCAGCTGACCAGCTCCGCTGTCTCAGCCGACACGGGAAGGGTCGGTTGGACGATCGTTTCCATAAAAGGGCGGAAGACCCCGCAGACCACGCCCAGCACCGCGAAGTCGTCGCGCGGGCCGACCTCGATCGGGCGCTCGGCGTCGTTGGCCGGCTGGAGGACCACCGTCGCCCCGCGGTGGGTGAGCGTCTTGATCGTCGCGTCCTCTCCGAGCCGCGCGGCGACGATGTCGCCATCCTTGGCGCGCGTGGAGGGCGACACCAGCACGTAGTCGCTGTCGAAGATCCCGCGGCCGATCATGGACTCGCCCTTGATCCGCAGGAAGAAAACGTCGTCGGTCGGGAGGAACCGCCGGTCCATCGTGAGATAGCCGAGGCGGTGATCCGGGATCAGAGCAGGCTCACCGGCGTGCACTCGTCCGTAGTACGGCACCGGCTGCGTGCTGGCCTGGCCACCGTGGCCGACGATGCGCACGCCGCGCGAACGCGACTGGTCGCGTTCGATGAAGCCCTTCTGCGAGAGCGAGGCGAGAAGGTCGGAGACCGTCTTCGTCGACTTGATGCGAAACTTCTTCGCGATCTCGCGGATGCTGGGCTGGTAGGTGTTCTCCGCCAGGAAGTCGATCAGGTAGTGGTATACCCGTCGCTCCAGGGGAGTGAGCGGCTCCGTCATGCATCCTCACCGGCATCAGTCACGTCAGCCGGGCGTCGGTGTGACTGACCCGATTGCTGCAACTTGCGGCTAATGTAGCGCCAAGATAAAAACCCGCAACCATCGTTTTGTATGGAACCATACACTTAGACGGCTGGCCCCGCCAGCCTCCGAACCGCCGAGTCGATCCGACCGAGCGCCCGGTCGCGGCCCAGCATCACCAGCACGTCGAAGATCCCCGGGCTCACCCCCAGCCCGGTGAGCGCCACTCGGAGGGGCTGGAAGATCTTCCCGGCCTTGTCGCCGAAGCCCATCCGCTCCGCCAGCGACCGCAGCGCCTCCTCCATGGCGGCCGGCTCCCAGGCGCCCAGCGACGCGAGGGCGCGGCGCACCTCGCCGAGGAGCTTCGCCGTCCCCGGCCGATCCTTCCACTGCTTCGCCTCGGCCTCCGCGTCGTACGTGATGGCGTCGGCGAGATAGGGGGCTGCCTGCCGGACGATGTCGTCCGTGGTGCGTGCGCGCACCTTGAGCAGCTCGAGGAGGGCGAGATACCAATCACGGCGGGCGGCGAGATCGGCCGCGGTCGCGAGCCCCGCGGCCTCGAGCGCCGGCGTCACGATCGTGGCCAGCTCCGCCGCCGGCATCAGGCTCAGGTGCTGCCCGTTCATCCACTCCAGCTTTTTCGGGTCGAAGATGGCAGCCTTCTTCTGGAGCCCCTCGGTGTCGAACAGCTCCACCATCCGGGCGAGCGTCATCACCTCGATGTCGTGTCCGGGCGACCAGCCGAGCAGCGCGAGGAAGTTGAGCATCGCGCCCGGCAGGATGCCGAGGTGCTGATAGTCGCCCACCGCGGTCGCGCCGTGGCGCTTGCTCAGCTTCTTGCCGTCCAGCCCGTGAATCATCGGCAGGTGCGCGAAGGTGGGCAGCTCGGCGCCGAGGGCGCGGTAGAGGAGGATCTGCTTGGGTGTGTTGGAGATGTGGTCGTCGCCGCGCATCACGAGCGTGATGCGCATGAAGATGTCGTCGCTCACGACGGCCATGTTGTAGATCGGCGTCCCGTCGGTGCGGAGGATGATGAAGTCCTCGATGTCCTTGTTCGGGAAGGCGATCTCGCCGTGCACGAGATCGTCCCACGAGGTGCTCCCCTCGGGGACGCGAAAGCGCAGGGTGAAAGGGACGCCATCCGCCACGCGGCGGTCGATCTCGGCTCGATCGAGCCGGTCGCAGCGGCGGTCGTAGCGGAAGCTCTCACCGCGCGCCTCGGCGGCCGCGCGACGCTCGGCCAGCTCCGCCTGGGTGCAGAAGCAGCGGTAGGCGGTGTCGTTGGCGAGCATGCGATAGGCATCGTCGCGGTTGCGCTCGACGTTCGCCCCCTGGTAGACGACGTCCTCATCCCAGTGCAGGCCGAGCCAGGTGAGCCCCTCGAAGATCGCCCGAGTGCTCTCGTCGGTGGACCGCGCCTTGTCGGTGTCCTCGATGCGAAGGAGGAATTGGCCGCCGAACTTCTTCGCGTACAGCCAGTTGAACAGGGCCGTGCGGGCGCCGCCGACGTGGAGGTAGCCGGTGGGGGAGGGGGCGAAGCGGAGGCGCGGTACGGTGGCAGCCATGGGAGTCGGCGCGAGGAAGAATGCACGAAGGCCCGCCGCGGCTGCGACGGGCCCTCGGAGCGGAGAGAGAGGGATTCGAACCCTCGATAGAGGTTGACCCCCTATGCCGGTTTAGCAAACCGGTGCCTTCAGCCTCTCGGCCATCTCTCCCTAAGCGGCGCGCGTGGTGCGGCCAGCGCGGAATGTAACCGCTGGCGCGGGACCGGAGCAACCCGACGCGTGGCCGGCGGGGCTGGCGTGACGGCGGCCCGACGACGACAGTCCGAGCCCTGATGCTCATCGTCCTCTGCCTCATCTTCGTCCTGTCCGGGGCGGCGGGGCTCGTCTACGAGTCCATCTGGGCGCGCTACCTCGGGCTGTTCGTCGGCCACGGCGCCTACGCCCAGGTGCTGGTGCTGGTGATCTTCCTCGGCGGGATGTCGATCGGGGCGCTCGCCGTGGGCCGGCGCGCCGAGCGGGTGCGGCGTCCGCTGCGATGGTATGCGGCGGTGGAGCTCGCGGTGGGCGTGTTCGGCCTGCTCTTTCACGGCGCCTTCGTCTGGAGCACGGGCCACGCGTACGACGCGCTGTTCCCGGCGCTGGGTCCGGGCGTGCTTCACGTCGTGGCGAAGTGGGCGATCGCCGCGCTGCTGATCCTGCCGCAGTCCGTGCTGCTCGGCGCGACCTTTCCGCTCATGGCGGCCGGTGCGCTGCGGCGTGTGCCGGAGCGCGCGGGGCACACGATCGCGCTGCTGTATTTCGCCAACTCGCTCGGCGCCGCGGCCGGGGTGCTCGTGGCGGGTTTCGCGCTGCTCGCCCGGTTCGGGATGCCGGGGACGCTGGCGGCCGCGGCGAGCGCGAACCTGCTCGTCGCCGCCGCCGCTTCCGTCATCTCGCGCCGCGAGCCGGCCAGCGCGCCGCGCATCGCGACGACCGAGGATCCCGAGACTGCAGTGCGCCGCGCGGTCGGCGACGCCGCGCTGCCGACGACGCTCGTCCGGCTGATGCTGGCCGTGAGCTTCGGGACCGCGGTCTCCTCCTTCGTCTACGAGATCGGCTGGATCCGGATGCTGTCGCTGGTGCTGGGCTCAGCGACGCACTCCTTCGAGCTGATGCTGTCGGCGTTCATCCTCGGGCTCGCGACCGGGGCGTTCGTCATCCGGCGGCGCAACGGCGCGGAGCGGCGCACGCTGCAGCAGCTCGCGCACGTACAGCTGGCGATGGGCGCGCTCGCCGTGGCGACGCTACCAGTGTACGCCCGAAGCTTCGATTGGATGGCGGCGTTCATGGCGGCCTTCACGCGCGAGCCCGCCGGCTACGTCGGCTTCAGCCTCGCGCGCTACGCGCTCTGTCTCGCCGTGATGCTTCCGGCCACCGTATGCGCGGGGATGACGCTGCCGCTGATCACGCGCTTCCTGCTCCGGGGTGCCGAAGGAGAGCGGGCGCTCGGCCGGGTGTATGGCGTGAACACCCTCGGGTCGATCGTCGGCGTCGCGCTCGCGGCGCTCGTCCTGCTGCCGGTGCTCGGCCTCGAGGGAATGATCGTCGCCGGCGCCGCGATCGACATCGGCCTGGGGATCTGGCTGCTCACCGCCGAGCGGCGGGGCGCACGCGATCCGTACCGGATCCGACGGTGGCTGCCACCGCTCGCCGCGGCCGCGGTGCTCGTGACGATCGCCGCCTCGACGCGGCTGGACCGCGTGGCGATGACGAGCGGCGTGTACCGCTACGGTGCGATCCGGAAGCCGGCGAAGCCCGACGTGCTCTTCTACGCCGACGGCCGCACGGCGACGGTGAGCGTGCGTCGCATCGCCGGGAACGGCGGGTTGTCGCTCGCCACCAACGGCAAGCCGGACGCGTCGCTCGGCGCCGAGTGGTTCACGGCGGCGAGCACGCCGGCGCCGTTCACGCTGGATGCATCGACGCAGCTGCTGCTGCCGCTCGTGACGCTCGCGCATGCGCCGGACGCCCGTGTCGCGGCGGTGGTGGGGCAGGGCTCGGGAATGTCGACGCACGCCCTGCTCGGCGATCCGCGGCTGACGAAGGTGGTGACGATCGAGATCGAGCCGGAGATGCTGCGCGCGTCGCGACTTTTTTATCCGGCGAACCGGCGGGTGTTCGACGACCCGCGGTCCGAGCAGGCGATCGAGGATGCGCGCGCCTACTTCGCGTCCCACGACCGGCAGTTCGACCTGATCCTCTCGGAGCCGTCGAACCCCTGGGTTGCCGGAGTCTCGGGCCTGTTCACGACGGAGTTCTACGCGCACGTCCGGCGGTTTCTCTCCCCGGGTGGCGTGTTCGGCCAGTGGTTGCATCTGACCGAGATCGACGATCCGCTCGTGCTCAGCGTGGTGCGGGCGGTGGCGGAGAACTTTCCCGACTACGCGCTATATGCGGTGGGGAACACGGACGTCCTGATCGTCGCGACGAACCAGGCACGCCTTCCCGCGCCCGACTGGTCGGTGTTCGCGCTTCCGGCGGTCGCGGCGGATCTCCGCCGCGTGCTGCCGCTGACGCCGTCGATGCTCGACGCGCTGCACATCGCCGACGCGGCGACGCTCGCGCCCGTCGTGCGCGGTGGGTCGGCGAACTCGGACTTCCGACCGGTACTGGATCTTGGGGCGGAGCGTGCACGTTACCTGAAGGCGAGTGCGCGCGGCTTCCTCGCCCTGTCGAGCGAACGGTTCGCGTTGGCGCCGCTCCTCGAGGACCGGCGGTTTCCCCGAGGGACGACGCCGGCCGCACCGGTGCCCGGCGTGGCGCGTCTGCAAGCGATGGAGCTCGGCGCTCGTCTGGACAGCCAGCGCTTCGATGGTGCACGCACGGCCGATCATGCCGCCGCGGAGCGGGTGCGGGCCGCCGAGCGGCTGCTCACCGCTGCAGAAGCCCCGGTGGAGTGGCATCTGTGGGTGGAGCGCGTGCGGGAGGCGGAGGAGCTGCGCTCCGGCGGCGCGACGGGAGTGGTCGACACGGCGCTGTTCGCGGCGGCGGAGCGTGTACTGGCGCGGCAGTCCCCGCCTGTGCAGGCCCGCGCGGCGATCGCCTTCCTGCGTGGGATGGCGGGCTACGATCACGTCGCGGTCGCGCGGGCGTCCGTGCCGCTGATCGATGCGGCGCGTCGTGGAGACGATTGGCTGCCGCCGGACCTGCTGCGCACCGGCGCGGTGGTCGCCGCGCTCAAGACGGGCGATGTGCGCGGTGCACGAGCCGCCATGGCGGTGCTCACGCCGCGATCGTCGCTCGACGCGGCCGATCTGCGGATGCAGCTCTTGTGGGCGTTGATCGATGAGCCCGGACACCGATGACGGGCAGCGAGCCCGGGGTCGCCGCTGCACTGATTACGCGCGAGGTGGCTGGAAAGCGGGCAGGGTGGGATTCGAACCCACGGTACCGTTGCCGGTACGCCAGTTTTCAAGACTGGAGCAATCAACCACTCTGCCACCTGCCCGGTGCGTGCGAAAAATCGCCTGGAACGCGCGTCGCCGCTACGGGATGTCAGCAGGGCGGGCAGCCGACCTTCCCGCGGATGCCCCATCGGTAGTATCCTGAGCGCGCGATGGGCCGCCGACTCGCGCTCGCTCTCTTGATCCTCGCCGGCGGCTGCGCCACGCGCAGCCGCCGAGCGGAGAGCGCCCCCGTCGCCGAGCTGTGGGTCACCACCGGCGAGCGATCCCGCCTGCTCGCGCGCGAGCCGGACCTGCCCATCCACATGGGCGCGGCGAGCGCACAGGCCGTCATCGACGTCGACGAGACGACCACATACCAGTCGATCGTCGGATTCGGCGCGGCGTTGACCGATGCGTCGGCGCTGCTGCTCGGTCGACTGCCGTCCGCGCAGCGTGACACGATTCTGCGCGAGCTCTTCGGCCCGGAGCCCGGTATCGGCCTGAGCTTCGTGCGCGTGCCGATGGGCGCGTCGGACTTCTCCACGCGACACTACAGCTACGACGACGTCCCCGCCGGTGCTCGCGACACCGCCCTCGCGCACTTCAGCATCGACGCCGACCGTGCGGACCGGCTGCCGCTGCTCCGCCGTGCGCTCGCGATCAATTCCGAATTGAGGATCGTGGCCTCGCCGTGGAGCGCGCCGGCGTGGATGAAGTCGACCGGCAGCCTGATCCAGGGCACGCTGCGTCGCGACGCTTTCGCGCCCTTCGCGGACTACTTCGTGCGCTTCGTGCGGGCGTATGCCGCGGAGGGCATTCCGGTATTCGCCGTCACGGTGCAGAACGAGCCCGCCTTCGAGCCCGCGGACTATCCCGGGATGCGTCTCGACGCCGCCACACGGGCGGAGCTGATCGGCCGCCACCTCGGGCCCCGCTTCGCACAGGCCGGCATCGCGACGACCATCCTCGACTGGGACCACAACTGGGACCACCCGGAGGAGCCACTCGCGGTGCTGGCCGACAGCGCCGCGCGGCGATACGTGAGCGGCGTCGCCTGGCACTGCTATGGCGGCGACGTCAGCGCACAGGAGACGGTGCGCGCCAAGCACCCCGACAAGGACGTCTACTTCACCGAGTGCTCCGGCGGTGACTGGGCGCCGACGTTCAGCGACAACCTGCTGTGGAGCGTGCGGACGCTGATCATCGGCACCGTGCGCACCGGCGCCCGCGGCGTCGCCCTCTGGAACCTCGCCCTCGACGGGCGCGGCGGACCACATCTCGGTGGGTGCGGCAACTGCCGTGGGGTGCTGACGATCGACTCACGCTCGGGCGCGGTGACTCGGAACGAGGAGTATTACGCGCTCGCGCACGCGAGCCGGTTCGTGCGATCAGGCGCGCGTCGCATCGCGTCCAGCACCGGCGTCGCCGGGCTGGAAACGGTCGCCTTCCGGAACGTCGACGCCTCAAAGGTCCTCATCGTGGCCAACTCGGCGGCAACGGCGGCAACGTTCGTCGTTCGTGACGGGACGCGATGGATCGAGTCGCGAGTTCCCGGGACCGGGGTCGCGACGCTGCGCTGGCGGTAGGCGACTACCGCTCGCTGGTCGAGGCTGCGCGGCCGCTGATCTCGTCGACGTGGATCCCGAAGAGGATCGATCGGTGTGGTACCGGATCGTGGGAGGTGAAGGTGTCGGGCACGAGCGTCGACAACAGCTCCAGCGCACGGCCGAACACGTCCGCCGAGCCACGTTCGGGATCGAGCAGGTGGAAGCTTCCCTTCACGACCGCGCTCGTCCAGTCGAACAGTCCCCGGACCTCGTCGACCTCGAAGGCGCACCAGGGGCGGTGGGCGAGCGTCGCCAGCTTGGCGCCGACGCTCGTGCGGCCGAAGATCCAGCCGCCGTCGTAGGTGTAGTGCACCGGCTCGATGTCGACGCGATCGTGCAGGGAGTACGCGATCCGACCGACGTGATGCCGCGCCAGCACCGCGCGCGACTCCGTGTCGGTCAGGGCACGGAATACGGGCTGCAGGCTCTTCATGGCCACCTCACTGCGCCTGAAGAAGGCCGAGGCGGAGACAGAGCTGCACGTAGTCGGCGCGATGCGAGAGGCCGAGCTTCTCGGAGATCCGCTGCTTGTACGTCTCCACCGTCTTCGGGCTGATGAATAGCTTCTCCCCGATCTCGGAGGCGGAGTAACCCCCGGCGACGAGCACGAGGACGTCCCGCTCCCGCTCGCTGAGCTGCTGATAGCGCTCGCGCTCCTCGGCATGCTCCGATTTCCGGGACATCGCGCGCGCCAGAGCGCGTGACGCAGAGGGTTGCACGTAGACGTCGCCCGATGCGACGGCGCGAATGGCGTCCGCCAGCTCGCGATCGGCGGCGTTCTTGACGAGATAGCCCGCCGCACCAGCCTCCAGCAGATTCACGAGGTACTCGTCCTCGGTGTGCATCGTGAGAATCAGCACTCGCGTGGCGGACTGCGAGGCGACGAGCGCCTTCGTCGCCGTCAGGCCGTCCATCTGCGGCATGTCGAGGTCGAGCACCGCGACCTCGGGCCGCAGCCGCTCGATCAGCGCCAGCGCGTCGCGGCCATTGGTCGCCTCGGCGACGACCTCGATGTCCTTCGTCGCGCCGAGGAGCGCCTTGAGTCCGGCGCGTACCACGAGATGGTCGTCGGCGAGAACGACGCGGATGACTTCGGGCGGAGTGCGCTTCGGCATGCGCGCGGCGGGCCAGGGGCTGGGTGCGGGAGCGGCGGCGCCGCGGGCAGGCGCCACTCCATCCACGGTCGGAATCTGCTGCATCCTACTTCTCCACGACCAGGGCCGTCACCATCCCGAACATCCCGTGGTCGCTCTCGGCGTGCGGGAGGATGTGGCAGTGGAAGGCCCAGGTGCCGGGGTTGGTGCAGTTGACGACGACGTCCCACCGCTCGCCCGGCGCGATGTTGAGGGTGTCGCACTTCCAGGGAGCAGGCTGCATCCAGCCATCCTTGGCGATGACCGTCTGATGCATCCCGTGCAGGTGCATCGGGTGGATCATCATCCCCTCGTTCATGTAGCGGATGCGGAGCTTCTGGCCGAGCCTGGCGACGATCGGCTCCGTCGCGGGGAAGCTCTTGCCGTTGAAGGTGTAGCCGTGGGCGCCGTCGTTGAGGATCATCACGTGGTCGACGTCGACCTTCTCGATCGCCGCCGGCCGCTTCGGCTCGACGATGAAGGCGCCGAGCAGCCCCAGCCCGACCTGCTTCGCCGAGTTGTGGTGCGAGTGGTACATGTGCGAACCGGCGTTCGGCACCGTGAACTCGTAGGTGTACGTCTGGCCCGGCTTCACGGGGGGCTGGGTGATGAAGGGGACGCCGTCCTGGTCGTTCGGCAGCTCGAGCCCGTGGAAGTGGATGGCGGTGGATTCGGGGAGCTCGTTCCTGAGGACGACGCGCACGCGGTCGCCCTCACGCACGCGGATCTGCGGCGCGGGGACGACGCCGTTGTAGGTCCAGGCCTCGACGCGCCGGCCGGGCTCGACCTCCCACGGCACCACCTTCGCCGTGAGGTCGTAGACCTTGACGCCCTTCTCGATGCGCGGCTGAAGGAGCTGGTTGCCCTTGCCCTCCGTCCTGGCGGGGAAGGCCTTGATCCCCTTCTCGTGCATGGCGTCCATCGCGTCGGCCTGCGCGGCGGGCGACGGCGCGACGGCGTTGTGCGACGTGTCGTGCGCGCCCATCGTGCCGCCGGTGGCGCCGGCAGCCGTCGCTGACGAGCGGGCCGTCGTCGCGCCCTGGACCGGCGCCTCCCCCGATGCCTTGTTGCAGGCGACGAGCGCGCCCGCGCCGACCGCGCTCAGCGACGCCGTGCGCAGGAAGGTACGGCGGGAGGTTGTGGTTTGCGCGAGCGAGTGGAGCAGGTCGGCGCCTTTCGTATCGGTCGGCATATCTCTCTCGTGTCGTGGGTTGGGAGGACACGAGAAATGTCTGGGCTGGTGGCCGCCGGCTCTGTCGGGCGCGTGCTGGATATTCCGGACGGTGCCTCCCGACGCCGGATGAGGACAACTCCTGACACAGCCGGCGGTCTTGCCTGCCTAGCCTTCGGGCGCGGGACGGGGTTGCGCCGAGCCCGGGCCCCTCGTCACCCGCGTGCATGCCCTACCGTCGCCACCGCGCACCGATCGCGTCGCTTCCCCACGGCCGGCTCCTCGCCGGAGGCACGCTGTTGGCCGGCAGCGCCGGCTTCGTGAATGCGGTGCTGTTGAGCTTCTTCCAGGTGCCGGTCAGCCATATGTCGGGTGCGGTGTCGCACCTCGGCGTCGCGATGGCGTCGCGGCCGCTGCCGGAGACGCTGGGTGCGCTGACGATCATCGCCGCATTCTTCGTCGGCAGCGTGGTGAGCGGCGTCATCGTCGGTCGGCATACGGCGCTCCCAGGACGCCGATACGGTGTCGTGCTGCTGGTGCAGGGTGCCGCGCTCGCGGCAGCCGGGGGCTGCCTCAATGCCCGCATCGCCATTGGGGTCCCGCTCGCCGCCTTCGCCTGCGGCATCCAGAACGCGATGAGCTCGAGCTACTACGGGCTCGCGATGCGGACGACGCACGTCACCGGCATGGTGACGGACCTGGGTGTCATCGTGGGGCACTGGCTGCGCCATCGGCGCTTCTCGCGCTGGAAGGCGAGGGTGCTGGGCGTGATGACGGGCGCCTTTCTCGCCGGTGGCGTGCTGGGCGCGGTGAGCATCGTGTGGCTGGACTTCCGCGTGCTCTACGTGCCCGCGGCGGGAACGCTCGTCGCCGGCCTCGCCTACTATCTGAGCATCGCCCGCGACGAGCGCGGCCTGCGCGCCGACGCACCGGCTCTCGAGAAGGCCGGATAGCGCTGGCTCGGCGGGCGCCGACCGCCATATTCACTTCATGAAGGACGCCATCACTGCCGCCGATCGGGCGGCGATGAACCGCACCCTCCCGCCCGAGCTGTTCTCGGGGCTGCTCGCCATTGCCGCCGACGCGGTGATCGCGGTGGACGACGAACAGCGCATCATCTTCTTCAACGAAGGCGCGGAGCGCATCTTCGGCTGGGCGGCCGCCGAGGTCGGGGGCGAGTTCCTCGAAGTACTGTTGCCCTTGCGCCATCGCGCGGCGCACCGTGGGCACGTGCGCGGCTTCGGGGCCGCCCATGGCCGCGCGCGGCTGATGGGCGAGCGACAGCAGATCAGCGGCCTTCGAAAGTCGGGTGAGGAGTTTCCCGCCGAGGCGGCGATCCAACGGATCGAGGTGGAAGGGCGGAACATCTACGCCGCCGTGCTGCGGGACATCAGCGCGCGACAGCGGGCCGAGGACCTTCTGCATCAGGCGATCAAGGCACGCGACGACATGATGGGCATCGTGTCCCACGACCTGCGCAACCCGGCGAACGCAGTCAAGATGCTCGCCCGGAGCATTACGGAGGGCCCGGATGGACGCGCGCTTCCCGACGACGTCCGCGAGCGAGTCGCGGTGATCCAGCAGGCGGCGGAGCAGATCGACGCGTTGATTCAGGACCTGCTCGACATCACGCGCCTCGAGGCGGGACGCCTCGTCGTCTCGCGCCGAGCGGTGGACCTCGGCGCCCTGATCGGGCGCAGCGTGGAAGCGCTGCGGCCGCTCGCCGAAGCGGGCGGCCTCACCTTGACGACGTCGCTACCCGCGGTGCTGCCTCCGCTGCACGTCGACCCGGACCGGATCACGCAGCTGTTGTCGAACGTCATCGGCAACGCGGTGAAGTTCAGCCCGGCGGGCGGCGGAGTCACCGTGAGCGCGGTCGTGGACGCGGCGGCGGTGGAGTTGCGGGTGCACGACACCGGCGAGGGAATCCCGCCCGCACAGCTCTCGAAGGTCTTCGATCGCTTCTATCAGGCGTCACCGAAAACGCAGGCGCCGCGGCATGGCGCGGGGCTTGGCCTGCCGATCGCGCGCGGGATCGTGGAGGCGCATGGCGGACGCATCTGGATCGAGAGCGCACCCAACGTCGGCACGACGGTGTATGTCACCCTGCCACGCGACGCGGCCGCGGGAACCGGTGGCTCGGACCGGGATTCCTCCCGTCACGTTCAGGACAACTCCCGACGTTGACGACCGTGAGGCGCATGCATCGTAGGGCATGCGCTCACGCGTCCGGCTCTTCCTCATCCTGACGGCGCTCCTGCCGGCGCTTCCTGCGCGCTCTCAGACGGAGACGTCGCTGCCCTTTGCACCCGGCGAGCGCCTGACCTTCACCGGCCGCGTGCGTGCCGGCGTCACGGGGGAGGGCTCGCTCTGGGTCGAAGGCCCGGTCGAGCTGCGCGGCACCGAGACGTGGCTGCTTCACTCCGAATGGGCAGGTCACCTCGCCGGGACAGCGCGGCCCGACGTACCTCGCCAAGCTCGGCGTCGACAAGCAGCTCAACAGCAACCTGCGCGTCCGGCTCACCGGGTCGATGTACAAGAAGGATCGCTCGGCGAGCAACACCCTGACGAGCGGCGACCGCGCCGGCTCCA
>JABFYH010000087.1 GCA_013361335.1 Gemmatimonadaceae bacterium | reverse complement strand
GCGGTCGCCGCCGTCGGACTGCAGCGGGCGACTCGCACCCTGGCCGCGACGGGCCGAGCCAACGCGGAGCTCCGTCGCGCCCTGGCCGGCGTGCTTCAGGGGTGGGACGCGGGGCTCGATTCGATGCCGGTTGGCGCGAGCATCGAGCGTCCGACATCGCCGGTCATCGTCGACGGCGGCGTCCGGGTGGCTGCGTCGACGCGGATCCGGCGGCTCGGGCCGACGCTCTACGCCGCGGCGGTGGCGGTGTCGGTGGGTGATTCGAGCGTGCCGCTCGCATCGCGACGGGCTCGGCTCGTCGTCGCGAGGATCGTCGGTCCCTCGGGGAGTGGCTCGGCCACGGGGCCGCAGTCACTCGCGCGGTGGAGCGTCACCGACCTTCCGTGAGCGGGGCGGGGTGGAAGAAACGCACGGTCGCCGAATGGCACCGCAGTGACGGAGCGCACACGACGCGGCTAACCGTTGTTACGATCAGCTCGGTCGGTCGTGTTTTCGGTGTTAGTGGCCGATGCCGGTCACGATGTCTGTTTCCGTCAGTCTCGCGGCGCACGCCGCCGCGAGGCAAACGCAAGCGAAGTCGCTGCATCCGGCGACTTGGTCGTCGCAGCTTCGAACGAGTGGTGTGCAGGACCGTTTTGTCCGACGCGCACCGGATCACCAGTCTCACGCATCGCCGCGCCCTCGCTGTTCCCTCCTCGCGCGGTGTCTCGCTCTCCGACTTTTCCCATGGCCCTGTTCGGTCGCTCGAAATCCACTGTCGGCCTCGACATCGGGTCCGGACAGATCAAGGTCGCCGTGATCGACCACTCCAAGAAGGAACCGGAGCTGGTCCGCGTCGCCGTGGTCCCGTTGCTCGCCGACGCGATCGTCGATGGCGAGGTGATGGACCCGGGCATCGTCTCCGAGGCGATCCAGTCCGCGCTGGCCGCGGCGGACGTCCCGAAGGCGAAGACCGTCGTCACCGCGGTCGGCGGCCGCGACGTGATCATCAAGAAGATCCAGATCGAGCGCGTCAAGGAGGCCCAGGCGCGCGAGCTGATGCGATGGGAAGCGGAGCAGCACGTCCCGTTCGACATGGAGTCGGTGGAGCTGGACTTCCAGATCCTCGATCCCGAGGCCGACGGCGTGGAGATGAGCGTCCTGCTCGTCGCCGCGAAGCGCGAGCTGATCGAAGCGAAGATGCGGATGCTCACCGACGCGGGCCTGGACGGCGGCACGGTGGACGTGGACGCCTTTGCCCTGCACAACGCATTCGAGGTGAATCACCCGAATGCGATGGATGGCATCGTGGCGCTGGTGAACATCGGCCACGAGGTCACGAACATCAACATCCTCGAGAACGGCATCCCGATCCTGACGCGCGACATCGCGCTCGGCACCCGGCGATTCCGTGAAGACCTGCAGCGTGAGCGCGGCCTCGGCGCCGACGAAGCGCAGGAGCTGCTGCAGGGCTACGATCGCAGTCCGCACCTCGACGCCGTGCTGGAGGGCCGCGGTGAGGAGATCGCGGTCGGCATCGAGCGCGCGGCGGCCTTCCTCGCGACGTCGTCGCGGAACGGGGGCCAGGTCAAGTCGATCTTCACCTGTGGTGGGGGCGCCCGGATCCCGGGCCTCACCAACGTCCTCGCCGACCGGCTGCGCCTTCAGGTGCAGCAGGCCAACCCGCTGGCCAACCTGCGAATCCGTGACGGGGCGATGGACAATCTCGTCACCGATGAGGTCGCACCGCTCCTGATGCTTCCCATCGGGTTGGCGCTGCGAAAGAGAGCATGAGCCGAGACGCCGAATGATCGAGATCAATCTTCTCCCCGGCACGAAGAAAAAGAGCCGCAGGGGCGGCGGAGGCGGTGGTGGCGGAGGCGTGTCCATGCCGAAGATCGACTTCGCGGCGTGGATCGAGTCCGTCAAGGAGCGCGTCAAGGAGCCCTGGCTCATTGGCGGCGTCGTCGTGAGCGCCCTGGCGCTCGCGCTCGTCGGCTTCCTCTACGTGCGCCAGGCGGCGCGCGAGGCCACGCTGGAGCAGGCGCTCCAGAAGGCCGTACAGGATTCGACGCGCTTCGCGTCGGTGCTGAAGGAGCGGGAGATGGCGGAGGCGAAGCGCGACACCGTGCTGCGCTCGCTCAACCTGATCCGCGCCATCGACGACGACCGGTTCGTGTGGCCGCACGTGATGGACGAGGTCAGCCGCGCGCTGCCGCCGTATACCTGGATCGTGTCGCTGGGCTTCACCGGCGCCGGCCAGGGCCAGCAGGCGGTGACCACGGTGGCCGCGGCGCCGTCGGGCGAGACCGGGAAGCGCCGGAAGCTGGTGCAGACGGCCGTTCCCCGCGACACGGTGCGGGTGCGCGTCGTCGGCAACACCGTCGACATCCAGGCGCTCACGCGCTTCATGACGCAGCTCGAGGCCTCGCCCTTCCTCGCACAGGTGCAGCTGGCGAAGTCCGAGCGCGCGATGGACAACGGCAAGGAAGTCACCCAGTTCCAGCTCGACATGCTCTATACACGCCCGGACGCGGCGCAGGTGCGCCGGGTTCCGCTGGCCGTTTCGGTGAGGTAGCAGATGGGCCTTCTGCCAACACGCGATCGGGACAAGTACGCGCTCGTCGCGATTCTCGCGGCGGTCGGAATTGTCTACGGCTATTACACGTATCTCTGGGAGCCCAAGGACACCGAGCTCACGGCGACGCAGACGCACGTCGACTCGCTCGTCGTCGTCAACCAGCGCGCCAAGGCGGAGCTCGCGCAGGGCAAGACCCAGGAGCTGAAGGCGGAAGCCGAGCGCTTCGCCAACGACCTCGAGGTGATGCGCCGGCTCGTGCCGACGGGCAACGAGGTGCCGGCGCTGCTGGAGCAGGTGTCGACGGCGGCGCGCCGCGTCGGACTCGACATCGCCGACGTGACGCCGCTGCCGCTGCTGCAGGGCGACCAGTACGACGCGTACAAGTATCGCCTCAGCATGCGTGGCGACTACCACCAGATCGGCACGCTGCTCACGAACATCGGGTCGCTCCAGCGCATCGTGGCCCCGATCAATCTGACGCTCGCGCCGGTGACGGTGATGGGCGGTGCCAAGCGCGCCCGGACCCAGCCGGTCGAGGCGCGCTTCGAGATCCAGACCTACGTCGCCCGCAACGTCGTCGTTCCGCCGACGAAGGTGAAGGGCGGCGGCGACCCAGAGCCGTCGAAGCCGGGAGAGAGGCTGTGAGCCGCCATTCTGTCGTCACGCTCGTGAGCGCCCTGCTCGCCGCCGCCTCGGCGGCGGGCGCGCAGAGCATGCCCAACATCAACGCCCCCAAGCAGGCCGCGCAGCGCGCGGTCGCCGCCGAGAACGCGCAGCTCGCCGCGCAGACGGGGCAGGACGTTCCCGCCGCGCAGCCGCTCTCCGGACCGGGCAGCACGCCGAGCGGCGTGTTGCCGCCGTCAGCGGCAGCGCCCGCCGCCCGCACGCTCGATCAGAGCGGCGCGGTCACGCGCGAAGTCTACGCCTACAGCGGCGTCGGTCGCCGCGATCCGTTCTACTCGCTGATCCTCACCGATGATCTCCGCCCGCTCCTCGCGGATCTGAAGCTCGTCGGAATCCTGTATGAGCCG
>JABFYH010000061.1 GCA_013361335.1 Gemmatimonadaceae bacterium | reverse complement strand
GCTCGTCACGGTGACTCTGCTCCCCGCGGCGTGGGACCAGGCGGAGGTGGGCCGTCGCACCGGGCTGCGCTGGCAGCACGAGGTGGCGCCGCGCGCCCACTGGCTGCACGAGCAGGTCGCGGGGCAGATCGCGGCGGCCGCTCGCCGTGCCGGCCGTCCCGTCGCCGCGACGCCGGCGCTGACGGCCGGCGAGCGCGCGCTGCTCGGCAGCGCGTGGCGACTGGAGGGGGTGGTCTACCGCGCGCGGTCGATCGCCACCGGGGTCGCGGAGCCGGCCACCATCGACTCCGCCCTCGCGGGCGAGTGGGCGAGCCGTGCGCCGCCATTTCCATTCACCGGACACGTGCTCGTGGACGACGCCGCGCCCGCCCTGCTCGCCCTGCTGGCCTGCCCGCGTCTCGCACGGCGCTGGGCCGGCCGCGCGCCTGACAGGGACTCGCTTGAAGTGAAGTGCAACCTGCGGTAAATTCGCGTGTTATGCCATTTCAGGACCTGTCCGACCGCCTGGCCGCCGTGCGGGAGACGATCGAGCGGGCTCGGCAGCGAGGCGGGCGTGGGCAGGAGGTGCGAATCGTCGCCGTGACCAAGACGTACGGTCCCGACGCGCCGATGGCCGCGTGGCAGGCCGGACTGCGTGACGTAGGCGAGAATCGCGTGCAGGAGGCGGTGACGAAGATGGCCGCGGTCCGGGCCGATCTTCGATGGCACCTCATCGGCCATCTGCAGCGCAACAAGGTGAAGCAGCTCGACGGCTTCCGGCTGGTGCACTCCATGGACAGCCCGCGGCTGGCGGACGCCCTGGCGGCGTATGGCGACGCGAGGGGGCGGCCGGTCGACGTGCTGATGCAGGTGAACGTGTCCGGGGAAGGCTCCAAGGGCGGCTACGGACCGAGCTCCGTCGAAGCGGAAGGGGAACGTTTGCACCGCTTGCCGGGACTGATCGTCCGTGGCGTGATGACGATGGCGCCATTCGATGCACCGGCGGCGACGCTGCGGTCCGTGTTCGCCGGTGCGCGCCGGTGTGCGGAGCAGCTGAGCGCCGCCGGGCACCCGGCCACGGAGCTGAGCATGGGGATGTCGGGAGACTACGAGATCGCGGTGGAAGAGGGCGCCACTCTGGTGCGCCTCGGTACGGTCCTGTTCGGAGCGAGGCCCGCCTGATGGACGAGACCTTTCATCTCACGCCGCTCGACGTGCGGCGCTACGACTTCGGGAAAGCCATGCGCGGCTACGACCCGAAGCGCGTGGAGCAGTTCCGCGAGCAGGTGGCCGAGGAGCTCGAGCGGCTCACCCGCTCGGTCGTGGATCTGGACACGAAGGCCAAGGGATTCTACGAGCAGCTCCGCGCGTTCCGCGACCGCGACAAGGCGCTGAACGACGCGCTCGTGAGCGCGCAGCAGCTGCGGAACGAGATCCGCGAGTCGGCGGAGCGCGAGGCGTCGCTGATCGTGCGCGAGGCGCGCGCCGCCGGCGAAGAGCAGGTGGAGTCGGCGCGGACGGAGATCCGCCGGCTGGAAGGGCGGCTCCAGGAGCTCGAGCGCGCGCGGCGAGCGCATCTCGCACAGCTCCGGCAGATGGCGGAGCGCCAGCTCGCCGAGATCGCCGCGGCGGAGCAGGAGGCGCAGCCGGTGCTGCCCGCCGCGCCGTTGGGCGTCCGCGCCAAGGATGCGCCGCTGCCGTCCGCGGCGGCGGGGAGAGCGGATCAGGGATGACCGCGACCGGGGCGCGGCGATGACCGCGGCCGACGTGAGCCCCCGCTTCGCGACGCTGCCGCCCGACCTCTCGGCCGACGCGCTCGAGCAGCAGCTGCTGGAGCGCTGGCGCGACGAGGAGCTCTTCGCGCAGACGCTGGCCGCGCGGCGCGGGGCGGAGCCGTACGTGTTCTTCGAGGGACCGCCGACCGCCAACGGCAAGCCCGGGATCCACCACGTCTTCGCGCGAACCGTGAAGGATCTCTTCTGCCGCCATCGGGCGATGAAGGGCTACTTCGTCGATCGCAAGGCCGGGTGGGACACCCATGGCCTGCCGGTCGAGCTCGAGGTCGAGAAGCGCCTCGGCATGCGCGGCAAGGAGGACATCGAGAAGATCGGCGTGGCCGAGTTCAACCGGCTGTGCCGCGAGAGCGTGTTCACCTACCGCGAGGACTGGCAGAAGCTGAGCGAGCGGATGGCGTACTGGCTCGACTACGAGCATCCGTACGTTACCTACACACCCGATTACATCGAGAGCGTGTGGTGGGCGCTGGCGACCCTTCATGCGAAGGGGCTGCTCTATCGCGGACACAAGATCCTGCCGTACTGCTCGCGGTGCGGAACGGCGCTGTCGAGCCACGAGGTGGCGCAGGGCTATCAGGACGACGAGGACCCGAGCGTCTACGTCGCGCTGGACCTGGGCCAGGTGGGTGGCGCCGTGGTCGACGATGCGGCGGGGCTGCCCGGCCGCACGGCGCGCCGGATCCTCGTCTGGACGACCACTCCCTGGACGCTCGTGTCCAACGCGGCGCTCGCGGTGAATCCCGAGCTCAGGTACGTCGAGCTCGTGAAGACCGGCAGCGCCGATACGCGCACGATCATCATGGCGGAGTCCCGCGCGCGCGCCGTCCTGGGCGACGATTATGCGACGCGGTGGACGCAGGTGGGCACGCTCACCGGCGCCGATCTCGTCGGCGCGCGCTACCGGCGCCCGCTGGACTGGCTGCCGTATCCGGCGGGGACCAATCACGAGATCGTCGTCGGCGAGGAGTTCGTGAGCGCGGACGACGGCTCGGGCGTGGTGCACATGTCGCCGGCGTTCGGAGCCGACGACTACGCGGCGGGACGGCGGCACAACCTCGCCTTCCTGCAGCCGGTCAACGAGCGGGGACGCTTCCCGGAGTCGCTGCCCCTCGTCGGCGGCAAGTTCGTCAAGGATGCCGACGCGGGCCTGATCGAGGAGCTGGAGCGGCGCGGGGTGCTGTGGAAGGCGGGCACGATCTCGCACCAGTATCCGCACTGCTGGCGCTGCGGCACGCCGCTCCTCTACTACGCGCGCACCTCCTGGTTCGTGCGCACCTCGTCGTACAAGGACGAGATGGTGGCGCGCAACGCGGCGGTGAACTGGCAGCCCCCCGACATGGGCACCGGCCGGATGGGCGACTGGCTCGCGAACAACGTCGACTGGGCGGTCTCGCGCGAGCGATATTGGGGCACGCCGCTGCCCCTATGGGTCTGCGACGCCAGCGCGGAGCACATCGATGCCGTGGGCAGCTACGCGGAGCTCGCGCGCCGGAGCGGCGCGCCCCTGCCGGACGACTTCGATCCGCACAAGCCGGGCGTCGACACGTTCTCGTGGAGATGTCCGGCGCCCGGCTGTTCGGGGACGATGCGCCGCACGCCCGAAGTCGTGGACGCCTGGTTCGACTCGGGCTCCATGCCCTTCGCGCAGTGGCACTTCCCGTTCGAGAACGCCGACCAGCTCGAGTCGCACTTTCCGGCCGACTTCATCGCCGAGGGACAGGACCAGACCCGGGGGTGGTTCTACTCGCTGCTCGCCATCGCGACGGGGCTCGGCGACGAGCTGCCGCGCAACACGAACCGTACGGCGGTGCCCTACCGCAACGTCGTCGTGAACAACCTCGTGCTCGACGCCGAGGGAAAGAAGATGTCGAAGAGCCGCGGCAACATCGTCGAGCCGTGGGCGGTGTTCCGCGATCACGGGGTCGACGCCACGCGCCTCTTCCTCGTCGGCAGCAGCAAGGTGTGGGAGGATCGCCGGTTCGACGAGGCGATCATCCGCCAGGGCGCGGGGCGGTTTCTCGTCACGTTGCGCAACATCTACAGCGGCATCTTCGCGCAGTACGCCAACTTCGGCTGGGCGCCCTCCGACGTGGATCCGGCGCCGGCGGAGCGCGCCGTGCTCGACCGCTGGATTCTCTCGCGGCTCACCGAGGTCGAAGCGCGCGCCGACGAGCTGATGCTCGCCTACGACGCCACGGCAGCGGCGCGCGCCGTGATGGAGTTCGTGGACGACGACGTGGCCAACTGGTACGTGCGCCGGTCGCGCGCCCGCTTCTACGACGTGGACTCGGCCGACAACCGCGCCGCCTTCGCCACGCTGCACGAGGTGCTGGTGGTGGTCTGCCGGTTGCTCGCGCCGATCGCTCCCTTTCTCACCGACTGGCTGCATCGCGAGCTGACGGGCACGCCGGTTCACCTCGCGCCGTACACCCGGACGGACGCACCGGCGCGCGACCTCGACCTCGAGCGCGCCATGGAGGCGGTGCGCACGCTGGCCACCCTCGGCCGCGGCGCGCGCGAGCAGGCGAAGATCAACGTGCGCCAGCCGCTCGGCCGCATGGTGTGCGTCGCGCCCGCGGTGAGCGAAGGGGCGCTGCGTGAGCTGCTCCCCGTGCTCGCGGCGGAGCTGAACATCAAGGCCATCGATCTGGCGACCAGCGCCGACGCGCTGGTGACGCTCGAGGCCAAGCCCAACTTCCGGGCGCTGGGCAAGAAGTTCGGCAAGAAGACGCCGCTCGCCGCCGAGGCGGTGTCGCGGTTCACGAGCGAGCACCTGCGCCAGTTCGAGCAGGGGGGCGAGCTCGTGGTCACGGTGGACGGCGAGACGCACGGGCTGGCGCTTGACGACCTGACCATCATTCGGCGGGCGTCGGGTGCGCTCGTCGTGCAGGAGCAGCACGGCTTCTTCGCCGCCATCGACCCCACGATCACCGCCGAGCTGCGAGCGGAAGGGGTGGCACGCGAGGTCATCAGCCGGGTACAGCGTATGCGCAAGGAGGCCGGACTCGCGGTCAGCGACCGCATCCGTCTCTGGGTGGCCGGCGACGCGCCGGTGCGCGCGGCCGCCGAGACCCATCGCGCCTGGATCGCCGATGAAGTGCTCGCCACGACGCTGGTCACGGGCGAGCCGCAGCACGAGGACAACACGCTCGCGAGGCAGACCGCGGATCTCGATGGGATCCGCGCCGACCTCGCCCTAACCAAGGACGAGTAGCATGGCCACGTCAGACAGCGCGACCGCGAAGACCAACGGCAAGGCGAAGCCGATGCCGAAGAAGCAGCTCCAGCACTTCGAGAAGCGGCTGCTCGAGGAGCGGAAGCGCGTATTGAAGGAGCTCGGGCACTACGACGAGGCGTTCGGCGCGACGTCGCAGGAGTCCGACGGCGATCTGAGCAGCTATTCGTTCCACATGGCGGACCAGGGGACCGACGCCATGGAGCGCGAGAAGGCGTTCCTCTTCGCCAGCCAGGAGGGCCGCTTCCTCTGGCACATCGACGAGGCGCTCCGGCGGCTGTACCGCTCGCCCGAGACCTTCGGCAAGTGCCACAACTGCGGCAAGGACATCGCCTTCGAGCGGCTCGACGCGCTGCCGCACGCGCGCTTCTGCATCGAGTGCAAGCAGCGCGAGGAAGATGCAAAGTCGAAGTAAGGCGCTGCTCTTCTGGCCCGTGCTCGTCCTCGTCGCGCTGCTGGACGTCGCGACGAAGGCGATCGCGGTGCAGGCGCTCTCGCCGCAGCGTGTGCCGCACGATCCGCTCGGCAACCTGGTGCGCTTCACCCTGGTCTACAATCCGGGCGCGGCCTTCGGGCTGCACGTCGGGCCGCAGTCGCGGTGGATCTTCACCGCGCTGACGATCGTGGCGCTCGTCATCCTCGGCCGGCTGTACCTCGCGACGCGCCCGGGCGACCGGGTGCGCGTCCTCGCCTTGGCGCTCGTGTGCGCCGGTGCGGTCGGCAACCTGTTCGACCGGCTGCGCTCCACGATGGGCGTCGTCGACTTCATCGACGTCGGGTTCGGCGACGCGCGCTGGCCCACCTTCAACGTCGCGGACATGGCGGTGAGCGTGGGTGCCGTGCTCCTCGCCTGGGTGCTCTGGCAGGAAGATCGCGCGATCGCGAACGGCGCCGTCGGCGGCACGTCTGCCCCGCTCGGCGGCGTCCGCCCCGCCGATCAGGGAGATCTCGTCTGACGACCCCCGCCACCCACCCGCGCGCCACCGCTCCCCTCTTCTGGGGGACGGCCGCCGCTGTCATCGTCGCCGACTTCCTGAGCAAGGTGCTCGCCGAACGACTGCTGCCGCGCAACGTGCCGCACCAGGTGCTGGGCGAGGCGGTGCGCTTCACCCTGGCGTACAACCCGGGCGCCGCGTTCAGCATGTCGGTGGGCGCGTACTCGCGCTGGATCTTCGGCGGCTTCGCGCTCGTCGCCCTGGTGGTGCTCTGGCGGCTGTATCGCATGACCGGCGCGGGCGCGCGCGCGGGCGATCGTCTCCGGGTGCTCGCCCTCGGACTCGCTTTCGGGGGCGCGGCGGGCAACCTGATCGACCGCATCCGCTCTTCGGCGGGCGTCGTCGACTTCATCGACATCGGGTTCGGCGACGTGCGCTTCTGGACCTTCAACGTCGCCGACTCGGCGGTCACCGTCGGTGCGCTGGTGCTGGCGTGGTCGCTCTCCCGTGAGGAACGGGAGACCGCGCAGGCGAAATCCGTCGCCGAGCACGAGACCGCGCACGCCACGGACGCGCCCTCCGGTCTGCCAGGCCCCCGCGAGTGAGCGACGCCGGCGCCAGCCCGGGCCGGCATGATCTGGTGGCCGCGGCCGGCGCGGCCCGCCTCGACCTCTTCGTCGCGTCGTCGCTCGACATCTCCCGCACCGCCGCCGCGACGCTGATCGCCAACGGGCGCGTTCTCGTGGAGGGGCGTCCCGAGCGCGCGAGCTACCGCCCCGCCGCCGGGGAACGGGTCGTCGTCGAGATTCCCGCCCCGACCGCGCGCCCTGTGGTCGCCGAGGACATCCCGCTCGTCGTCGCCTACGAGGACGACGACGTGCTCGTCGTCGACAAGCCGGCCGGGATGGTGGTGCATCCGGCGCCGGGCAACTGGAGCGGCACCCTGGTCAACGCCCTGAAGGGGCGCGACACCACCCTGTCCGGGCTCGGCGGCGAGGAGCGCGAGGGGATCGTCCATCGGCTGGACAAGGAGACCTCCGGGCTGCTGCTCGTGGCCAAGACCGACCGCGCCCATCGGGTGCTGGGCGCCGCGATGGCGCGCCGCGAGATCGTCCGCCGGTATGCGGCGCTGTCCTGGGGGCACCTCGATGCCGACCGGCTGACGGTCGACCGGCCCATCGCGCGGGACCCGCGAGACCGAAAGCGCATGGCAATCGTCAATACGGGACGAGCGGCACGGACGGACTTCGTGCGGCTCGCCCGATTCGACGCCGTGGACCTGCTGCGCGCGCACCTGCACACCGGACGCACGCACCAGATCCGTGTGCACCTCGCGTCGGTGGGACATCCGGTGGTGGGGGACGATACTTATGGCGGTGGGGGCGGGCGGCGGCTGATCACGATGCCGCCGAAGCGCCACTTCCTCCATGCGGCGTGGCTCCGCTTCCGGCATCCCGTGACGGGAGTGCCGGTGGCGCTGCGCTCGCTCCTGCCGCCGGAGTTGCGAACGGCGCTCGCCAGTGCGGCGGGTCCCGATCTGTCGTTCACTGGTTCCGACCCGCTGGAGCATCTTGGCTTCTTCACCGACGACGATCCTTGAGCAGTTGGCCGCGGCGCGCACGCTGCTGTTCCGCGTGGCGGGAAGCATCTATGGCTGCGACATCGACGCCGTGCGCGAGATCATCCCCTACCGGCGCGCCACGCGGTTGCCCGGCGCGCCGCCATACGTCCAGGGGTTGATCAATCTGCGCGGCACGATCGTCACCGTCCTCGACCTGGGGGCCCGGCTCGACGCGTCGCGGCCGCCGATGCGGGATGGCGGCGGCTCGATCATTCTCGCCGAGCACGGCACCCGGGTGGTCGGCGTCGCGGTGGACGAGGTGATGGACGTGCAGGCGATCGCGGAGGAGCCGGCCGACGCCGGCCGGGGCGAGTCGCGGGGCGGGCTGGTTCGTGGGCTGGGACATCTCGGGGACGACGTCGTCGTCCTCATCGACATTCATACGCTGGTCACGCAGGTCCTGCTCTAAGGGGGCGACGAGTGAGTCATACGGTTCTGGTCTGCGACGACGCGATCTTCATGCGCACCATGGTCGGCGACATCCTCCAGCAGGCGGGATTCGAGGTCGTCGGTGAAGCGGAGACGGGCATCCAGGCGGTGGAGAAGTACAAGCAGCTGAAGCCCGATCTCGTCACGATGGACATCGTGATGCCGGACATGGGCGGCATCGACGCCGTCCGTGAGATCACCAAGTTCGATCCCAACGCGAAGGTGCTGATGTGCAGCGCGATGGGTCAGCAGGCGCTGGTCGTCGAGGCGATCCAGGCGGGCGCGAAGGACTTCGTCGTGAAGCCCTTCCAGCCGAGCCGCGTCCTCGAAGCCGTGCAGCGCGTGCTGGGGTGATTCTCCCGGCGTCCGTACCATCGTGGACTGACGCGCGTGGATAGCGCCCAGTACGCCGAGCTCTTTCTCACGGAGAGCCGCGAGCACGTGTCCGCCATCAACCACTCGCTGCTCGAGCTCGAGCGCGGGGCGGGGGGTGACGAGCCCGTGGGCGCGATCTTTCGCGCCGTCCACACGATCAAGGGGATGAGCGCGACGATGGGCTATACGCCCGTCGCCGCCCTGTCGCACGAGCTCGAGACGCTGCTCGATCGCGTGCGCCGCGGCGTGCGCACCATCGACGCCGCGCTGATGCAGCTGCTCTTCCGCGCCGCCGACGTGCTCGAGGGCGCGATCGAGGCGGCGGTGAGCGGTCGGGCGACGGCCGGCGACGTCGACCCGGTGGTCGCGCTGTTGCGCGCCGCGGCCGACCAGGGCGCGCCGGCGGCCACGACGACGCCCGAGAAACCGGCGAAGGGCGGCGCGCGCAAGCCGCGGAAGCGCGGCACCCGTGCCGCCAGCTCTGCCGAGATCCCCGCCGGATGGACGGCGCCGGCTCCCGACGGCGACGGCCTGCTCGTGCGGGTCCGGCTCGCCGACGGCACACCGCTTCGCGGCGTGCGGGCCTTTCTCGTCGTTCAGGCGGCGCGCGCGCTCGGCACCGTCGCGGCCACGTCTCCTTCGGCGGAGGCGATGCAGGCCGATGCGATGGAGCACGACTTCGCGCTGCGGCTCGTCACCGACCGCGACGCCGACGCCATCGCTGCGGCGATCCGCGCCGCCGGCGACGTCGTCGAGGTGCAGGTGGGCGACGGCGTGCCGGCTCCCCCGCAGCCGGCTCCGGCGCCGGAGTCGGAGCCGGCCACGATCGGGGAAGCGCTCGCGAGCTCGGCGCCCGCGAACGGCAACGGCGTCCGCCAGCAGCGCAGCGTCCGCATCGACCTGCGGCGGCTCGACAACCTGATGAACCTCATCGGCGAGCTCGTGATCACCCGGGGCCGTCTGGTGCAGCTCTCGGCGTCGCTCAACGACGCGGCGCTCGCCGACACCGTGGCCCAGGCGTCGCGCCTGGTCGCGGACCTCCAGGACGAGATCATGACCAGCCGCATGGTCCCCGTGTGGCAGGTGTTCGACCGCTTTCCGCGCCTCGTGCGCGACGCGGCGCACTCGGTCAGCAAACAGGTGGAGTTCGTCATCGAGGGCAAGGAGGTCGAGCTCGACCGCTCGATGCTGGACGAGGTCGGCGATCCGATCGTGCACCTGCTGCGCAACGCCGTGGATCACGGCATCGAGCCGCCGACGGAACGACGGGCGATCGGCAAGGCGGCGGCGGGACGGCTCACCCTCAGCGCGCTGCGCGACCGCTCCGCGGTGGCGATCCGCGTCACCGACGATGGCCGCGGCATCGACCGCGGCCGCGTGCTCCGTCGCGCCCAGCAGAGCGGCCTCGTGGACGCCGCGCGCACCGAGCTGTCCGACGAGGAGCTGCTGCGCATCATCTCGCGCCCCGGCTTCTCGACGGCCGAACGGGTGACGGACCTCTCCGGCCGCGGCGTCGGCATCGACGCCGTCTACAACCGCGTGCGCTCGCTCGGTGGCGCGGTAGACATCCGCACCGAGCCCGGCCGCGGCACGACCGTCACCCTGCGTCTGCCGCTCACGCTGGCGATCGTTCGCTCGCTGCTCGCCCGCATCGGCGACGAGACGTACGCCATTCCGATGACGCACGTCCGCGAGACCGTGGAGCTGCTGCCGTCGATCCTGCGGTCGGTGAAGGGCAAGGAGGTGCTGATGCTGCGCGAGGAGGTCCTGCCCGTGCTGCGGATGCGCCAGCTGATGAGCTTCGACGGCGAGCCGGTCCGCGGCATCGAACAGGTGGTGATCGTGGAGCTCGCGGAGCGCCGGGCGGCGCTGGTGGTGGACGCGCTGATCGGCCAGCAGGAGATCGTCGTCAAGCAGTTCGACGGCGTGCGGGACGGGCTCTCCCTGTTCGGGGGCGCCACCATACTCGGCGACGGAGCCCCGGCGCTGATCATCGATGTGAGCAGCCTTCTCTAACGGACTGACCATGGACGACGTGCGCTCGTTGAAGGCGCTGCAGCTGGATGCCCTGCGCGAGGTGGCGAACATCGGCGCGGGGCATGCAGCCACGGCCCTTTCACAGATGATCAGCAGCACCATCATGATCAGCGTGCCGACGATCAACGTCTCGCGCCTGGAAGAGGTACCGCCGCAGGTCTCCGCGCCCGAGGAGCCGGTCGCAGCGGTGCTGATGCACATGCTCGGCGACCTGACCGGCCGCACCCTGCTCGTCTTCCCGAAGCCCACCGCCGTGCGCCTCGCCGAGCTGATGCTGCGGCGGCCCCAGGGCTCGTCGCCCGACCTCGGCGAGATGGAGCAGTCGGCGATCAAGGAGGCGGGCAACATCCTGAGCAGCGCCTACATGAACGCGCTGAGCGACTTCATGGGGATGATGCTCCTCCCGTCGCCGCCGAGCCTGGCGGTGGACATGAGCACGGCGGTGCTCACCACGGCCTACCTTCAGTTCGGCACCGACCGCGATTACGTCTTCTGCGTCGAGAGCGAGTTCTACATGACGGACGTGGCCGAACGGCTGCGCGGCTTCTTCCTCCTGCTGCCCGACCCGGCGTCGCTTCAGGCGATCCTGCGCGCTGTCCGCGTCGCCTGAGGTCAGCCCGGTAGCGTATGACGGCCCCGCGGCTCACTTCCGAACGCGACCGCGACGTGCTGCGGTCGTTCGCCCGGCGGATCGATCCGTCGGACGCCGGGGCGCACAACAACCTGGGAGTCCTCTACTACAACAAGGGGCTCTACGAGGAGGCCGTCGGCGCGTTCATGCGCGCGCTGGAGCTCGACCAGAAGATGCAGGTCGCGCAGCGCAACCTCGAGATCGCGTACTTCAACACCGGGTACTACGACCGCAAGGTCAGCGAGCTGACCGAGAAGCTCCGGGCGCGGCCGGCCGACCGCGATGCGCGATGGGAGCTGGGGAGGACCCACGCACTCCTCGGGCAGACGGCGGAGGCGGCGACCCAGTTCACGGAGCTGCTCCGGCATCATCCGAACGACATCGCGGCGCTGGTGCAGCTCGGCCTCGCCGAGCGCACCAACGGGGATCTCGACAAGGCGCTCGGCTATCTCCAGCGCGCGCTCGCGCTCGATCCCACCAGCTCCGTGGTCAACTTCTACATCGGTGAGGTCCTCTACAACCGCGGCGTGAACGAGGGCGCGCTCGACGCGCTCAAGAAGGCGGTCGAGCTCAACCCGCAGAACCCGGACGCTTATTACCTGATGGGATTCGTGCTGGGGGACATGGGGCGCCACGAGGACGCACGCTCCATCACCCGCAAGGCGATCCAGCTCAATCCCACGCTGTCGCGCGCGCAGGCCAACCTCGCGATCGACCAGGGTCGCCCGGCGCGACTCGAGGAGCTCCAGTCGGCACGCGCCGACGGGCGGATGACGCAGATGGAGGTGCACGCCGAGGGGCAGCTCGCCCAGTTCAACCTCGGACTGGCCTTCCGGCAGAAAGGGTACTACGCCGAAGCGCTGCGCGAGTACGCGAAGGCGCTCGAGCGCGGCGAGGACCGGCCGCTCGTCCTCCAGGCGATGGCCGAGGTGCACCTGCTGCGCCGCGAAGCGCGGCAGGCGGTGGAGCTGTACGACGAGCTGCTCAAGGTGAATCCAGACAGTCCCAAGCTGTGGAACGAGCGCGGCGTCGCGCTTCACCAGGAAGGGCGGTTCGAGGATGCCGAGGCGAGCTACCGTCGCGCGGTGCAGGCGGAGCTGGGTTACGCGCTCGCGCACAACAACCTCGGCGTGGCGCTGTATCACCGCGGCGACACCGAAGGGGCGATGGCCGCCTTCCGCGTCGCGCTCGAGGCGCAGCCGGCGTTCATCAAGGCGCGGCTCAACCTCGCCCTCCTGCTCAGCAAGGGAAAGCGCTTCCAGCTCGCCCTCGAGGCGTACCGGACCGTCCTGCAGACGTCGACCGAGGACGCCGCCGCCTGGAATGGCGTGGGGCTCGTGCTGTCCGAGCTGAAGAAGTACGAGGATGCGCGCAACGCCTTCGCGCGCGCGGTGCAGTCGAAGCCGGAGTACGCCGAGGCGCACTACAACCTGAGCTTCACCCTATCGAACCTTGGCGACTTCGAGGGCGCGCTGCGCGAGACCAAGCGGGCGCTGGAGCTCGACCCCTATTACGTCGCGCAGAAGTTCGAGCTGGCGATCGACCTCGAGTACGAGGATCCCGATCTCTCGATCCAGCCCGACATCGGCGCCGTGGAGCGCACCGAGGAGAACGTCGAGGACTTCGCCTTCGACGCGGGGGTGCTCGACAGCCTTTTCATCTCCCTCGCCCCGACGCCGGCGGCTCCGCCCAAGGCCGCTGCCGCCGAGACTGGCGCCGACGCGTTCGCGATGGCGATCGATTACCTGGGCATGGGCCTCTACGAGCGCGCGGCGGCCGAAGTCAGCCGCGCCCTCACCCGCGGCGCGCCGCGCCCCGAGGGCTACACGCTGCTCGGCGACATCTACGCGCGGCAGGGGCTGCACGGTGAGGCGCTGGAGCGGTATCGCGAAGCGGAGCGCGAGGCGCCGGACAACACGCGGGCGCGTACGGGCGAGGCGTGGGCGCTGCTGGCGATGGCCCGGGGCCGCGAGGCGCTGCCGATCGCCGAGGCGCTCGTGCTTCAAGTGCCGACGACGGTTGAGGCGCTGATGCTGGCCGCCGCCGCCCGCGCCGACACCGGCGACCCCGCGGGCGCGCTGGCGGCGCTGGATCAGGCGCGCAAGCTCGCCCCGATGCGCGCCGACGTGCACCAGAAGATGGGCGACATCGCGCGCTCGCTGGGGGACAACGAGGGGGCGATCGCGGCCTATCGCCATGCGTTGGAGCTGGATGCCGACTTCGCGGTGGTGCGCTATCAGCTCGCGCGGCTGCTGCGCGAGCGCGGGCAGTCGAAGGAGGCGGAGGACGAGCTGAATCGCGCGCTCGACGCCGTCCCGACCTACGCCGAGGCGACGCTCGAGCTCGCGGCGATTCATCGCACCGCGGGGAAGGGCACGCTCGCCCTCGATCTGCTCATCGCGCTCCTCGAGCGCGATCCCTATCACTTCGATGCGCTGCTGGCGCTGGGCGAGACGCTGCTCGCCGTCGGGCGCAAGGCCGACGCGGTGCTCGCCTTCCGTCGCGTGCTGCGTTTCGATCCGGAGCA
The DNA here is from genome assembly GCA_013361335.1 of Gemmatimonadaceae bacterium. GTDB lineage: Bacteria > Gemmatimonadota > Gemmatimonadetes > Gemmatimonadales > Gemmatimonadaceae > AG11. The sequence continues at coordinate 1,422 of JABFYH010000061.1, read as the reverse complement.
CGCCGGTGCGCTGTACTACGACGGGGTGCTGCTCAACGAGCAGAAGCGGTTCCGGGAAGCGATCGAGCGGTGGCGCCGCGTGATCGACCTCGAGCCGGCGGGCGAGTACGCCCGACGGGCACGGCGGGACGCGCGCACCGCGGCCGACCTGCACGCCATCTTCGCGCAGGCAGGCTGACATGGCGATCGAGGGACCGCTTCGCGAGCTCGGCATCCACGACGTCTTCCAGCTGCTCGACCTGAGCCGGAAGACCGGTGCGCTGCGCGTGACGTCGGAGATGCGCGACGACGAAGGCTACGTGCTGTTCGAGGGCGGGAAGGTCATCCACGCCAGCGTGCAGAGCAACCCGACGTCGATCGAGCGCATCCTGCGTCAGGCGGGCAAGCTCAGCGACGCCGACATGGCCGCCGCGCTGGCCGTGCCGGCGCCGCAGGGGCTCGGCCTCGGCGACCGGCTCGTGCAGGCGGGGATCGTGTCGCAGAAGGAGATGGAGCGCCACCTGCACCAGGCGATCGAGAGCGTCGTCTTCGAGCTGATGTCGTGGCGCGAAGGATTTTTCTCGTTCGAGGAGTGCGCCGTCAGCGACGTGCCGATCGACGCCAAGATCCGCATCTCCACCGAGTCGCTCCTGATGGAGGGTGCGCGGCGCATCGACGAATGGTCGCGCATCGCCGACAAGGTCCCGAGCCTGAGCGCGATCCCCGACCTGGCCCCCGTCGAGGACGACCGCGCGTCCGTGCTGGATCTCCTCCCGCACGAGTGGGAGGTGCTGATGATGATCGACGGCCAGCGCGACCTGCGCGGGATCGCCGGCTCGCTCGGGCGGAGCGAGTTCGAGATCGCGAAGATCGCGTACGGGCTCGTGACGACCGGCGTCGTGGCGCTGCGCGCGTCGGACCGGCCGTCGATGCCCAACCTCGCCGCGATCCACGGCACCGACTCGGCCGTCGAGCGGGCCTGGGCCTGCATCGCCGGCGGCAAGCCGGACGAGGCGCTCGCCGCTGCCCGGGCCGCGCTCGCGATCGACTCAAAATCGATCGAGGCCCACCGGGCTGCGGCGCGCGCACTGGTCCTCCTGCGCCGCTTCCCCGACGCGGTGGAAGTCCTGCGCCGCGCCGTCCAGGCGGATCCGCTCACGCCGGCCGTGCACCTCGATCTCGGCTTCGCCGCCGTGCGCGTCGGCGACTTCGGGAACGCGCGGGCGAGCTGGGAGCATTTCCTCCGCCTGGCGCCGGCCGCGCCCGAAGTGCCGCGCGTCAACGCCGCGCTCGAGACGCTGACGCGGATGATCCACCTCGTCGAGGCGCACGCCGATGTCTGACGACGTTCGCCGCCTCAGCGACGAGCTGGCCCGCGATCCCGCGAGCCGCGTCTTCGTGCCGTTGGGCGAGGCGCTCCGGAAGCAGGGCCAGCTCGACCTC
>JABFYH010000193.1 GCA_013361335.1 Gemmatimonadaceae bacterium | reverse complement strand
CCGGAAACGACGGCGCCAGCCGCCACACCGCGGCCAGCACGATCGGGTACAGCGGCGGGTAGTGCGTCGCCGCCGGCGCGCCGGGTAGCTGGGTGTAATGAAACCCGTGCCCCGTCGCGATCGCGCGGCCGAGGAGCGCGTAGACTCCGTCGTCGTGCCAGACGCCGACGACGTACGGCATGCTCGCCCACCAGGCCACCAGCGTGGCGACGACGAGCACCGCCCCCGCGAGGACGGTGGCGCCGCGAACCCGGATACGCGTCGCCTCGAGCGCGACGGCCGTCATGCCTCCACGCCGTAACGTGAGAGCTTCCGATACAGCGTCGAGGGGTCGATGCCGAGCACCTCGGCGGCGCGACTCTTGTTGCCGCTCTCGCTCTGGAGCACCCACATGATGTACGCCCGCTCCACCGCTTCCAGCGTCGGGTTCGTCGGCGTGCGCTCGGCCACCAGCGGCTCGCTCACCCGCTGCGTCACCCGCTCCGGCAGGGCGCCCGGCTGGATCTCGCTGCCGGGCGTGAGGATCACCGCGCGCTCCAGCGCATTCTCGAGCTCGCGCACGTTACCGGGCCAGCTGTAGGCGGCCAGCGCATCGAGCGCGCTGGACGACAGCGACTTCGGCTCCTCCTGCCGCGCTTCCGCGGTGCGCGTGAGAAAGTGCTCGGCGAGGAGCGGGATGTCGTCCGCACGCTGGCGCAGCGTGGGCAGGTGCAGCGAGATGACGTTGAGCCGATAGTACAGATCGGTGCGGAACGCGCCGCGGCGGATCTCCTCCTCGAGCTCCCGGTTCGTCGCCGCGATGAGCCGGACGTCGATCGGCTGCGGGTCGGTCGCGCCCACCGGGATCACTTCGCGATGCTGGAGGACGCGCAGCAGCTTCACCTGGGTCGCCGGCGTCGTCTCCCCGATCTCGTCGAGGAAGAAGGTGCCCTTCGCCGCCGCGGTGAAGAGGCCGCTCTTGTCCTTGATCGCGCCGGTGAACGATCCCTTCACATGACCGAACAGTTCGCTCTCCAGCAGGCTCTCCGGGAGCGCACCGCAGTTGATGGAGGCGAAGGTGCGCTCGGCCCGTGCGGAGAGCTCGTGGATGTATCGGGCGATGACTTCCTTACCCGTCCCCGACTCCCCCTGGATGAGCACCGTCGACTCGGTGGGCGCAACCGTCTCGGCGAGGCGGAGCACGTCGAGCCAGCTCCGGCTGTTGCCGACCGGGCGCGATCCCGCCGGCCCTTCCCGTCGCTTGATCTCCTGCTTCAGCGACCGGTTCTCGACTCGCAGCTCGCGATGCTCCGCCGCGCGCTTGAGGATCGCCAGCAGCTCATCGTTGCGGAACGGCTTCTGGATGTAGTAGAACGCCCCCTCGTTCACCGCCTGCATCGCCGACTGGAGCGTCGCCTGCGCGGTCATCAGGATCACCGGGGTGTCCGGGTCCTGCTGGCGAGCCGCGGCGAGGATCTCCACGCCGCCGACGTCCGGCATGCGCACGTCGGAGAGCACGATGTCCGGCTGCAGCGCCTGCAGCTGCTCGAGCCCCGCGCGGCCGCCGCGAGCGGTGTGCGTGGCGAAGCCGGCGTTGCGCAGGAGAATGCCGAGTGACTCCAGTATCCCCGTCTCGTCGTCGACGATGAGGACCGAGGGAACCCGCGTAGTGCTCACGTGAGAACCGTGGCTGAAGAAGTGCCGAGCGTGAAGCGCGGCATCGTCCGCGCAGCGCGCGGGAGGACGATGGTGAACCGCGTTCCGGTCGGGCCGGTATCGAGGAACACGTGCCCTCGGTGGACGTCGGTGGCGCGATGCACGACGGCGAGTCCGAGACCGCTGCCGCCGGGCTTGGTGGTGAAGAACGGGTCGAACAGACGGTCGCGGATCTCGGGGGCGATGCCGGGCCCGGTGTCCACGACGCTCAGCGCCACGCCGCCGTCGGCGAAGTTGGGCCCGACGTCGAGCTGCTTGACGCTCGCGTCCTCCACCTCGACGCGTACCTCTCCTCCCTCCGACGAGACCTGCACGGCGTTGAGCAGCAGGTTGAACAGCGCGCGATGCAGCAGGTCGTCGTCGCCCTCGACGATGAACTCCCCGTGCGGCGCCTCGCAGACGACGGAGACGTCCGCCGGCCGGTCGGGGTGTGCGAGCGCGAGTCGCACTGCCCCCGCCGCGAGCTCGGCGACGTCGATCGGCTCGCGCCGCGCGACGCGGACGCGCGCGAAATCCAGGAACTCGGTGAGGAGACGGCTGAGCCGATCCGACTCGCGCATCACGAGGTGCGTGAGCGTCCGCTCGTCGGCGCCGGTGAAGGTCGAGCGAGAGAGCTGCTCGCAGGCGCTGCGGATGGACGCCAGCGGGTTCTTGATCTCGTGGGCCAGCGACGCCGACAGCTCCGCGACCCCCTCGAGGCGTTCGGCCCGGAGCCGTAACGTTTCGATGCGCTTCTGATCCGAAATGTCCTGGAAGATCGCGGTGGTGGTGCGGTCGGTGTTTCGGCCGTCGCCTTCGGTATAAGTCGTCGTCACCCCGATCGGGAACCGCCGCCCGATGGCCGAGATCACCCCTTCGGCGCGGGCCGTGCGTACCCGGTCGCGCATGGACCGGTCGACGGCGTCCACCAGCTCGGGAGCGATGCGGCGAAGGGCCTCGAGCACCGGCCGCCCGACATACGGATCCAGATCGAGGCCGAGCAGCTGCTCGGCCATCGGATTTGCGTAGAGCAGACGGCCCGTGGCATCGACCGTGATGATGCCGCTTCGGATGTTGTACAGGATGTCCGCGGCCTGGAGACGGACGTGCGCCAGCACGGCTTCCGTCCCCTTGCCCGCCTCGCGTAGCTTGGCGCTCAGCCAGGCGCTGCCCAGGGCGACGGCGGCGAACACCGCGAGCTGCACCCAGACCGTCGCCGTGAAGGGGGTCTCCACGCTCCAGAGTGCGTCGGCCACGTAGAGCACGTTTCCGAGCGCGGCGACGAGCAGTCCGCCGCCCACTGGCAGGAGGAGGGACGAGGTCGCGATGACCAGGATGTAGAGGGCGGCGAACTGCGAGCTGCTCGCGCCGGTGACGTGCACGACCGCCGTGACCAGGAACAGGTCGAAGACGGACTGCAGATAATGAAAGGTCGGGCCGAGGGCCCGTCCGTAGAACTCGCTGTAGACGACCGACACCGCGGTGACGGCGAGCGTCGCGGCGAAGGCCAGCGACGCGACGAGCAGCTTGCCGGTGTCGGTGAGCGCGTCCTGCCAGACGAGCACCGCCGCCACGAAGATGGCCGTGGCGATCGAGAACCGCCCGACGTAGACCCAGCGCACGAGTGGCGCGGGGTCCAGGTGGAAGGGGCGGTCGGTGGACGTCGAGTGATGAAGGAGTCGCACAGGCGGGGGAATCGCAAAGTGCCACACGGGCGCGGACGCGCCGCCTCTGGCATTCTGCCATACTACATTGGCAAAGACGACTGATCGGAGGCTGGGTTACGCATGGCGAAAGAGGGTATGCTTGAGGTGACGCCGGTCGTCGGCATCCCGCGCAGCGAGCTCGTGTATCGGGCGAGCCGGGCCGGCGGCGCCGGCGGGCAGCACGTGAACACCTCCTCCACCCGGATCGAGCTGCTGTGGAACGTGCAGAGCACGCAGGCGCTGAATGAGTCCGAGCGCCTGCGGGTCGCGGAGAAGCTCGCCTCCCGACTTGACGGGGAGGGCTGGCTGCGAGTCGTCTCCAGCGCCCGCCGCAGCCAGGGTCAGAACCGGGAAGCAGCCGAAGAGCGGCTGGCCGCCCTGGTCCGCGGGGCGCTGGTCGTCCCCAAGCGCCGCAAGCCGACGAAGCCCTCCAGAAGCGCGAAGGAGGCGCGACTGTCCGAGAAGAAGAAGCGCGGCGACACCAAACGGCAGCGTCGCCCCGACTCCTACGAGTGACCGCGCTCAGGCGTCGGGCTGGCCGCGCTGCTCCTTGATGCGCGCGATCGCCTTCCGCGCGCCGGCGGCGACGTCGGTGCCGGGGTAGAGCTCGACCAGACGCCGCAGCTCGACGAGAGCCCGCCCCGGATCGTTCAACGGGCCCTCGTAGAGGTCGACCAGCCGCGACGAGGCGTAGAGCGCGTCGCGCGGTGATGTGCCGGCCAGCCCACGTGCCTCGCGGAACAGCACTGCGGCGCGTGCCGGATCCTTGCCCCGCCGTGCATACAGGTCGGCCGCCCGCAGCCTGGGCACCACCGCCTCGGGCCGCTCGGCGATGATCGATTCGTACGACGCCAGCGCCCCCGCGACATCGCCGCGGGCTGCCAGCGACTCCTGATACGAGAACTGCTCCTCATACGGTGTGCTGTTCCCGCTCGGCATCGTATACGCGCGGGCGATCGCCCCACCCGCGTTGGCGGTCGCCAGCCCCGCGTAGAACGTCACCACGGTCGTGAGCAGGGCACCCACGACCGTGAGCAGGATCGCCGGAAGCCCCTGAAACCCGAGCTTCTGCGTCACGACGGCACCCCAGAGTGCGAGGGCCAGCGGGAAGACGAAGAGCGAGTACCGCGCCGACCGGAGCGTGATCCCCGCCTCGGGCCCCGCGCGATCCATCCAGGTCGTCCGGTACGGTGGCCGGGAATCCTCCGAAGGTGGGTGGCCTGACGGCGTCGGCATCGGCCAAGCATGCACGCGGTTGCACGCAATCGACAGGGCGCCGTGCTTGTGTCTCACCGCCCCCGCCCCGAGGTTAGGCTGGCGGACCCGAGCACACGCCGCCGATACTGATGCAGGGAGCGACCGAGCCCAACGTCTCTCCGCGCAGGCCAGTACGGCTTGGCGTGGGGCATCACAATTGCCCCCGATGTACCCGACGCCGCGTCCACGGCGTTCGTGGATCAAGATCCCTCAGTTGCGGTTCGACCGCGGACCTACGCGATGACCCGATCCTTCATGCGCTCGGCAGCGCCCCTCGCGCTGCTCGGCGCGCTCCTGTGCGGTGCGGCCGAGACAGCGACCGCCCAGTATTTCGGCCGCAACAAGGTGCAGTACGAGAAGTTCGACTTCCGCATCCTGCGCACGCCGCATTTCGACGAGTACTTCTACCCGGCGGAATCGCTCGTCGTCCACGATGCGGGACGCATGGCGGAACGCTGGTATGCGCGCCACTCGGACATGTTCCGGCACACGTTCGACCGCAAGTCGCTCGTGTTCTACGCCGACCAGCCGGACTTCCAGCAGACCAACGTCGTCGGCGACGAGCTGACGGAAGGCACCGGCGGCGTCACCGAAGGGCTGCGCACCCGGGTCGTCATGCCCTTCACCGGCATCTACGCCGACAACGATCACGTGCTCGGCCACGAGCTCGTGCACGTCTTCCAGTACAGCGTCGCCGAAGCCGGGCCCGGCGGGCTCGCGCGACTCAACACCCTGCCCCTCTGGCTCATCGAGGGCATGGCGGAGTACTTCTCGCTCGGCCGCGACAATGCCCTGACCGCCATGTGGCTGCGTGACGCCGCGGAGCGCGATCGCCTGCCGACCATCAAGCAGCTGACCACCGATCCGCGCTTCTTCCCATATCGCTACGGACAGGCGCTGTGGGCGTACGTGGGGGGCCGCTGGGGCGACCGGGCCGTCGTCGACGTTTATCGCACGTCGCTGCGCATGGGATTCGAGGAAGGGATCCGGCGCGTCCTCGGCGTGACGACCGACTCGCTGTCGAAGGATTGGATCGCGGCGACCCGGCGCGCCTACCTGCCCGCCCTCGAGGGACGCACGCGCCCGAACGCCGCCGGCGACCCGGTCGTGCAGGCGTCCAAGAAGGCCGGCGACATGAACCTCGCGCCGACGGTGAGCCCCGACGGGAAGCTCGTCGCCTTCTATGCGCGGCGCGGCCTGTTCGAGATCGAGCTGTTCGTCGCCGATGCGGTGACCGGCCGCGTGATCAAGAAGCTCGCCGGCCCCACGAGCAACTCGCACTTCGACGCCATCACCTTCATCTCGTCCTCGGGGGCGTGGTCGCCCAACAGCGACAAGTTCGCGTTCATCGCGCAGGTGGAAGGCGACCACGAGATCGCGATCCTCGACGTCGCGTCGACCAACATCGAGCAGCGGCTGCGCGTGCCGGGCGTGGGCGCCATCTCCAACATCGCCTGGTCGCCGGACGGAAAGACCATCGCCTTCTCCGGTCAGTCGGGCGGGTTGAGCGATCTCTATCTCGTCGATCGCGCCGCCGGCAGCGTGCGGCAGCTCACGAGCGACCGGTATGCCGACATCCAGCCGACCTGGTCCCCGGATGGCCGCACGATCGCCTTCTCCACGGACCGCGGCCCGCAGACCGACTTCACGACGATGTCCTTCTCGCCGCTCCAGCTGGCGACGATCGACGTCGCGACCGGGCGCATCAGCGTCTTCTCGCCCTTCTCGCACGGGAAGCACATCAACCCGCAGTATTCGCCCGACGGACAGAGCCTGTTCTTCATCAGCGATCAGGACGGCTTCGCCGACGTCTACCGGCTGCAGCTCGCGACCGGTGCGGTGTCGCGGGTGACCCGCCTGTCCACCGGCGTCAGCGGGATCACCGACATCTCCCCCGCGCTCAGCGTGGCGCCGACGACGGGCCGCATGCTCTTCTCGGTGTTCGAGGATCAGGGCTACGCCATCTACGGCCTCGACTCGATCCGCACGCATGGCGAACCGGTGGTGCTCGGAACGGCCGTCGCCAGCGCGGCGATTCTGCCGCCCGGCGATACCCCGGGCCGCTCTACGGTCACCCAGTATCTGCGCGATCCGCTGACCGGTCTCTCCGCCGGCACCGATTTCGTCATGCTCCCGTACCACTCCAGCTTCTCCCTGGACGCCATCGGTCAGCCGACGCTTGGCGTCTCGGCGGGCGGGCCGTTCGGGACGGGTGTCGCGGGCGGCGTCTCCTTCCTGTTCGGTGATCAGCTCAGCGACAAGCAGATCGGCGTCGGCATCCAGGCGAATGGTCAGCTGCAGGACATCGGCGGCCAGGTGATCTACCAGAACCTCCGGAATCGCTGGAACTACTTCGCCGCGCTGCAGCACATCCCGTACATCACGGGCTACGCGACGATCGGCAACGGCGGGACGACGCAGGACCTCGTGCTCACCCGCATCTTCGTCGATCAGGCGAGCCTCGGCACCGCCTACCCCTTCTCCACGACGCGTCGCATGGAGTTCAGCGCGTCGGGAACCCGGTTGGCGTACAACACCGAGATCCAGAGCTACGACATCTTCGGGAACCCGATCTCGCGCGCGAGTGGCGGGTCGCCCTACCCGACGTCCTACTACGGTACGGGGAGTGTCGCCTACGTCGGCGACAACTCCTACTCTGCGTTCACCAACCCGATCCAGGGCGCGCGCTACCGGCTCGAGGTCTCACCCACCTTCGGATCACTGCTGTACACGTCGGCGCTCGCGGACTATCGCAAGTACTTCTTCATGCGTCCGCTCACCCTCGCCTTCCGCGGCTTGCACTACGGGCGCTACGGCCGCGACAGCGACGACTCGACGCGGATGTATCCGCTCTTCCTCGGCGAAGAGACCATCATGCGCGGGTACGGCTATGGATCGATCACGGCCGAGGAGTGCGTCGCGTCGCAGTCGTCGGGGCTGCCCGGCGGCTGCCCGGCGTTCTCGCGCCTGCTCGGAAGTCGCGTCGGGGTGTTCAGCGCGGAGCTGCGCATTCCGCTGTTCGGGGTGCCGGAGTATGGGCTGATCAACTTCCCATACCTGCCCCTCACCCTGTCGCCCTTCTTCGACGCGGGTGAAGCCTGGTACAAGTCCGATACGCCGACGTTCGAGTTCTCGCAGAATGGCGGGCGCGGCATCGTCACCAGCGCCGGCCTGTCGGCACGGGTGAACCTGCTCGGCTACGCGATCCTCGAGTTCTACGCGGCACGCCCATTCCAGCGCCCCACGAAGCAGTGGGTCTACGGAATCCAGCTCGCGCCGGGCTGGTAGGGAACGCGCGACGGAGAATGAAAGGCGCTCGGCAGCGACGATGGCTGCCGAGCGCTCCGTTTTGTGGCGGCCTCAGTTCGTGAGCCGGTAGAGTGCGCGGTAAATCTCGGCGTTGCGCTGCACGACGCGCACGTAGTCTCTCGTCTCCGTGTAGGGAATCCACTCGGCGAACAGCTCGGGATCGTCGGAGCCGGGACGCTGGATCCAGCGAGCCACTCTCGAGCCGCCCGCATTGTAGGCCGCGAGCGCACGAGCCGGCGGCGTATCGCGAGTCAGGCTGGTCGCGAGGTGCGCCGTTCCGAGCTCGAGGCTCACGTCGGGATCGAGCAGCAACACCGGACTCCAGATCGGAAACCGATGCGTCGCCGCAATCGACGCCCCGACCGGCGGCATGAGCTGCATCAGGCCGCGCGCGCCCGCGGCGGACACGGCCTTCGGATTGAACGCCGACTCCTGCCGGACCAATCCTGCCACCAGCGCCGGATCGAGCCCGTTGCGACGCGACTCTTCCACCAGCGCGTCGGCGTGAACTACGGGATACGCCGCGCGGAGTAGCGCGCGGGAGGGGACCCCCGTATCGAGCGCCTTCACCGCGACCCGCAGTGCACGCGACGGGTCGCCCGCCGTGACGAGCGCCTGCGCGACCGCGGCCGCATCTGCCGGATTGCGCTCCGCCCGATCGGCCAGCGCGTCCAGCTCGAAGCGGGATTCCACGTCCATCCCCAGGCGATCCAGCACCGCTATCCGGGCGACGGCGCTGTCCACGCCGGGTATGTGCGGCACCGTGTCGGGGCCCGTGGGTGGCATCCAGGGTGTGGTGTGGAGGCGTCGCGCACTCAGCTGCGCGTAATACGAGAGCGGTGAGGCGGCGATGATCTCACGCCACCGCCGCTCCGACTCGGCGCGCCGGCCCGCCCGCTCGTCCGCGCGCGCCGCCCAGTACCGAGCGGCAATCGCTTCGTCGTCCTTCGGGTAGCGCTGCACGAGCGTGTCGAACAGCGCAGCCGCACGTCTCGGATCGGACGCGAAGGCCAGCAGGCCGGCCCGGAAGCGGCCGAGTGGTGCCTGGGCCGAGCCGGCGTGCCGCGCTCCCAGCTCGTCGAGCGTACGAGCCGCTCCAGCGAGATCACCGTCGTCCACCTGCAGGTCGGCGAGCAGGAGGAGCGCTGGCGCCGCCGCGTCGCTTCGCGTCGCGTACGTCGTGGCGGTCTGTCGGAGTGCGGCCCGCGCCCCGGCGCCGTCGCCCGCCTGGAGCAGCGCGCGCGCCCGCTGATATGACGCGAGCGGGGCGAGCGCGGTGTCGGTGATGCCGCCGTATTGCGCGATCGCCTCCCGCGCCCTCCCTGCGCGAAGGAGCGCCCCCGCGTACAGCAGCCGATCCGACGCCGAGAGCGCGGCGCCCGCTCGCGTCGCGCGATCGAATCCGGCCACCGCGCGACCCGCCGTGCCGTATGCCGCCGCGGCGCGCGCGGCAATCAGCTCCTGCGGAATCGGCAGCGTGATCGCGAGCTTGTCGAGCACCTCGAGCGACTGCCGCACCTCGGTGGCGTTCTGGCTGCGCTCCAGATACGTCGCGATCCGCGTCGCGAGCGCGCCCTTGGCGGCATCGTCGCGCGCCGCGAGCGCCTCGGCACGAAACGCCGACCCCTCCGCGCCGACGCTGCGGTACACCCGCGCCGCGCCGGCGAGATCGCCGCTCCGCTCGCGCGCCTGTGCATCGGTGAAGGCGATGCGCGCCCGCGCCGCCGGCGTCTTCACACGGGCGAACAGCGCGGCGCGAGTGGCGCTGTCGCTCGTCACCCCGGCGGCACGCAGCTGGAGCCAATCGGCCACGCTCGGCAGGCTCGCCGCTCCGGCGCGATAGCCGGCCGCCGCGCTGTCGGATTGATTCGCGCGATCGTACACGCGGGCGAGCAGCACGCGACGTACCACGCGCGCGGCGTCATCCCGTGCCGCGGCGAGGGCCTGCCGCGCGTCGGACGATGCGTCCTGACCGCGCTCCAGCGCGCTGCGGGCGAGGAGCTCCCGTCCCTCGCCGCCGAAGCGAGCGTCGAGCCACGGTGCGTCGCGCAGCAGGCGCTCGACCTCGGTCCACCCGTCCCATCCTTGCGCCGCACGCGCGCCCGCAAGCCTGAGCTCTGGTGACGCCGACGCCGGCGTCCCGAGCTTTCCGGCAAGGAGCACCGTCGCGCGCCACGGACGGCCGGCGCGGATCAGCGAGTCGGCGCTCGCGGCGAGCGGGTCACCGGTGAGGCGTTCACCCGACGTACGAGCGAGATCAACCTCCACGGCGCGCGCGGCGGTACGCGGCTCCGTCTGCGCGCAGGCGGTCGATGTCCACAGCCACGTCGCCAGCCCGATCGTCCAATAGCGTGTCATTCCCCTCACGAAGTCACGGTTCGTGCCAGAGCACGGCAGGCGCCGACGAGCGATCGAGCGACCACGCTCGCGCTCGCCGGCACCCACATGCCCCTCATTCTGCCCTCACCGCTCCCTTCGCCCCGTCCTGAAGCCAGTACGCGAACCACTGGCGAATGCGTCCCAGCCGGTCCACCAGCAGCCACGGCTCGCCGGAGCGCGAGAGCTCGTGCGTCGAGCGGGGATAGCGCACGAGCTCCACCGGCACATTCTGCTTCTTGAGCGCCATGAACCACAGCTCGGCGTTCCCCATCGGCGTGCGGAAGTCGTCCTCGCTCTGCACCATCAGGGTCGGGGTGCGCACCTTGGCGACGTGCCGGATCGGCGACAGCGAATCGTACATGGCGAAGTTGTCCCAGGGCTTGCCGTAGAACTCGAACTCGGTGAGCCCCTGTGCGTCCGACGCGCCGTACCAGTAGGTCCACTCGCTGATCATGCGATCGGTCTCCGCCGCCTTGAACCGGTTCGTCTTCGTCGTGATCCATGCGGTCATGAAGCCGCCGTAGGATCCCCCGGTCACTCCCATGCGCGTCGAGTCGATGTCGGCACGTTTCGCGGCGATGTCCGTCGCCTTCATCAGATCCTCGTAATCCTCCGCGCCCCAGCGGCCACGCGTGGCGTACGTGAAATCGGCACCGTAGCCGCTGGAGCCGCGGGGATTGGTGAACAGGACGTACATCCCCTGGGCGGCGAGATTCTGGAACTCGTCGAACCACCCTTCCCCATACTGGGAGTGCGGCCCGCCATGGATGTAGAGCACCACCGGGTACTTCCGACCAGGCTGCCATCCGTACGGCTTCATCAGCCAGCCTTCGATCTCCATCCCGCCGACGGAGGGATAGGTGAACCGTTCCGCATCACTGAAGGCCACCTCGCTGACGAGCTTGTCGTTGAAGCCGGTGAGGCGCCGCTCGTTCCTGCCGTCGGCGTCGGCCACGTAGAGCTCGGTCGGCCTGGCCATGCTCGTCGCCACGAAGGCCACACGCTTGCCCCCGGCGTCGAAGGTGAAACCGCTCATCTTGCGACGGCCGCCGAGGAGCTGCATCGGCTTGCTGGTCGCCGGATCGAGCCGGAACAGTCCGCTGCTCCCGCCGACGTCGGCCGAGAACACCAGTCTCCCGTCGGGCAGCCACTCGAGCTGGTTGGGCTCGTAGCGGAATGAGCTCGCCAACAGCTGCTCCGGCGTGCCCCCGCTCGCGTCGACCAGGTAGACGCGCGCCGACGCCGTCCGCGTCGTACGACCGACGAACGCGAGTCGGCGCGAGTCCGGCGACCAGGCGAGATCGCTCTCCGCGCCCATCCACCGCGCGATGCGCCGTGGTGCGCCGCCGTCCGTGCTCACGACGAAGATGTCGACGTCGTTGCGCGGCGCTTCGTCGCGCTTCGCGTCGTACGGCAGGAAGGCCAGCGAGTCGCGCTCGTGCTCGACGAGTGAATCGCTCCGTAACTCGGGGTCCGCCAGAAATGCCACCCACTTCCCGTCGGGGCTGACCTCGGCGCCGCGAACGGAATACGCGGTGCGCGCCAGCTGCCGCTTCGCGCTACCGTCGAACGCCTGGATCCAGAGCTGCGACGGATGAAACACGCGCGCTTCACGAGGTCCGGGTACGTAGCCCCGGTCGTTCGACTTGTACCGCATGTCGACGACCTGCTTCCCGTCGAATCGCGCCGGGTTGGCTGGTCTGGTGATCGCGCCATACGGCGGGCGTGCCATCGGCGGCATCTTCGCGAAGGGATCGTCCTTCGCCTTCGCCGAATCGGATGCCGCGGCGGTGTCCGCATCGGCCCACACGGCGAACCGGTGATCGCGCGGCGTAGAGCCGCTCGGGTATCGCTCGAGCTGCGCGGCTTCGCCACTCGGCTGATCCATGCGAATGGCCCAGCGGTTTCCTTTACCGCCCGGCCGCGACGAGGTGAAGAAGAGATACTTCCCGTCAGCCGACCAGCGCGGCGCGCTGCTCTCCGTGCTCGGCGACGTGAATCGCTGCGGCTCGCCGCCGGCGGTCGGCACGACCCAGATCTCGCTGTGTCGCTTGTTCTCCGCTTCGCGGACGGTCGTGACCGTCACGGCGACGCGATCACCGTCCGGCGACATCGCCGGCGCGCTCAGCGTGGTGAGCCGATACCAGTCGGCGAGCTGGAAGGCACGCTGCGGAGTCGTCTGCTGGGCCGCGGCGGGCCACGCGGCCATCAGGGCGGCTGCGAGGGGTGCGAGGTAGCGCATGGTGGATCGGGCGGAGGTGGGAGCGCAGTCGGCCGGCACGCCGAGCTCTCAAGTATACGCACACGCCGCCGTCTCGCGCTGACCGTGGGCAAATGCACGAATGGGCCGGCAGCGAGCTGCCAACCCATTCGCGGTCGCGTCGGTTCGTGGTGTGCGCCCCACCAGCGCCCAGTCACTCCCCTTCGCTATTTCTCACGGCCGCCCTTCAGCCGACCTTCGCAGCGCCGCGACGCGCGCCACGGCCGCCAGCCCTGCCGTTCTTCTCCCACTCCTCGCGACGCTCCGCCTGCTTCTGCAGGTTCGCGTCGAACAGCTTCTGGTTTTCCGGGGTCAGAATCGCGCGGATCTCTCCCTGCCGCCGAACCCGGAGCGCGAGCATCTGGTCACGACCAGCCTTGTTCTTGTCCCACAGCGCGCGCAGACCCGCCGTATCGCCCTTCTGACGCAGCGCCCGCGCTTCCTGCATCGCCGGCCTCATCGAGTCCCGGAGCGTCTTCCCCTCCGCGGCGTACTTCGCGTTGATCGCCTGCACCTTCGTCTTCTCGGCATCGCTCAGCTGCAGACCGCGCAGCGCGCCGTCCCGCTCACCACGCCGCCCTTCCATTCGCGGACCCATCGCGTGCCACCCTCCCTTCGGAGCAGAGGGGGCCTGCGCACCGGCAAACGATGCGGTGGACACGAGCGACGCGACGACGAGGGGCAGTACACGACTCTTACGCATGCTTCCTCCAAAGTGTTGGTCCGCATCAGCGCGGCCAGGATGGAGGACGCTAGCCTCTCCGGTTCGTTAAGGTCGACTCGGGCGATACGCGACGGCGCTGATCTCGACGAGGATGCCGCGGAGCTCGGCACCCACCGTGGTCCGACTGGGAAACGGGGCATTGAAGGCCTTGGAGTACACCTCGTTCATCGCGCCCCAGTCGTCAGCGTGAGCCAGATAGACCGTCACACTCACGACGTCCGCCATGCTCGCACCAGCCTGCTCCAGCACTCGTTGCAGGTTGGACAGCGTCTGTTGCGTTTGGGTTGCAACGTCGTGACCCGCCAGTTCGCCCGTGCGTGGATCGCGCGGGACCTGACCGCTGACGTAGACGAAGTCGCCGGCGCGTACCGCCGGCGAATAGGGACCTTTCGGCGCTGGAACGTCGGGCGGGAGATGTACAGGAGTCCAGGCGGGCATGGCGAAGGCGTGAGCGGAGTGGTGGGAGAGGAACGCGTCCACGCTCATGAATACGCGAACAGCGGCAAAGGTGCTGCCTTCGCCGTTGCTCGCATGTTTCCTGTTGTCAGCCTACTGGCAAAAGACCATCGTACACACTGTGTCGGCCTCGGCAACGACGGGGACCGGCATGGCACGCGCCGGCTGTGGCGGCGGGTCGCGCCACAGGCGTACCGGCACGATGGTCAACGTGCCGGCCCGCACGAATGCGGTTCCGACGTCGACCGTGCGCACGCTCCAGCCCTCGCCGACGTCGATGCGTACGGCGCGCGTGCCTGCAGGGACGCGCACCCGAGCGAGCGTGACCGTCTGCGGGAGGACGTGCCAGGACCGTACGTCCGCTCGCTCGAGCAGCGAGGCACTGAAGTTGGCGATCTTGCCCGCGACCTCGCCCTTCTTGTCCTTGACCGCCTTCGTGACGACGTACTTCGTCGCGGCACGAGCCACGGCCCGCGTGGCGAGCGCCACCCGCTCGCGGCGCGCGTCCACCTCGCTGGCATCGTCGACCACCGCCGACATCGTCACCCCGTCGACCGCCGTTCCATCGACGGCCAACCGGACGTCGCCGCCCCAGGGGCGGAGCGAGCGGCGCAACGAAGGAAAGGCCACGGTCAGATGGTAGTCGTCATCGTCATGATGATGCCGACGACGCGACGGTGCGAAGGTCGGCAGGGTAAGCGCGCTCGTCACGGCGCTCGTGCCCGCATCGTTCCGTCGGCCGCCGATCCCGGCATCCGCAATGATCCGGGTCGCCGCACGGCGCCGATGCTCGTCGTCGCCGCCAAGGGAATCGCGCTCGTCGCCGTCGAGCTCGAGCTCGATCGTCTCCGTCGCGCGATGGGCGACGAACCCGCGCTCGACGACGATCAGCAGCTCGCCCTCGTCGGCGATCGTGCTCCGCGACGGCGACTCCGGCAGCACCGGCGCGAGCGCGTGGGCCGCGCGATACGCCACCTGCGCCGCGTCTCGCTCTCCGGCGCGCTCGAACACCGCGCCCGCGAGGTGCTGCATCGCACCGTGGACGGTCCGTTCGCCCTGGTCGCGGTCTTCACCGTACTGGTCGAGCAGCGCCACGAGACGGCGGGCCTCGACCGCGGCGTCCTCCCAGGCACCGAGTTGCACGTACGACAGCATGGCGTAGTACGGGATGAACAAGCGCTCCGTCCGGCGTGGCTGATAGGGCCGCGCCATGTCGTTCGTGACCAAGGCCAGTCCGTCGCGCGAGAGGCTCGCCGTGATGCGA
>JABFYH010000031.1 GCA_013361335.1 Gemmatimonadaceae bacterium | reverse complement strand
CGGTTCACCGTTCACGCTCACCTCTCCGACATGAGCACTGCCGACCTGCACGACGCGCCCGCCGGCCGGACGCAGCTCGCCGCGCTGTCCCTCGCGGCGCTTGGCGTCGTCTATGGCGACATCGGCACGAGCCCGATCTACGCGATGCGCGAGTCGCTCCACGGCGTGCATGGCGTCACGGCCACCCAGGCGAACGTGCTCGGGCTGCTGTCGCTGATCCTGTGGGCGCTGATCCTCGTCATCTCGGTCAAGTATCTCGTGTTCGTCATGCGAGCCGACAACGGCGGCGAGGGGGGCATGATCGCGCTCACGGCGCTCGTCACCCCCGCGTCGCCCACGGCGCGGCGACGTCACACGATCCTCGTGCTCGTCGGCCTGTTCGGGGCGTCGCTCCTCTACGGCGACGGCATGATCACGCCGGCGATCTCCGTCCTCAGCGCCGTGGAGGGGCTCGAGGTGGCGACGCCGCTCTTCCGGTCCTACGTCGTCCCGATCACGATCGCCATCCTCGTCGCGCTGTTCCTCGTGCAGCGGCGCGGCACGGCGAGCATCGGCGCCATCTTCGGCCCCGTGATGCTGCTCTGGTTCGCCACCCTCGGTGTGCTCGGGGCAGTGCACCTGGTGCGTCATCCGCAGGTGCTGGCCGCCGTCAGCCCGGCGTACGCGGTGCAGTTCTTCGTGCACAACGGATGGCACGGCTATCTCGTGCTCGGCTCCGTCTTCCTCGCCGTCACCGGCGGCGAAGCGCTCTACGCCGACATGGGGCATTTCGGCGTGAAGCCGATCCGTTTCACCTGGTTCGGCTACGTGCTGCCGGCGCTGCTGCTCAACTACTTCGGCCAGGGCGCGCTCGTGCTCACCGACCCATCGGCGGCGGAGCATCCATTTTTCCGCCTCGCCCCGGACTGGGCGATGCTGCCGCTGGTCGGGCTCACCACGCTCGCCACCGTCATCGCGTCGCAGGCGGTGATCTCCGGCGCCTTCTCGCTCACGCGGCAGGCGGTGCAGCTCGGCTATCTGCCGCGCATGGACATCGAGCACACCAGCGAGACGCACATCGGCCAGATCTACATCCCCGGGCTCAATCGCGTGCTGATGGTCGCCTGCATCGGGCTGGTGATCGGCTTCCGCACGTCGAGCAATCTCGCGGCGGCGTACGGCGTGGCCGTGACGACGGACATGGTGTTCACGACGATCCTGTTCGCCGTCGTGGCGCGCCGGCGGTGGAGCTGGGGCCTGCCCGCGGTCCTCGCCCTCGCCGCCACCTTCCTCGTCGTCGACCTCGGCTTCTGGGGCGCCAGCCTGCTCAAGATCCCGAGCGGCGGCTGGTTCCCGCTCGTGATCGCGGCAGTCGTGTTCACCCTGATGACCACCTGGAACACCGGCCGCGCGATCCTCACCGAGCGGATCGGGGAGCGGTCGGCGCCGCTGGAGGACTTTCTCCAGAGCATTCGCGCCAATCCGCCGCTGCGGGTGCCGGGGACGGCGCTCTACCTGGCGCGCGACCCGACCGTCGCTCCGCACCCCCTCGTGCAGAACCTCATGCACAACAAGGTGCTGCACGAGCGGGTGATCATCCTGGCGATGCACACGATCGGCACGGCACGGGTCGACGACGGGAACCGCGTGCAGGTCGATCCGCTGAGCGACAACGTCTACCGCGTGATCGCGCGCCATGGCTTCGCCGAGGATCCCCAGGTGCCGCCGGTCCTGAAGCGGCTCGGCGCTCGTGGGCTCGAGATCGATCTCGCGAACACGACCTTCTTCCTCGGGCGGGAGACCCTGCTGGCCACCAACCGCCCCGGGATGGCGATCTGGCGCGAGAAGCTGTTCGCCGCGCTTTCGCGCAATGCCCGCCGCGCGACGAAGTATTTCTGCCTGCCGTCGAGCCGCGTGGTGGAGCTGGGCACGGAGATCGAGCTGTAACGCCCGGCGTCGGTTGCTGGGATGAGGGGCCGTCGTCTCTATGGTATGTCCGAGCCCGCCCTGCGCTGCCCCGGGTGCGGTGCGCCGGCCGCTGCGGATGCTGCCTCCTGTGACTACTGCGGCTCGGCGCTCGCCACCGTTACCTGCGCGTCCTGCTTCGCTCCCATGTTCGCCGGCAGCCGGTTCTGCGCCCGCTGCGGCGCGGAGGCGACCCGCGAGCTGCTCGAGGACGAGAAGCCGCTACCCTGTCCGCGCTGCCGCGAGTCGATGCAGGCGCTGCGGCTCGGCGACACCGTCGCCCGCGAATGTGGCGCGTGCGGCGGCCTGTGGCTCGACCCGCTGTCGCTCCAGCGCCTCTGTGATGGACGCGAGGTGCGTGCGGAGGTCGTGAGCGCCCTGGGCGCTCGCGTGCCGAGCGTGCGACCCTTGCCCGACGTCGTGCGCTACGTCCCCTGTCCGCTCTGTGGCCGGATCATGAACCGGAAGAACTTCGCCCAATCGTCCGGCGTCGTGCTCGACGTCTGCGTCAATCACGGCGTCTGGCTCGACCGCGGGGAGCTCGAGCGCGTCCTCAGCTTCGTGTCCGACGGTGGGCTCGCGCGCGCCCGTGTCCACGAACAGCAGCAGCTCGCCGAGGAGCGCCGGCGCCTCGCGGCGCTCCAGAGATCGCCGCTCGACCGGGGGATGGGGGCCGAGATCGGTACCTTCGCCCAGCATGACGCGACGTGGGGGCGTAACGAGCCGACCGTCGCGCAGCACGCGCTCGGCCGCCTGCTGCTCGACGCGCTCCACATCGTCGTTTCCGAATGACCGTCCGTTCCCGAACACTTCCGGAGACTCCATGACGCTGCGCGACTTCATCAAGGGTGAGCTGGTCGACATCGTCGAATGGCTCGAGAGCTCGACCGATGCGATGGTCTGGCGGTTCGACCGCCCGAACAACGAGATCAAGAACGGCGCGCAGCTGATCGTGCGACCCGGCCAGGTCGCTGTCTTCGTCGATCAGGGTACCGTCGCCGACGTGTTCGAGCCCGGCCGCCACACGCTGACGACGGAGAACCTTCCCGTGCTCTCCCGGCTCCGTGGCTGGAAGCACGGCTTCGCCAGCCCGTTCAAGGCGGACGTCGTGTTCGTGAGCACGCGGCAGTTCGTCAGCAACAAGTGGGGGACCAAGCAGCCGGTGATGACGCGCGATCCCGAGCTCGGGCCCGTGCGGCTGCGCGTCTTCGGCACCTACGCTGTCCGCGTGAGCGACCCCGAGTCGTTCGTGCGCGAGCTCGTCGGCGCCAACTCGTCGTTCACGATCGGCCAGATCAGCGATCAGCTCCGCGACCTGGTCGTCGCGCGCGTCAGCGGGCTGCTTGCCGAAAGCCCCATCCCCGCGCTCCAGCTGGCGGCGAACTACCGGGAGCTCGGCGACCACGCCGTACAGCGCCTGGCGCCCGAGCTTGCGAAGCTGGGTGTCGAGCTGACCAAGGTCGTCGTGGAGAGCATCGCCCTGCCCGACGAAGTGGCGGCGACGCTGGATCAGAAGACACGCATCGGCATGATCGGCGGCGACATGGGCGCGTACACGCAGCTCCTCACCGCGGACGCCGTGCGCGACGCGGCGCGCAATCAGGGAACGGGCGGCGCGGGCGCGGCGGTCGGCGTCGGGTTGGGGATGGCGCAGCAGCTCGCGGGCGCGGCGGGGCAGAGCGCGCG
>JABFYH010000093.1 GCA_013361335.1 Gemmatimonadaceae bacterium | reverse complement strand
CCTTGCGTCCCGGCCGCGTCCTGATCGACCGCGATCACTTCGCGATTGAGCAGCACGTCGCGGACAGCCGGCGTCATCGTTCGCAGGTCGTTGCCGGCGAGCAGCGGCGCGGCGAGCATCGACCAGAGACTCATGTGGGTGCGGTACTCGTCGTCCGTCATGCCACCATTGCCGATCTCCAGCATGTCGGGATCGTTCCAGTGTCCGGGTCGCGCATAGCGCGCCAGACTATCCTGCGCGAAGCCGATCCGCGTCATCGAGTCCCAGCTGTCGCGGATGTCACCGGTGGTTCGCCAGAGATTGCCGCCGACGCTGGCACCCCACTTCCACACGTCGAGCCGCCCGTACTGGCACAGGCTGTACACGATCGGGCGACCCGTGGCCCGGAGTGCGTCGCCCATGATCTGATACACCGCGGGCATCTCCGCATCGGTGTAGAGGTTGCGCGCCCCGCACCAGTCGTACTTGAGGTAGTCGATTCCCCATGCGGCGTAGGTCTGGGCGTCCTGCGTCTCGTGGCCGTGGCTCCCCTCGTATCCGGCGCACGTGTTCGGGCCCGGCGACGAATAGATGCCGAGCTTCAGCCCTTTCGCGTGCACGTAGTCAGCGAGGGCCTTCATGTCCGGGAACTTCCGGTTGGTCGTGATGCGACCCTGCGCGTCGCGTCCGCCTTCCCAGGTGTCGTCGATGTTCACGTAGACGTATCCCGCCTCGCGCATGCCGTTGCTCGCCATCGCATCCGCCATCGCCCGCACTGCGGAGTCGTCCACTCGGCCAGCGAAACGGTTCCAGCTGTTCCAGCCCATCGGAGGAGTGGGTGCGAGCCCGTTGTCGGGGACGGCATGCAGGGCGGGCAGCGCGCTGCGGGCCGGCATCGCCCCCTCGCCCTCCGGAGCCCGATGCGCGATCGTCTCGACGAGCGGCAGCTCCGGCCGTCGGCGGGTGTAGAGGTGCAGCGCATCGCCCGTCAACCTGCCGTCGTACGTCACCCGGCGAGGTGTGCTCCCGTCCTGCATCGTGCCCGTGATCGTGAAGCCCTCCGGCCCGCCGCTGCCCTCGACCACGGGATAGTAGAACTGGGTGCTTCTGATCGTGCCGGTGATGCGCGCGCCGTCCTGCACGAGATGGAAATAGGTGCCGCGTACGGCGCCGTCGGCGCTCGTGTTGTCCACCGCCCAGTTCCCCGTCAGCGATGCGGGGGCCCTGCGCACCACGTCGCCGTCGATCTCGACGACGATCACCGTGCCCATCGGATCGTTCATGGCGCCGACGGCCTGGAGCTGCGTTTCTCCGCCAACCACCCGCAGCTCGACCGGCGCGCCATCGGTCAGCCGATACGCGCGCTTCACGGTATTCTGGATCCGCGGCAGCGCGAACGGCACGCGCGGAGCCTGGAAGAAGGTGAAGAACAACTTCCCCGGCTTGGCCGTCACCCGGTATTCGTCATGGGAGAGGAAGAGAGGCCGTCCTCGCAGATCCGTCGCCCCTCGCACGCTTGGCTCACCCAGTTCGTCGCCGAAGGGAGTGGCCGACGC
Source organism: Gemmatimonadaceae bacterium (assembly GCA_013361335.1). Taxonomy (GTDB): domain Bacteria; phylum Gemmatimonadota; class Gemmatimonadetes; order Gemmatimonadales; family Gemmatimonadaceae; genus AG11. The sequence goes on along the minus strand of JABFYH010000093.1, from coordinate 13,618 downwards.
TCCATACACCGCCTCGCCGTTCCTCGCGAGCCATCGTCCGGCGGCGAGCAGCGCATCGCGTGCCGGCGCCGGGAACTCACCCGTCGCGGTCGGGCCCACATTGAGGAGATAGTTGCCCCCCTTGCTGACGATGTCCGTCAGTTTGAAGATCACGTCGCCGGGAGATTTCCAGTCGTGATCGTCGGCCCGGAAACCCCAGGTGTGATTCAGTGTGGCCGGTGTCTCCCATGCCTCCTTCCGCACTTCTCCGGGGATGACGTTGTCACTCGTGCTCGCGTAGTCGCCGGCCTCGCCGAGCCGGCCGTCGATCAACGTGTTGGGCTGGAGGCTCCGCACGAGGCGCGTGAATCGGCTCGCCCGCTCGCCCGTCATCATCCGAGGCGTGTCGAACCAGATGAGTGCGATCGGCCCGTACCTCGTCAGCAGCTCCCGCACCTGCGGCTCGGCCTTCTCGCGCAGGTACGCGTCGTAGCTCTTGGCGGAGTCCGGCCCGAAGTCCCAGTCGTTGCCGGCCCCGTTCGGCTCGTGCCAGTCCTGGGCCTGCGAGTAGTAGACGCCGAGCCGCATCCCCTGCTTCGCGCACGCCGCCGCGAGCTCGGCCAGAACGTCGCGCCTGAACGGCGTCGCGTCGACGACGTTGTATCGACTCACCTCCGACTTGAACAGTGCAAAGCCGTCGTGATGCTTCGCGGTGATCACGATGTACCGCATCCCGGCGTCCTTGGCGAGCGTCACCCAAGCGTCCGCGTCGAACGCGGTCGGGTCGAACTGCGTCGCAAGGCGCTCGTACTGCCCGACGGGGATCCGCCCGCGGTTCATGATCCATTCGCCGAGGCCGGGAACCGTGCGACCGTTCCACTCGCCGGCGGGGATCGCGTAGAGACCCCAGTGGATGAAGAGACCGTACTTCGCGTCACGAAACCAGGCGAGCCGCGCCTCGCGCGCCGAGTCTGCGGCGCTCGGTGCTGCGGCCGTCGTCGCCTGCTGGGCGCCGAGCGGTAGCGAGACGGCGGCGAGCGAGACCCATACGCTCACGAGGCCAAGTCGCGCGCGGGCCGCCGCTGCGAGGGCCGACGACTTCAGGAAGGGACGTCTCGAGAATCCGCTCATTGCCTCGACCGGGTGGTCCTCCGCGATGTGCACCACGGTCGATAGCTCCACGGAGACCGCGAGGTATCGGCATACGCCGTGGACATACGTGTCGTCGCCAATCGCGCCGCTCCGGGTGGCCGTCGCCGCCGACATGGGTAGTCCGCTCGTCGTGGTTGCCAACGGGTTTCGCGCCCAGCGGACGGGATAGATCGCACTACGCGCGGCCGCATCACAGGGTCCACCCCGAGCGGTATTCGCGCGTCAGGTAGGCATTCGCCTCGGGTGCGTTGGTCACCCGCATCGCCGCGCCATCGTACAAGATCTTCCGCCCCTGTCCGGCGCGAAGGGCCACGATCCCCAGCAGCATCACTTCCGTGAGCGCCGCCGCGTACTCGATCGGGGAGCTCGGTGTCGCGCGGCCCTTGCATGCCTCGACCCAATTCATCTCGTGGCTCAACGCCACGCGTGGCATGGTCTTCGGCACGGCGTCCGCAGCCGCGGCGGCTGCCGCCGGATAGACCATCGGGTTGTTGCCGTAGGTGCCGTACGTGATGATGCCACGCTCGCCGACGAAGACGCCGCCGCCGCCGTCGCTGCGCGGCAGCGTCACGTCGTCTGGGAGGAAGGGGGGACGCGGCGGCATCAGCCCGCCGTCGTACCAATAGAGCCTGACCGGCGGCTGCTCGCCGCGGGCGGGAAACTCGTACTCCACCGTCGTCGCCAGCGGGTACGACGCCGGGTTCGATGCCGGGCCTCCCCAGGGGGTCGACGAGGCCGAGATGCTGGTGGGCATGGTGAGGCCGAGGGCCCAGTAAGGCTGGTCGATGAGATGAGCGCCCATGTCTCCGATCGCGCTCACGCCGAAGTCCACCCAGCCGCGCCAGCTGAACGGGTGATACGCGGGGTGGTAGGGGATGGCCGGCGCGGCGCCGAGGAACAGATCCCAGTTCAGGCCGGGCGGGGGGCTCTGCGGGTTCTCCGCCATCGCCGTGAGCACCGCCTGCTCCACGGTGCGCATGCTCCAGCGCGGCGGCACCGCGGGATCCGACGCGCTGGTTGCGGGCTGCGCCACGCGCGGCGGACCGGCCGACGCGCTCGCCGCCTGTCCGGGCCGCGGAATCCCCTGGGCCCAGAAGCGCTGCGGCCGGTCGGTCCACACGTGCACCGCGCGGACCGGCCCGATCACCCCGGCGGCGATCAGCTCGTGGATGCGGCGCGTCCCATCGAACGAGTGGCCCTGGTTGCCCATCTGGGTCACGCGCTTCGTCTCGCGGGCCGTGCGGGCCAGGGTGCGGGCCTCCTGGATGGTGTAGGTGAGCGGCTTCTGCACGTACACGTGACGTCCGCTCTGCATCGCCCGGTTGGCGATGTGCGCATGCATGTGATCGGGGGTCGCGATGACGACCGCGTCGATGTCCCGCCGACCTTCCAACATCTCGCGGTAGTCGCTGTACCGCGCTGCCCGCGTGTACGCGTGCTCGAGGCGGACGGCCTGCTCGTGCGCCAGCGCGTCATCCGCCGCGCGCTTCTCCAGCCAGACGCGCGCCTGTGCGGGCGTGAGCGTTTCCGGCGGCGTCGCCGGGGGCCGCGGCCGCAGCCGTCCCGCGAGCGAGCGCTCCACGTACGGATAGTCCACGTCGCACACGGCGACGATGTTCTGGCTGGTGAGGGCGTTCATGTTGCTCATGCCCATCCCGCCGATCCCGATGCAGGCGATGTTGAGCGTGTCGCTCGGCGCCTGGAAGCCGCGGCCGAGCACGTGGCGGGGCACGATCATCGGCGCGATCGCGGCGCCGACGACGAGCTTCGCCGATCCGGCGACGAACTCGCGGCGGGTGACGGTCCCGACGGGTGCGTCCGGGGGAGGTGCGGGGGGCTTCGGCATGGCTGCGGCGTGAGAGTGGGTGAGCGGAAGGTCAGACCGTGCATTGCCGCACGGCGTCAGCGAGCGATTCGAGGCGCGAGCGCCGGTACGGATTCCTGGGCGACGCCGCCGGTAGTCCGGCGTGTCATCGGCCGGGAGGTCGCAGACAACGTCGTACAACGCGCCTGTATGATGTCTCGGAGTAGCGGAGAGCGAGAGCAGGAGCCAGGGGCCGGCGCGCTGGCTGCGCGGCCGGCCCGCCGACAGGGACGCCGATCAGTATCCCGGGTTCTGCGTGAGGTTCGGGTTCAGGGTGCGTTCCGGGCCGGGGATCGGGAAGCGCATTCTGAACTCGCTGACATCCCCGCGCGTCGCGGTCTCCGGATCATGCTGCACGAGGGTGGACTTCCAGTACCCGGGCTCGAGGGAGTTGCGGCGAATCTGGTCGAACCACCGCTTGCCCTCGTGCGCCAGCTCCCAGTTGCGCTCCTGGAACACCGCGGATCGCACGGAGGCCACGTCGATCGCCTCGCCCGGCTGGGTGCCGTACGCGTGCGGCTCCGGCAGCGCGGTGCCCGAGCCCTTGCGGGCGCGGGCGCGAAGCTGGTTCAGCACGCCCACGGCGACGGCCGGATTCCCCAGCTCGTTCTGCGCCTCCGCATAGATGAGGAGCGCCTCCGCGTAGCGGTAGAGTGGGAAGTCCACGTCGCTCGGCCCGCCGACGCCGCGGTTCGTGGGACGGAACTTGTTCAGGTTCGGCCACTTGAACACGATGCAGCCGATCGACGCGCTGGTGCTGCAGCCCCCGAGCCGATACGTCACCTGCTTGCGATAGTCGCAGGTCTTGATCTTCGTCGTATCGGCAATGCGGCCACTTGCATTGAAGGTGAGCGGATCCGGCGTGCTGCAGAGATAGCTCTCGTACTGCCACCGGGTCGGCTGACCCACCACCTCGCACCCGCCCGCCTGGTTGAACCCGAGCTCGCGCGGGAGCCAGTTGCAGTTCGGATCCGTGCTGGACCGCCCATCCAGCCCCGACGAGACGTTCATGAAGATGACTTCCTTGTTGCCCTTGTTCGCCGGGAGGTATTGCGCCAGGTAGTCGTCGGTGAGGCCCCACCGCGGATTGTCGATGACCTTCTTCGCCCACGTGGACGTCTCCTGCCATTCCGGCTTCTTGAGGAAGCTCGACCGCCACTGGTAGAGGTCTGCCAGCAGGATCTCGGCGGCCGCCTTGCTCGCGCGCCCCAGCTGCGTCGGAGCGTCGGGCAGGTCCGCTTCGGCCTCCGTCAGATCCTTGATGAGCTGCTGGTGGATCTGTTCCACCGGCGTCCGCGACTTCGACGCGGTGTTCGCGTGGTCGTCGAGCGTGAGGAGCAGCGGCACGTCGTCGTAGGCTTTCGTCAGCATGAGGTAGTCATACGCCCGGACGAACTTCGCTTCGGCGATGAGCTGCTTCTGGTACTTGGTGTCGATGAAGGTGACCTTCGGCGCATTCTCGAGCACCAGGTTGCTGCGATAGATCGACGTATACAACCCGTTCCAGGGGCTGGTCATGCTGCCGTCCATCGGCGTCCAGAGCAGCAGGCCCGGGTGATACGTGCCGAAGTTGGGCTCGTCCGGGTTGATGCGTGTCATGTCGGACGCCATCTCGGTGTCCCAGAGGAGCCAGCGGCGCCACACGTCGGCCTGGCCCAGAGGCTGGTACGTCGCGAGGGTCGCCGCCTCGATGTCGGCCGGGGTTCGGTAGTACGCATCGGTGGTGATGAAGTTCTTGGGTGTCTCGGTCAGCATCTCCCGGCACCCTGCCAGCGCGAACGACAGCGCGAGGGTGGCGAGTGCAAGTCGCTTGGTCATGAGCATCGGGGATCTCCAGGGGACTCGGCACGGATTGCGTCGGCGGAGTCGCCGTGCGCGCCGCGCCGGACGATGTCAGAAGGTGACGGCGAGGCCGGTATTCCAGGTGCGGGCGCGTGGGTAGGCGCCGACGTCCACGCCCGGCAGGCGCGGATCGCCGCCGATGCCATTCACCTCGGGATCGAATCCGGTATAGCGCGTGATCACGAACAGGTTCTGGCCCGTGAGGAACAGCCGGGCGGACTGCACCGGCAGGATGCCGACGGACGGCAGCCGGTAGCCGACCGTGACGTTCTGCAGCCGGACGAACGACGCATCCTCCACCATGGGGCTGTAGAGCCAGCGCGGACGCGCGTTGTTCGCGCGGGGAATCGTCGCCGAAGTGTTGGTGGGCGTCCAGCGATTCAGCACCCGGTCGCTCTCGTTCAGGAAGCCCGTGGCGAGCTCCGTCCAGGTGCGGCCGATGTTCGCCGCCTTGTTGCCCTGCGAGAAGTTGATGAACGCGTCGAACGACCAGGCACCGGCGGTCACGCTGTTGGAGAAGCCGCCGTAGAAGTTCGGCTGCGCGCTGCCGAGGATGACGCGATCGGACTGGTTGATCACGCTGTCGCCGTTGGTGTTCAGCACGTTGTACTCGCCCGGCACGCAGTCGATGCCGGGCCGCGGCAGGGCGACCTGACAAACGTCGCCCTGCTGGAAGATTCCGCTGACGAGGAAGCCGTAGAACGACCCGATCGGCTCGCCGACCTGCACGATGTGGCTGCTCATGTTGCCGATGAAGAATCCGTAGCGGCTCGTGCCCGGGTCGATGAAGTCGCGGCTCCCGAGATCTTCCACGCGGTTGCGGTTGGCCGAGACGTTCAGGGTGCTGCGCCACGAGAAGCGCGGCGACTCCGCGTTCAGCGTCGTCACCGACAGCTCCACGCCGCGGTTGCGCACCGAGCCGACGTTCTGGAGCTGTGATGAAAAGCCGGAGCTCCGCGGAAGCGGGACGTCGAGCAGCAGGTCGTGCGTGCGTGACTGGTAGGCGTCGATGGTCACGAGCAGCCGGTTGTTCAGGAACCCTGCATCCACGCCGACGTTCGCCTGGTTCTGTGTCTCCCACTTCAGGTTCGGGTTGGCCGCGCCACCCGAGGGCGCGAGCGTTACCGCCTCGTTGCCCCGCCCGACCGGGACGAAGACCGTCGACAAGCGGGACAGCGACTGGTACTCGTTGATCGCCTGGTTGCCCGTCGCACCGTAGCTGAGGCGGAACTTGAGGTCGCTGAATGCCGTTCGGCCCCGCATGAACGGCTCGTCGATCGCGCGCCAGGCGAAGGCGGCGGAGGGGAAGAACGCCCATTTGTTGTTGATCGCGAAGCGCGAGCTGCCGTCGACGCGCCCCGTCACCGTGAACAGGTACTTGTCGCGCACGTTGTACGTGCCACGCCCGAAGTACGAGAGGATGGTCCAGTCCACCGCGTTCGTGCTCAGACCGGTCCGGGTCTTCCCCGCCCCCAGGTTGTTGAAGGAGAACGCGTCGTTGGGAAAGGTCGTGGCTTCCGAGTACTGATCCTCGAAGTTCGACCGCTGGATGGAGAAGCCGCCGAGCATGTCGAGGCTGCTGCCGAACACGTCGCGTCGATAATCGACCGTATTCTCGTTCGTCAACTCGACGCCCTGGCTGGAATACATGCTCGCGAAGCCCTGGAACTGCGCGCCGGCAGGGCTGGTGCTCGGCCGAAACTCGGGAGTCCGCTCGGCGACGAAGTTCGTACCGAGCGTGGAGCGGAAGCGCAGGTTCTCCGTGGGGGCGAGCTCGCCGAAGGCGGAGCCGAGCAGCCGCGAGACGCGGCGCGGGTTCTGGATCTCCAGCGCGTTGGCGAGCGGGTTGTCGAGCTGCTCGCCGAGCGTGGCCTTGAGGTTCCACGCACCGGCGTCGTTGCGGGGCGCGATCGTCGGATCGAAGTTCATCGCGGCCAGGACGCCGTTCGCCCCGGCACCGATGCCGCCGTTCTCCGTCCGGTTGAGCCCCTGCTGGGTGCGCGTCATGCTGACGTTCGCGCCAAGGCGAAACGCCTTCGTCATCTCGCGGTCGAGGTTGAGCCGCGCGCCGTAGCGCTGGAAATCGGAGTTGACGACGACCCCCTTCTGCGTCGCGACGTTCCCGGAGATGAGGAACCGGGTGCGCTCGTCGCCGCCGCTGAAGCTCGCCGCATGGCTCTGCTGCGGCGCACTCTGGATCATCATGGAGGGATAGTCGTACGAGGACGCCGAGGCGATCTGCGCATCGGTGTAGGGGGCGGGACGGCCGGCGTTGACGTACGCCTCGTTGCGCAGCTGCATGTACTGCGGGCCGTTGAGCGCGCCGAGCCGCTTGCTGATGCTCTGCACCCCATAGCTCGACTCGATGCTGGTCTGGTTTCCCGAACGCGGCCCGTGCTTCGTCGTCACCATGACGACTCCGTTGGCGCCGCGCGCGCCGTAGATCGCCGTCGCCGACGCGTCCTTGAGCACGTCGATGGACTCGATGTCCGTGGGATCGATCGAGTTGAGCGGGTTGAAGGTCGGATCCGACGAGCGGGACCCCTGCGCCGCAGGAATGCCGTCGATCACGTACAGCGGCTCGCTGTTGGCAGTGATGGAGTTGGTGCCTCGCACGCGGACGCTGGCCCCCGCGCCGGGGACGCCGCTGTTCGTGGTCACCTGCACTCCCGCCGCCCTGCCCTGCAGCGCGTTGGACAAGGCCGCCGCGGGCGCGGCCTTGAGCGTGAGGTCCTCTCCGCTCACCGACGCGATCGCGCCGGTGAGCTCTCGGCGGCTCGTCGTGCCGTATCCGGTGACGACGATCTGCTCCATCGCCAGCGCCCGGGTCGCGAGGCCGAAATCGGCGGTTACCGAGCCGCCGGCGGGCACAGTCACGGACGCGATGGCGGGCGCGAATCCGAGCATCGAGGCGCGCACCTGATAGGTGCCCGCCGGCACGCCCGTGATCACGTACCGCCCGTCGGCACGCGTCGCCGCACCGAGCCGCGTGCCGTCCACGAGCAGCCGGGCGCCCTCGATCGGCCGCCCTGATTCGCTGCTCGACACGAGGCCGGTGATGCGGCCTTGCGGCGCCTGGGCGGGGAGTGTACCGGCAAGCGCGCCGGCGAGCGTGAACACGAGCAACGATCCTTTGCAGATCCAACGCATGGCAACGTCCTCCAGAGGTGGGGTCCGGGGTTGTTTGCGGGTGGTCGAGCGCTGACTGACAATCGGGCGGGAAGCCGAGCGGGGAGGCTTACCGTGCTGACGTTAGGGAAGTCGGATCACTCGTTCGAGGGTGGGATCGCCGGCGCGCCGCGTCGCGCCAGGCTGGTTTCGCGTCGGTCAGGCGGCGCCGAGCAGTCGCGCGAGATGATCGCGGCTGGCCCGAACGCTCGCCGGGGCATCCACGGGGGTGTCGTGCTCCACGAACGCGTATCGAAGTCCGGCCGCGCTCGAGAGCTCGAAGAGCCGCCGGAAACCGATGACGCCCGCCCCCACGTCCACCATCGTCCGCGCCGGCGCTGCCGTGCCGTTCTTCAGGTGGCAGAGAGAGAAGCGGCCCGGCAATCGCTCGAAGAGGCGAACCGGGTCCTGGCCCGCCTTGTACGCCCAGTACGCGTCGAGCTCGAAGGACACGAGGGCCGGATCAGTGCGGGCGAGCAGCAGCTCGAGCCCCGGAACGGGGCCGAAAGTTCGACGGTCCATGTCAGATGCTCCGGGCGGCAGGCTGCTGCACGGCTGGCTGCCGCACGCCATAATCGCACGCACGTGCTGTGAGCGCCACAAAGGAACGACTCGAGAATTCGCTCATTGCCTCGACGGGATGATTACGCGCGCGGGCGGGACCGCGCGGGCCACTATAACGTTTCAGCAAACGGAGTCAAGGAATGGCCAGAGGAGGAAACCCTCGACCCCGACCAGCCGGTTCGCTATCCGCCCGCGGTTCCCCATATTGGCGGATCCTCCGCAGCCTGAGCTCGCCCGTGGCCCGACCGACGGATTCCATTCCAAACCCGGTCCGACGCTTGCGCGTCCTTTGCACCCTCGTCATCCCGCTCGTCGTGGCCGGCGGGTGCACGCGCTCCGAGACGAGCGACTGGCTGGCGACGGGCGCCGATCGCGGCAACACCCACTACTCGCCACTCAGCGAGATCGATCGCGACAACGTCGCCGGACTGCGCGTCGCCTGGACGTACCGGACCGGCGACCTGCCCGCTGGCGGCGGCCAGATCCAGGCCACTCCGATCATCGTCGGCGGCATTCTTTACACGACCACGCCGGGGCTGGCCGTCGTGGCGCTCCGCGCGGAGAGCGGGACGCTGCTATGGAGATTCGAGCCGCCGGCCAGCCGCAGCCGAGGACCCTCGTGGTCGCAGGTGAATCGCGGCGTCGTCTATTGGGCACGCGGTGACGACGCGCGCATCCTCTACACGGCGGGGCGATTCCTCTACGCACTGGACGCACGCACCGGACGCAGCGTCCGCACCTTCGGCGACTCCGGGGCAGTCGACCTGGCCCGCGGTCTCTCCCGCGACATCGGCGATGCCTTCCTCGTCGCCACCAGCCCCGGCGTCATCCATGCGGATCTCCTCATTCAGGGAACGCGCGTCGGCGAGGGCGAAGGATCCGCCCCTGGAGACGTGCGCGCCTATGACGTACGCACCGGCGCCATTCGCTGGACGTTCCACACCATTCCGCACCCGGGCGAATTCGGACACGATACCTGGCCGCGCGACGCGTGGAAAACCGCCGGCGGCGCGAACGCGTGGGCTGGCATGGCGGTGGACACGAGGCGCGGTATCGTCTATGTCCCCACGGGCTCCGCGACGCCGGACTTCTACGGCGGCGCACGCGTCGGCGCCGATCTCTTCGCGAACAGCCTGCTCGCCCTCGACGCCGCCACCGGCAGGAGGCTGTGGCACTTCCAGGCGGTGCATCATGACCTCTGGGACCGCGATCTGCCCGCGGCGCCGACCCTCGCGCGCCTGAACAGCCGCGACGTGGTCGTGCAGATCACGAAGCCGGGCAACGTGTTCATCTTCGACCGCGAGACCGGCGCGTCGTTCTTCCCCATCGAAGAGCGTCGAGTGCCACCCAGCGATCTGGCGGGGGAACAGGCCTGGCCGACGCAGCCGTCGCCGACGAAACCCGCACCGTTCGCGCGTCAGTCGATCTCCGATCGCGACGTTGCGGCGCTCTCCCCCGCAGCGCGCGCACGCTTCAGGACCTTGCGGTCGTCCTCGCTCTGGCAGCCACCGAGCCGCGAGGGGAGCATCATGCTGCCGGGCTTCGACGGCGGGGGCGAGTGGGGCGGCGCGGCCGTCGATCCGAGCGGCACTCTGTACGTGAACGCGAGCGACGTCCCCTGGATTGCGCGAATGCGGGCGGCGGCGCCTCTCCCTGCTCCCGGCGCACTGCCGCGCGCTGGTGCACGCGTCTACGCGGAGTCCTGCGCCGGCTGTCACGGCGCGGACCGCCGCGGCCGCGACCGCGCGCCCTCGCTCGTCGCGACGCGCCTCACGCCGGAGGCGGTCGCTCAGGTCCTCGCGTCCGGGAAGGGCTTCATGCCGTCGTTCGCCGCCCTCCCTCGTGCCGAGAGGGACGCCGTGATCGCGTATCTCCTCGGCCGTCCTGCGCCGGCCGACGCGCGGGCCGGCCGCATGCCCGATGCACGAGAGGCCGGCGCGGCGCCCGCGCGGCCGCCCTGGGAATTCGTCGGCTACGAGCGATGGCGCGACAGTGGTGGCTATCCGGCCATCGCGCCGCCAAGGGGCACGCTGAGCGCGGTCAACCTCGAGACCGGCGAGTATCGCTGGCGTATCCCGCTCGGCGACCATCCGGGGCGCTCGGCGCGTGGTGCGCCAGTCACGGGCACGGAGCAGTACGGCGGCCCGATCGTGACGGCGGGTGGGCTCGTGTTCATCGCGGCAACGGAAGACGCGATGCTTCGCGCGCTCGATTCACGCACTGGCAAGGTGTTGTGGGCGGCGAAGCTGCCCGCGCCGGGATTCGCGACACCGGCAACGTATGCCGTCCGCGGGAAGCAATATGTCGTGATCGCCGCCGGCGGCGGCAAGCTCGGCGCACCGTCGAGCGACACGTACGTCGCCTTTACGTTGCCCTAGATTGACAGGTCGATCGATCTTCCGCATGATGGGCATGTCTCCAGCCGTCATGCGACAGGAACGCGGTCATGTTCCGGATCTCTCGGACATCCATCGCCGAGCGAGAGCGTGAGGTCTGGCGCGACCCCCCCCCCCGATTTGGTCTCTCCCCATTGGAGGCGCAGCAATGCTCGCGCGTCGATCGTGTACCGCGCTCCATCTCCTTGCCGTTATCATGACAGTGGGCGTCCTCCCCCGTCGATCCCTATCGCAACAGAGCGGAGGAGTCGCGGCGGCAGCGACAACCGGTACGGTGCGTGGCACGGTGCGTCAGGTAGGTAGTGGTACGCCGCTCGCCAACGTGCAGATCGTCGTCGCGAAGACGCGCATAGGCGCCGTCTCCAGGGACGACGGCACCTTCACCATCCCCAACGCTCCGGCCGGGGCCCAACGCCTGCAAGCGCGTCTCCTCGGGTATGCGCCCACCGACAGGCTCGTTACCGTCACTGCGGGCGGGCAGGTGGCCGTGGATTTCTCGCTGACCCCAGCGACGACGGCCCTCGAGGAGGTGGTCATCACCGGCACCGTCGGCTCGGCACGTCGACGCGAGGTCGGTAACTCGATCAGCGCGGTCAAGCTCGCCGACGCGCCCGAGGCCCCGACGAACGTGTCGAATCTGCTCCAGGGGCGGATCGCCGGAGCCAGCGTCCAGCTCTCCACGGGAAGTGCCGGGTCCGGCAGCTCCATTCGCCTGCGCGGCAACTCGAGCGTGGCGCTCAGCAACCAGCCGCTCATCTACGTGGACGGCGTCCGCATGCGGAGTGACGAGTACCCCAAGAACGTGCCGCCGGCCGGCTCGAACCTGCGCAGCTCCAATGTGAACGCGAGCCCGCTCAACGACATCAATCCGGACGAGATCGACCGCATCGAAATCATCAAAGGCGCGGCGGCGACGACGCTCTACGGTACCGAAGCCGCCTCGGGCGTGATCCAGATCTTTACGAAGCACGGGACGAACGGCAAACCGCTGTGGAGCTTCCTGTCGACGCAGGGCGTGAACGTCGAGCGCCCATTCGGCGTCGACGACGGGCTTGCGTGCTCGGAAACCGTCGCCTGCGGCAAGTACATCTTCATCAACCCGTGGCTCCGTAAAGGCCGGCGCCAGTCATACCTCGGGTCCGTGAGCGGCGGTCAGACCGCCGTCCGGTACTTCGTGTCGGCTGGATACGATGGCAACAAAGGCGTCCTGCCGAAGGATGACGAGCACAAGGTGACGGCGCGCGGCAACTTCAGCTTCGAGCCGACGCCGCAGCTCACCTTCGAGTGGAACACCTCGTACATCAGTGACTCGATCAGCAACACGCCGTCGGGAAACAACGCCGCTGGCCTCACGCTGAACGCATTCCGCCGCAACGCGAACTACTTCGGCAACTCCGACATCGGTGTTATCTCGCAGGTGCTGTCGTACGACCTCAGCACGGTGATCAGTCATATGATCCTCGGCTCGAAGGTGAGCTGGGCCCCGATGCCGAACTTCACGCATCGCGTCACCATTGGGCTCGATCGCAGCGAGCTGGAGAACCGCAACCTGCGGCCGTACGGCTTCGTCAGCCAGCCGACGGGCGCGCTCTCCGACCAGCACTGGACGAGTCATCAGATCACGGCGGAGTACGCCGGTAACTTCGAGCACGACATTCGCGCCCTCCGTTCCACGCTTGGTTGGGGCGGCCAGATCACCAACTCGAACATCACCGATCTGCAGGCGTACACCGAGGGGTTTCCAGGCGCCGGCGATCCGGTCATCGGCAGCGGATCGACCTGGAACGGATTCGAGCAGCGGGCGCGCATCATCACCGGCGGTCTGTTCCTCCAGGAGATGCTCGGGTGGCGCGATCGCCTGTTCCTCACCGCCGGCGCGCGCGCGGACAAGTACAGCGCGTTCGGCTCGCGGATCGGCGTGCAGGTCTACCCGAAGGTGAGCATGTCGTATGTCGTCTCCGAGGAGTCCTTCTTCCCGAAGTCGCTGGCCAGCTCGCTGAAGCTGCGCGCGGCATACGGCGAAGCGGGACGCGCCCCCGGTGCGTTCGATGCACTTCGCACGTATAACGCCGTCGGCTGGGGCGGACAACCGGCCTTCCGCACCAACACGGTCGGCAACCCCGACCTCGGTCCGGAACGCAGCCGCGAGGTGGAGCTCGGGTTCGACGCCGTCACGCTCGGCGATCGGCTCACCCTGAACACGACGTACTACCGCACGAAGACGAGTGACGCGCTCTTCCCCGTGCGACAGATTCCGTCGCTCGGCTTCCTCGACCCCCCATCGCCGTACAAGAACCTGGCGAACGTCGGCACGATGCAGAAGCAGGGTCTGGAGGTGGAAGCGTTCGGCGACGTGTTCCGCTCGGCGCCTCTGACCTGGAACGCGGGGATCACGGTCGCGTTGAACAAGAGCGAAGTCCTGAGCCTCGGTGGCGTGCCGTCGTTCATGGTGACGCCGCGATTCGGGTGGATTCGCGAAGGTGGACCCGTCGCCGAGCTGCGGGGCCGCAAGGTGATGAACGCCGACGAGGTCGCGGATCCCGTCATCGTGACCGACTATGCGTTTGGGCCATCACAGCCCACGCGCATCCTCGGCGCCTCGTCGTCGCTCCGGTTCGCGCACGGCATCGAGCTCTCGGCGCGCGGCGAGTAT
>JABFYH010000212.1 GCA_013361335.1 Gemmatimonadaceae bacterium | reverse complement strand
CGTACGCCTCCCGCCGTGACGCCGCACCCTGAGAGGCGAGTATCTTGCCCACTTCGTCACATCGTGAGCTCGTTCAAGTTCAGTAGTACGGTGCGGCGCACCGGACGTGTCACGCACGGCCGCCAGCACACGATCGATCTGGTGAGCGGACGGGAGCGTGTGCCGGCGGTATGGCTCGAGCCGGCGGGGGCGACCACGGCACCGGCGGCGCTGCTGCTCCACGGCTTCTCGTCGAGGAAGGAGCAGATGGCGCAGGCGATGGGGCGCGCGCTCCTCGCCCGTGGTGTCGCGTCGCTCGCGCTCGACCTCCCCTTTCATGGCGAGCGGCAGGGCGCCGATCGGGAGATTCCGCGCAATCCGCTCGCGCTGGTGGGTGCGTGGAAGACGGCGATCGCCGAAGCGCGGGCCGCGGTGACCTGGCTCGGCGCACAGGCGGGAATCGACGCCGCGCGGATCGGGGTCGTCGGCTACTCGCTCGGCGGCTTCCTCGCCCTGATGACGGCGGCGGAGGAGGAGCGCCTGCGGGTCATCGCGCTCGCCGCCGCGGGCGACCTCCCCGACCGCACCCCGTACGCCGCCCTGGTGCGCGGCCTGGTCGATCCGCTCCGCGCCGCTGGCCGGCTCGACGGCCGACCACTCCTCCTCGTGAACGGCCGTCGCGACACGACGACGCGCCCCGCCCAGGCCGAGCGCCTCTTCGCCGCGGCGCTGGAGCCGAAGACGATGAGGTGGTACGACGGCGGCCACTGGCCTCCCCCCGCCGCGATCGACGCCGCGGCGGAGTGGGTGGCCGAACGACTCGCGTGAGCTCATCCGCTCATCCGCTCATCCCCTCACGCGAGCATACATCTCGAACCACGGCGCAACCGTGTGTGACCGCCGCGCCACGCGACCCAGCACGCCCTTCACCGCGCGCTCTTCCAGGCGCGCCCAGGGACGCGTCCAGCGATCGGCGATCGGGACCAGCACGTCGCCCTCGACGTGCTCCACCTCGAAGCCGTGTCGCGTCACCAGCCGCGCCAGCGACGCGGGGGTGAAGCCGAAGCGATAGGGGAAGCCGAGCAGGTTGTTCTGCGCCAGCCACTCGCGGGCGAGAGGGGCGAGGCGGGTGCGCAGCAGCGGCCGCATCGTCGCGTAGCAAGCGCCGTTCGGCACGCGGATCGCCAGCATCCCGCCCGGCGCGAGATGCGAGCGCGCCGCCCGAACCACCGACGTCGGATCGGCGAGCTGGTCGAGACAGTTCCAGATCGCCACCACGTCCGCACGCTGCCCCGCCTCGAGCGACTCGATCGGCCCGTCGTGCACCGCGAAGCCGAGCGAGCGGGTGAAGGCGTTGGCGCAGGCGTTGACGTCCACGCCGGCGAAGCGCCAGCCGGCGTCGCGCGCCGCAGCGAGAAAGGCGCCGACGTAGCTCCCCACCTCGATGCCGCTCCCGCGCCGGCCGAAGGTCCGCGTGAGCCGCGCGGCCTGCGCCGCGTACGAGGCGCGCTGGGTGTCGTGCAGCGCCTGCATGCGCTCCGACGTCGGGCTCTCGTCCTCGTAGGCCGACGCAAGCTCGCGAGGACGCTCCACCGGATTGCGATACACCAGCCCACAGTCGGCGCACTGCACCAGCCGCAGCGGCGCGTGCTGCGAGAAGGCGACGCGATCCATCAGCTGCGCGGGCGGGGTGTCGGCCCGCAAGCGCCGTCCGTGAAAGGCCCACAGCGCCTCCACTTCGGCGCGCACGTCGGCCGCACCGGCCAGCTCCGGCCCGTCGGCGCTGCCACACACGGCGCAGCGCGCCAGCTCGTACGCGACGCTCATCGGGTCGTCCGCTCGCTCATCGTGCACCGCAAGGGCAAACCCCACGCCCGTCGTCCGGCCACTTGCGAGGCCGCCGCGCCGCACGTTGCTTCGACGGACCATCCTACCACCGTCGGAGGCTCGTTCGTGCGCGGTACATCCCTCAGTGGCGCCGCCGTTGCGTGCGCCCTGCTGTCGTTCCCGATGTCGATGCTCGCCCAGCGTCCGCTGCGTCCCGACAGCGCGCGCGACACGCGGCCGAGCATCCCCCTCGACCAGCCTCGGCTCGGCGCCGGCGCCGCGCTCGACACCACGGCCCTGAACACCCTGCGCTGGCGGGAGCTCGGCCCCTTCCGCGGCGGCCGCAGCGTGGCCGTCGCCGGCTCGGCCGCCCGGCCGAACGAGTACTACATGGGCACCACCGGCGGCGGCGTCTTCAAGACGCTCGACGGCGGACAGTCCTGGGCGCCGGTGACCGACAAGTACTTCGGCGGCACGATCGGCGCCGTGGCGGTCTCGGCGTCGAACCCCGACGTCGTGTACGTCGGCGGCGGCGAGTATCCCATCCGCGGCAACGTCTCGCACGGCGATGGCGTGTGGAAGTCCACCGACGCGGGGAAGACGTGGACCTCGCTCGGGCTCGCGGCCACGCGCCACATCGCGCGCGTCCGCGTGCATCCCACCAACCCCGATCTCGTGTACGTCGCGGCGCAGGGCAACGTCTGGACGCCGACGCCGGACCGCGGCATCTACCGCTCGAAGGACGGCGGGAAGAGCTGGCAGAAGATCCTCTTCCGCAACGACTCCACCGGGGCGAGCGATCTCGTGATGGACCCCTCGAACCCGAACGTCCTCTACGCGACCTTCTGGCAGGCGGGGCGCAGGCCGTGGATGCTGGTGTCGGGCGGCCCGGGGAGCGGGATCTTCAAGAGCACTGACGGCGGCGATTCATGGCAGGAGATCAGCCACGCCAAAGGCCTCCCGATGGGTATGATGGGCAACATGGGCATCGACGTGTCGCCCGTGAAGCCGAGCCGGGTGTGGGCGATCATCGAGGCCGACTCCGGCGGCGTGTACCGCTCCGACGACGCCGGCGCGACGTGGACGCGCACGAACGGCGACCGCTCGCTCCGGCAGCGCGCGTGGTACTACACGAAGATCCACGCCGACTCGAAGGACACCAACGTCGTCTACGTCAACAACGTCAGCTTCCAGCGGTCCACCGACGGCGGCAAGACCTTCCGGCCCGTTCGCGGCATCCCGCACGGCGACTCGCACGATTTCTGGATCGCGCCGAACGACAACCGGCGCATGATCGAGGGTGACGACGGCGGCGCGAGCGTGTCCACCGACGGCGGCCGCACCTGGACCGAGCAGGACTACGCCACCGCGCAGTTCTATCACGTCATCACGACGACGCACTTTCCGTATCACGTCTGCGGCGCGCAGCAGGACAACAGCACCCTGTGCGGCCCGAGCCGCAAGGCCGGCGGCATCGACATCAGCGACTGGGAGGAAGCGGGCGGCGGCGAGTCGGGCTTCATCGCGGCGCGCGCCGACAATCCCGACATCGTGTACGCGGGCAGCTACGGCGCGCTGCTCACGCGCAAGGACATGCGCACCGGCCTCACGCGCAACGTCAATCCCTTCCCCGACAACCCGATGGGCCATTCGGCGATCGATCTCAAATATCGATTCCAATGGACCTTCCCGATCCTCGTGTCGCCGCACAACTCGAACGTCGTCTATGCGACGTCGAACTACGTGCACCGCTCGACGAACGAGGGGCAGAGCTGGCAGGTGATCTCGGGCGATCTCACCCGCAACGACCCGAAGACGCTCGGCGCGTCGGGCGGCCCGCTCACCAAGGACCAGACGTCGGTGGAGTACTACGGGACGATCTTCGCCTTCGCCGAGTCGCCGAAGCAGAAGGGCGTGCTGTGGGCGGGGAGCGACGACGGCCTGGTGCACGTGTCGCGCGACGACGGGAAGTCCTGGCAGAACGTGACCCCGCCGGACATGGTGGCGTACACGCGGGTGTCGCTCATCGAGCCGGGTCAGTTCTCGGCGGGTACGGCGTACATCGCGGCCAACCGCTTCCAGCTCGGCGACAACAAGCCGTATCTCTGGAAGACGACGAACTACGGCGCCACCTGGACGCGCATCGACCGCGGGATCGCCGACACGGAGTTCACGCGCGCGATTCGCGAGGACCCCGAGAAGCAGGGATTGCTGTACGTCGGCACCGAGCGCGGCGTGTGGATCTCCCCGAACGACGGCGCGAGCTGGCAGAAGCTCCAGCTCAATCTGCCGATCGTGCCGGTGCACGATCTCGCGGTGAAGGAGGGCGACCTGATCGCCGCGACGCACGGTCGCAGCTTCTGGGTGATCGACGACCTGTCGCCCCTCCGTCAGCTCACCTCCACGGTGACGGCGCAGGACGCCCATCTGTTCAAGCCGCGCGACGCGTATCGGGTGAGCTTCGCCGGACGTGGCGGTGGCGGCGGCGGTGGCGGGGCGGGCGCCCCGGCGGGACCGCCGGTGCATCCGGTGGCCACGAGCCCGTCTGGCGGTCCGGTGGTGTTCTACTGGCTCAAGCGGCCCAACCGCACGATCACCCTCGAGTTCCTCGACGCGAAGGGCACGCTGATCCGCTCCTTCACCAGCCGGCAGGACTCGGTGACGGCCGCGGATTCAGTGGCGCGCGCGAAGCGCCAGCGTTCGACCATCGACTCGCTGCGCGCGACAGGGATTTCGGTGGACAGCGCCGAGGGCATCGTACGGCGGAGCGCGGAAGCGGCGCGCGCGGAGGGGCCGCCGCGCGGTGGGGAAGAGGACGAGGATGGTCCGCGCCGCACGCCACCGCCGCCGCGCGCGCCGAACAAGGCGGGCATCAACAGCTTCGCCTGGAACATGCGCTATCCCGACGCGTCGACCTTCGACGGGCTGATCATGTGGGCGGCCGGCACGCAGGGACCGGTGGCGCCACCGGGCGCCTATCAGGTGCGCCTGCTGGTGGACGGCGTTCCCGTGTCGACGGAGCGGTTCGCGCTGAAGAAGGATCCGCGCTCCACCGCCAGCCCGGCCGACTACGCCGCGCAATTCGCCTTCCTCGAGCAGGTGCGTGAGCGGACGTCCCAGGCCAACGACGCGGTGAAGACGATCCGCTGGGTGCGGGCCGAGCTCGCGGATCGCGAGAAGCGGCTGACCGGTGCGCCGCTGGCGGAGCTGCAGTCGCTGGCGGCGCCACTTCGCTCGGCGATCGCCGTGATCGAGGACTCGCTCTACCAGACGAAGAATCGCAGCGGGCAGGATCCGCTGAACTATCCCATCCGCCTCAACAACAAGATCGCCGCGCTGGCGGGTGTGGCCGGCAGCGCCGAGGCGCGGCCGACCGATCAGACGATCGGCGTCTTCCGCACCCTCTCGACGCAGCTCGACGCCGAGCTGGCGAAGCTCAAGCGTACCTTCGACGGCGCGCTGCCGAAGATCAACGGCGTCCTCAAGGCGAACAATCAGCCCGAGATCGTGCCGAGGGCCGTGGACCTCGTGGTCCCACGCCCTGACATCGTGATGGATGACGACGACGAACCGTGAACCGTGATCCGTGATCCGTAACGACGAAGGGCACACCGGACGCAGTCCGATGTGCCCTTCGCGCCTTCACCCGCTCTTACGGTTCGACCGCCATTCCCATCGTGTGAAAGCCTTTGTCAACGTACACCGTCGAGCCGGTGATCGCGCTCGCGAGCGGGGAGCAGAGGAAGGCGGTCGTCACGCCCACCTCGTCGGCGGTGAGGTGGTCGGTGAGCGGCGCGTTCTTGCCGACGTAGTCCACCATCTTCTCGATGATGCCGATCGCGCTCGCGGCGCGCGACGCGAAGGGGCCGGCGGAGACGGTGTTCACCCGCACGCCCCACTTCCGTCCCGCCTCGAAGGCGAGCAGCCGGGTGTCGCTCTCGAGCGCCGCCTTGGCGCTCGACATCCCGCCGCCGTAGCCGGCGATCACCCGCTCGCTCGCCATGTAGGTGAGCGACGAGAAAGCGCCCCCCTTCCGCATCAGGGGGCCGAGCCGGGCGACCATGGCGACGAGCGAGTAGGCGCTCGCGCTCACCGCGGCCAGGTAGCCCGACCGGCTCGTCTCCAGGAGCGGCTTCTTCACCTCGGGCCCGTTGGCCAGCGAGTGGACGACGATGTCGAGCGGCTGCTCGCCGAAATCGGCCACGAGCCGCTGCGCCAGGCCGTCGATCGAGCAGTCGCCGACGTCCTTGTAGCGCTTGCTCGATCGCAGCTCTTCCGGCATCGCGTCGTAGGTATCGAACACCGCGTCGAGCGGGTAGATCTTCTCGAACTCGAGGAGCTTGCCGCTGCTCAGCCGGCGCGACTCGTCCATCTTGCCGCGCTCGAGCAGGTTGAGAAAGATGTTGAGCGCCGGGGGCCAGGTACCCACGACGACGCTGGCGCCGGCTTCGGCCAGCGCCTTGGCGATGGCGAACCCGAAGCCGCCATCGTCGGCGACGCCGGCCACGAGCGCTCGGCGTCCGGTGAGGTCGATGTTGAGCATCCGCGTAACATGACGTGGCGCGCGGAGCGGGCAAGGGCCAACCGGAAAACGGTTGGGGGCGCTTGCGGCATGCCGGTCCCGCGCGCCGTTTTGCGGCAATGTCGACGCTGCTCTACGTGGACGACGAGGTTCTCATCGGCAAGGCGGTCGCTCGCTGGTTCGCGCGGCGCGGACACACCGTCCACCTCGCCACCAGCATCGCCGCGGCGCAGGAGGCGATCGCCCACGACACGCCGGACGCGCTGTTCATCGACGTCTGGCTCGGCACCGAGAGCGGCTTCGAGCTGATGAGCTGGATCGAGGACAGCCATCCCGCGCTCGCCGACCGCGTCACCTTCGTCACCGGCGAGCTGGCCGGCGAGACGAGCAACGGCCGCGTGTGGCGGACCCTCGGCCGCCCCGTCCTCCAGAAGCCCTTCGACCTCTCCGAGTTGGAGCGCTACCTCGCCGAGGCGAGCGGATAGAAGCTCGCCTCGCTATCGTTGAGCAGTGTCTCAGCCCCATCACCACCGTCCCGCCCCGCTGCCCGAGGCGGCGCCCCCGCCCGTGCCGGCCGGCCCGACCTCGCTCGTCGAGCGGCGGCGCGAGACACCCATCGGTCCCGCCTTCGCGCGCGGGCTCTGGCGCATCGCCGCGGCCGACGTGTCGAGCGGCAACCAGGTGCTGCTCCTCCACGACGGGCCCGCCACCTTCGACGCGATGTGCCAGGCGATCGCCGATGCGCGCGAGACGATCGTCCTGGAAGCCTACATCTTCCGCTCCGACGAGGTGGGCCGCCGCATCGGCGACGCGCTGATCGCCGCCGCGGCGCGCGGCGTCTCGGTCCGGCTCCTCACCGACTGGATCGGCATGCGCGGGATCAAGTCGAGCTTCCTCGCCAGTCTGAGAAAGGCGGGGATCGAGCATCGCGTCTTCAGCCGGCCCGGCTTCCGCGCCTGGCTCGGCCTCATCCCGCGCGATCACCGCAAGCTGCTCGTCATCGATTCCGCCTTCGGCATCACCGGCGGCGTCGGCATCGGGAACGAGTGGATCGGCAAGACCAAGCGCCACCGCGGCCACTGGCGCGACACCGCCGTGCGCATCGAAGGCCCCGCCGCGCTCGACATGCAGCAGGCCTTCGACACGATGTGGGAACGGGCGCACAAGCGCGAACGGCGGGGGTCGCACCGGCTCACCCGCCGCGCCGCCCGCGGCGCGCACCTCGACCCCGCCACCGCCGCGCCGGCGTTGGTCGGAATCGTCGAGGGGGAGCCCCTCCGCCTCCGCGTCGCGCGCGCCCTCCAGATGCAGGCCATCTCCGCCGAGCGGTCGATCTGGATCGCCACGGCGTACTTCGCGCCGAGCTGGTCGGAGGTGGAGGCGCTGATGGGCGCCGCGCGCGACGGCGTCGACGTCCGCATCCTCGTGCCGAGCCGCAACGACCACCGCTGGGTCACCTTCATCACCCGGCGCTACTACCGCCGGCTTCTCACCAACGGCGTGCGCATCTGGGAGTGGAAGGGGACGATGATGCACGCCAAGACGAGCGTCGTCGACGGCCGCTGGGTGCGCGTCGGCTCGACCGACTTCAACCCGCTGGGCGTCGCGATCAACTTCGAGCTCGACGCCGTGATCGAGGACCCCGCGCTGGGCGCGCAGGCGGAGACGATGTTCCTCGACGACCTGGAGCGCTCGATCGAGATCACGATGCGGTCGCGCAAGGTCGCGCGCGCCCACCCGCGGTGAGGATGCCGGCGCCGCGCCGATCGCGACGCGGCTCGTTCGCGCTCGGCCTCGCCTTCGCGTCGCTCCTGTCGGCGTCGCCGGCGTGGGCACAGGCTGATTCGGCGGCGGTCGGCCCGCTGTTCACCTACCGCGACGTGATCCTCGCCGGCGCCTTCGCCGTCGCGGCGCGCGCCGTCCACCCGCTCGACGACTACTACGCCCGGCGGCTGCAGGATTCGTCGACGCAGGCCAACGCGAAGCTCCAGAGGCTCGCCACCTTCGTGCGCACGACGGCCGCGCCGGGCTCGTACATCATCGGCGGATCGATGTACGCGGTCGGACGACTCGCCAACAACCGGAAGCTCGCATCCCTCGGGCTCCATGGCACGGAGGCGCTCGTCGTGGGCGAGCTGACGGCGACCGCGCTCAAGACGCTCGTCGGGCGGCAACGGCCGTACGTCGCGCCGCGCAACGCGAACAGCTATCAGCTCCTGCGCGGCATGAGGAGCAACGACTACCGCTCCTTCCCCTCGGGTCATTCCGTGGCCGCCTTCGCCGCCGCGGCGGCGGTGACGGCGGAGACGACGCGCAACGATCCGACGTCGACCTGGATCGTGGCGCCGATCGTGTACGGCGGCGCGGCGCTGGTCGGCATCTCGCGGATGTACAACAACCAGCACTGGGCGAGCGACGTCCTCGTGGGCGCGGGCATCGGCACCTTCGCCGGCCTCAAGGTCGTTCGCTTTCACGACTCGCACGGCGGCAATCGCGTCGACCGCTTCTTTCTAGCGGCCACGCTCGTCCCGGACGAGCGCGGCGGCCACGCACTCCGCTGGTCGGTGCTGCCGGCCCCGCGCCCCGCCCAGCCCTGAGCGCGCGCGCTCGCGCATGGCGAATCGCGTCAAGAGCGGGATCTTCGTCATCGCGCCGATCGGCGGCGACGTCGGGGCCCGCATCGCCGAGGTGCAGGCGACGTACGATCCACGCGTGACGCGACTCGGGCCGCCGCACATCACGCTCGCCGGATCGTCGGGGATGGGACCGATCGCCGCCGACCACACGGTCGACGAGCTGCGCGCCCAGCTGGCGCCGATCGCCGAGACCACGGCGCCCATCACCCTGCACTTCGGCCGCCCGACGCGCTTCATGCAGACGGAGATCGTCGTCCTGCCCCTCGACCCGCACGGCCCGCTGCGCACGCTACACGAGCGCATCAAGACCAGCGGCCTCCGCGCCGCCCCACCGCGCTTCTACTACACGCCGCACGTGACGCTGAGCCTGTACCGGGAGCAGCCGCCGGCGGCATTGAAGGAGCTGCTCGCGCTGCGGTTCGACGAGCCGGTGGTGGTCGACGAGCTCGAGGTGCATCTCACCCGCGACACGGGAGAGACGCGGCATCTGGTCACGTTGCCGTTGTCGGGGTGAGGACGCACGCTGCCGCGTGTCGTGCGGGGTGCGGCGGACGGCGGACGGCGGACGGCGGACGGCGGTCGTGCGGCGTGAGGGGTACGGCGCGCCGTGCGGCGTCGCGGCGTGAGGGGTACGGCGTGAGGATTTGGAACTGGTATCGGTTGGGTGAGGGCGGCTGACCGCGGTAACCTGCCCTCCCTGTTTCTCACGCCGTCATCCAGCCAGCACCTATTCCGACAGAGTCGCTCCCGGTCCCGCCGTCGAGCCGCCGTTCCCGAACCATCACCCGCCACCAATTCCCCACGCCGTACGCCTCACGCCGCGACGCCGCACGGCGCGCCGTACGCCTCCCACCGCACGACCACGCCGTACCCCTCACGCCGCCCGACTCCGCCGCCCGACCACGCCCCCACCGCCCGCTATGTTTTCGCCATGCCCGAGACCACCCACATCCTCGCGGCGCTCGAGTCGGACATGGAGCTCGACGCCGCCCTGCGGTTCACCACGCTGACAGCGGAGTATCTCTCCGCCACCCGCTCCGGGGACGGCCCGGTCAGCACCCCGCGCTCCAACGCCGAGCTGGCGGCGCGCTTCGACGAGCCGATGCCGCTCGACGGACGGCCGCTGTCCGAGGTGATCGCGCGCCTGCGCGACGACGTGCTTCCCGACTGCAACCGGCTCTACCATCCGCGCTACGTCGGCCATCAGGTCTCGGCGCCTCTTCCCGCGGCGATCTGGACGGAGTCGTTCACCGCGGCGCTGAATCAGTCGGTGGCCGTGGCCGAGATGTCGCCGACCGGCACCGCGCTCGAGCATCGCGTCGTGCGATGGCTGTGCGAGCTGGTCGGCTACGGCCCGACGTCGGGGGGCACGCTCACCAGCGGCGGTACGGAGGCGACCCTCGCCGGTCTGCTCGCGGCCCGCGCCGCGGCCCTGCCCGACGCGTGGACGAATGGCGTCGGCGCCGACCCGCCGGTGGTGGTGTGCGGGGAGCACGCGCACTACGCCGTGGCACGCGCCGTCGGCGAGATGGGGATCGGCATGCGCAACGCGGTGGTCGTGCCCTCGCGCGACTGGCGGATGGACGTCGACGCGCTGAGGGCAACGCTCGATCGCCTGAAGGTGGAGGGCCGGGGCGTGATGGCCGTGGTGGCGACCGCGGGCTCCACGGCCACCGGCTCGTTCGATGATCTGGAGGCGATCGGCGCGCTGTGCGAGGAGCGCGGGCTGTGGCTGCACGTCGACGGCGCGCACGGAGCGTCGGCGTTGCTGAGCGAGCGGCACCGACATCGGGTGCGTGGGCTGGCCCGCGCGCGCTCCATCGCGTGGGATCCGCACAAGATGATGCTCCTCCCGCTCAGCGCCGGCGTCGTGCTGGTGCGCGACGAGCGCGATCTCGAGGGCGCCTTCTCCCAGCGTGCACCCTACCTGTTTCATGGCGGCGAGGGAGAGCGCGTCGTCGATCAGGGGGTGCGGAGCCTGCTCTGCTCGCGGCGTGCCGACGTCTTCAAGCTCTGGGTGAGCTTCCAGCGCTACGGCGCGCGCGGGCTCGGCGCGCTGTACGACCGGCTCTGCGACGTGACGCAGGCGATGCACGACCGGCTCGCGGCGCACCGGTCGTTCGAGGTGCTGCACGCACCGGAGTGCAACATTCTCTGCTTCCGCTGGATCGGCGACGGCACGATGACCGCCGAGACGCTCGACGTCTTCAATCGCCAGCTGCGCGAGCGCTACAACCGCTCCGGCGCCGGCTGGATCACCGCCACGAACCTCGCCGGCCGTCGCGTGCTGCGCGTGACGATCATGAACCCGCGCACCGGTCCGGCCGAGGTGGACGAGATCATCGCCGGCATCGCGCGAATGGCAGAGGAGGATCGCGTCAGAGGATGATCAACGGCAACTGCAGAACGCGGATGCCGCTCGCGCCACGGCTCGACCTGCGGAACTTCGAAGTTCTCATTGCCGTTGCCATTGCCGTGCATCATGATCCGCCAATCGATCCGCGTGCGTCCCTGCAGGAACCCTCTTTTCCCTCCGAGGATTCGGCCCATCATGCGCGCCAACTCCATTCTCGAGACGATCGGTAGTACCCCGCACGTCCGCATCAACCGGCTCTACAGCGCTATCGCGCCTGATGCCGAGGTCTGGGTCAAGCTGGAGCGCGCCAATCCGGGCGGCAGCATCAAGGACCGCATCGCTCTCTCGATGATCGAGGACGCCGAGCGGCGCCGCGTCATCGGGCCCGGCAGCGTCATCGTCGAGCCGACCTCGGGCAACACCGGCATCGGGCTCGCCATGGTGGCGGCGGTGAAGGGCTATCGCGCCATCCTCGTCATGCCCGATTCGATGTCCGTCGAGCGACGGCGCGTGATGACCGCGTACGGCGCCGAGCTGGTGCTCACGCCCAGGGAGCAGGGGACGAAGGGCGCCATCGCCAAGGCCGAGGAGATCGTGGCTGCCACACCGAAGGCGTGGATGCCGCAGCAGTTCGAGAACCCGGCGAACCTCGATATCCACCGCCGCACGACGGCACAGGAGATCCTGAAGGACTTCCCCGACGGCATCGACTATCTCATCACCGGCGTCGGCACCGGCGGACACATCACCGCGGTGAGCGAGACGCTGAAGAAGACGATGAAGGGGCTGAAGACCTTCGCCGTCGAGCCAGCCAAGTCCACCGTGCTGAGCGGCGGCACGCACACGCCACACAAGATCCAGGGGATCGGCGCCGGCTTCGTGCCCGCCAACTTCCACCCCGACGCGGTGGACGGGTATGTGCAGGTGACGGAAGAGGAAGCCTTCGCCTATGCTCAACGCGCCACGCGCGAGGAGGGGATCTTCCTCGGCATCTCCTCCGGTGCCGCGCTCGCCGCCGTGGCGAAGAAGCTCCCCGACCTGCCGCCGAAGAGCCGGGTGCTCGCCTTTTGCTACGATACGGGGGAGAGATATCTCTCGGTCGAGGGATTGTTTGTCTGACGGTCTGACGGTGGCCGTCTCACCGTCTCACCGTGTCACCGAGGTCGTTATGCGCTTCCGCCAGCTTGGCCGCTCCGGCCCGTCCGTCTCCGCCATCGGGCTCGGCTGCATGGGGATGTCGGACTTCTACAGCGGGCGCGACGACGCCGAGTCGATCCGCACCATCCATCGTGCGCTCGACCTTGGCGTGAATCTGCTCGACACCGCCGACATGTACGGGCCGTTCACCAACGAGCAGCTCGTCGGCCGCGCGATCAACGGTCGGCGCGACGAGGTGGTGCTGGCGACGAAGTTCGGCAACGTCCGGACGTCGGATGGCGCCTTCCTCGGCATTCGCGGCACGCCGGAGTACGTCCACCAGGCCTGCGACGCCTCGCTCCAGCGACTCGGTGTCGATCACATCGACCTGTACTACCAGCACCGCGTCGACAACACGGTGCCGATCGAGGAGACGGTGGGCGCGATGGCCGAGCTGGTGCGCGCCGGCAAGGTGAAGCATCTCGGGCTGAGCGAAGCGGCGCCGACGACCATCCGTCGCGCTGCGGCCGTGCACCCGATTGCCGCGCTGCAGACGGAGTACTCGCTCTGGGAGCGTACGCCGGAGGAAGAGCTGCTGCCGACCGTCCGCGAGCTCGGCATCGCCTTCGTCCCGTACAGCCCGCTCGGCCGCGGCTTCCTCACCGGCCGCTTCCGCAAGTTCGAGGATCTCCCGGCCGACGACTATCGCCGCAATCAGCCGCGCTTCCAGGGCGCCAACTTCCAGAAGAACCTCGATCTCGTCACCGTGCTCGAGCAGCTCGCTGCGGAGAAGCGGTGCACGCCGTCACAGCTGGCCCTCGCCTGGCTGCTGCATCAGGGCGACGACATCGTCCCGATCCCCGGGACGAAGCGGGTCAAGTATCTCGAGGAGAACGTCGCCGCGATCGCCGTCGACCTGGCGCCGGCGGATCTGCGACGGATCGAGGCGATCATGCCGCGCGGTGTCGCGGCGGGGACGCGCTATCCGGAGTCCGGCATGGCGACGGTGAACAGGTAACGGGTCCTCCGCCGGCCCGTTACAACGCCTTTCGGATCGCCGCGTCGATGTCCTGATCGCCGCCCACGCCGGTGTACACCACCCGGCCCCGCTTGTCGAGCACCACGACGTGCGACGTCGCCGGGACGTCCCACTTGCCGGTCGCGTCGCCCTTCGCGTCGAAGAGCTGCACGCCGGGCACCTTGTACTTGGCGGCGTGGAGCTGCACGCGGCGCGGGCTCTGGTTCACGCTCACCGCCACCGCCACGAACTTCACTCGCGAGCCATACTTCGCCTGCGCGCGCTGCATCGCGGGGAGGAGATGCTCACAGTTCTCGCACCAGGTCGCCCAGAACTCGATCACCGCGGGCGACCCTTTGGTCACCTGCAGCAGATCCGCCGCCTTGCCATCCAGCGTCTGGACCAACGCGCTCGGCGGCGTCGAGCCGAGAGGGAGACCCGTATCCTGGGCGCGCGCCACCCGCGGGCCGGCGAGGGCGAGCAGACCGACCACGAGAAGCGGAATCTTCATGGACATCCAATCTCCGTGTGATGCGTACAGTTCGATGTCGATCAGGCGAAACCAGTCATCCGCGCAGCCCGTTCCCGACGCCGTGCCTCAGATGAGGAGCTGTCCCATCTTGACCAGGTAGTACTCCGCTGCGCCGAGCATGACGAGCGCGAAGATCCGTTTCACCGTCACCATCCACGCACCGGCCCGCGGCAGTCGCGCCAGCCCGCCCGTGCTCAGTCCCACCACCACCAGCAGCGCGCACATGCCGAGCGAGAAGGTGAGCAGGTAGAGGAAGCCGAGCACCGCGCTGTGCGTCGCCGTCACCCAGGTGAGCACCGCGGCCATCACCGGAGCGGAGCAGGGCGCGGCGACCAGGCCGGACATCGCGCCCATGAGAAAGGCTCCGGAGAAGCGGCCCGCGGTCCCCATCGTCGCCGCGCGGGTCATGATACCCGCGGGCAGGCGGATCGGTACCACGTCCAGCATGCTCAACGCGGCGAGCACGAGCACGTTCGCCATCGCGAAGTACAGCCAGGGGTTCGTGCTGACGCTGCCGAACAGCGTGCCGGTGAGCCCGGCGAACACCCCGAGGGCCGAGTAGACGAGGGCGAGCCCCAGCACGTACGTCAGCGTGAGCAGCACCGGCCGCACGCGCGATGCGGGTTGGCCGGTCGTCTGCCCGCCCACGATCGCCGCGGTGATCGGGATCATCGGGTAGACGCACGGCGTCAGGCTGGTCAGCACCCCGCCGGCGAACAGCGCCGGCAGCGCCAGGGCGGGGTTGCCGTTGAGAAGCTGGGCGAGGTCGGACACGGGAGCCTGAGGTGAGGCGGTCGGGGGTCGATGGAAGCTATCCCCGAGGAGCCGCCCGGGGCACCGGCTCGTGCTGCCTCACGTCGCGTCGTCTACTGACAGGCCATCCCCGGAGTGCACGACGCGTTGAACACGGCTTCGACGCTCACCGTCCCTGCGCCGCCCGCCTCCGTGGCCGTGAAGTGGACGCTGCCGCGCACCGCCCAGGGCGACAATGCGGTGATCACCAGCTCACCCGCGGTGGCGTGGTAGATCGTCAACGGCCCGCCGGTCGTGTAGTAGACGGTGGCGGTCGGGTTGCTGGCGGACGGCCGCAGGAGTGGGTAGGTCCCGACCGGCAGCCGACCGGAGTCGTTGTCGACCGTGACCTGCCAGGAGGTGATGCCGCTGGTCGCGGGTGCCGGGGAGAGGACGATCTGCATCCTGGTCGTTCCGCCGAGCGGCAGAAGGTGAACCGTCGCGAATCCAGGGCCCGACACGCTCACGGCGCCGGTAGCGGTCAGCCTGACCGTCCCCAGGGCGTCTCC
>JABFYH010000030.1 GCA_013361335.1 Gemmatimonadaceae bacterium | reverse complement strand
GCGACCGACGCCGCCAGCGTTGCGCTAGTTTTAGGCATGCCCTCCCCCCGCACCCAGCAAGCGCTGGCGCGCCTCGCCGACCTCACGCCGCGACAGATCGTCGCCGAGCTCGATCGGTACATCGTCGGCCAGGCGGACGCCAAGAAGGCCGTCGCCATCGCGCTCCGCAACCGGTGGCGTCGGCAGCAGGCGCCGGAGAGCATCCGGGACGAGATCTCGCCGAACAATCTGATCCTCATCGGGCCCACCGGCGTCGGCAAGACGGAGATCGCCCGCCGCCTCGCCAAGCTGGCCGGCGCGCCGTTCATCAAGGTCGAGGCGTCGAAGTTCACCGAGGTGGGCTACGTCGGGCGCGACGTCGAAGGGATGATTCGCGACCTCGTCGACGGCGCGGTGGACATGGTGCGCACCGAGCGCGAGAGCGAGGTGGAGGACCTGGCGAACGAGCGCGTCGACGAGCGCCTGCTCGACCTGCTGCTCCCGCCCCCCGCCGAGCCGAAGCCGGGCGACGCGCCCGCACCGGCGGGAGACGCCCGTCCCGATGCGACCCAGCCGCCGCAGCTCTTCGTCGTGTCGTCGGGGGGCGACGTCAAGCAGGAGAAGGTCACCGACGCCGGCGCGGAGCGGTATCGCCGCACGAGGGACAAGCTCAAGCAGCTGCTGCTCGACGGGCAGCTCGACGCACGCGAGGTGGAGATCGAGGTGAGCCCCACGCCGGGGCCGATGTTCGACATGTTCGCGTCGCAGGGCGCGCCGGAGAGCATGGAGAACTTCACCGAGATGCTGCGCGACATGATGCCGCAGCGGAAGAAGAAACGCACGGTCAAGGTCTCCGAAGCACGACGGATCCTGCTCGAGCAGGAGTTCGACAAGCTGGTCGACATGGAGGACGTCACCGGCGACGCGCTCGAGCGCGTGGAGTCGCTCGGGATCGTCTTCCTCGACGAGATCGACAAGATCGCCGGCGAGAAGAGCCAGATGGGCGGCCCGGACGTCTCGCGCGAGGGGGTCCAGCGCGACCTGCTGCCCATCGTCGAAGGCTCCAACGTGCAGACCAAGTACGGGATGGTGAAGACGGACCACATCCTCTTCGTCGCCGCCGGGGCGTTCCACGTCAGCAAGCCGTCGGATCTGATCCCGGAGCTCCAGGGACGGTTCCCGATTCGCGTCGAGCTCAAGCCGCTCACCGAGGCGGATTTCATCCGCATCATGACCGAGCCGGAGAACGCGCTCACGAAGCAGTACGCGGCGCTGGTGGCCGCGGACGGTGCGACGCTGGAGTTCACCGCCGACGGCATCGCCGAGATCGCGCGGATCGCCGCGACGGTGAACTCGCGCATGGAGAACATCGGCGCGCGTCGGCTGCACACGGTGATGACGACGCAGCTCGAGGCGACGCTGTACGATCTGCCGGATTCCGCGCTCAGCCGCATCGTCGTCGACGCGGAGGCGGTGCGCGACAAGCTGAAGGCGATCGTCGAGGACGAGGACCTGCGGAAGTACATCCTCTAGACACCACAGGCAGGAGCGCCAGCGTCGGCACTCCTGCCTGTGGTCAGGTGCGCCAGCGTCGGCGCCCCTGGGTGTTGCCAGGTGGGCTCACGCCGGGACCAGCGCGAGCCCGCCAAAGCGGGGCTCGTCGGCGGCGTGATCATCCTCGTACACGTCCATCTCGACGCGGGGCGGCTCGTTCCGCACGATCGACAGCGCCGGCGTGATCCACGACCGCGCGATCTCGATCTGCCGCTCGTTGTTGCGCTTCGCCACCCGGGCCGCGGCGATGGAGGCCGCCAGCCGCTGGCGAGCGAGGCGTTCCACCGCCTCGTGCAGCGGGACGACGGTGCCGGCCGGCGTGTCGGCCGCCGGGACCTGCTCGCGCTTCGTCGTGAGCCTCGCCGCGACCGGCCACTCGACCTCGGAGTGGAGGGAGCGAACCAGCGCCACACCGGCGATCAAGCCGAGCATGAGCCACACCGCCAGCTCGACCGGCGCGGTGGCCGGCCGGGCGGCGTGGATCGCGCGCAACTGGGCGTCGCGCCCCACCGCGAGATCCTCGCGCAGCAGGCGGAAGCCCAGCGCCGCCTCCTCGGCGCTCTTGCCGTCGGCCTCGGCGCTCAAGGAGAGGCCCTCCGCGGCGCGGCGCGCCGCGACGTAGTAGACGCGGAAGGCGTCGCCGTAGGCCATCATCCGGGCGTCAGAGGGCGCACCGCGCGCGGCGATCTCGGCGACGCGATGGAAGCGCTGCGCCTGGCTGTCGGCCCGGGCCATCCGGGAGTCGACGGAGCCGAGCCGCGGATCGGTCAGGAGTGCGTGCGTCGCGTCGAGCGAGGCGCTGAGCTGGCGGGTGGCCTCGAGCGCGGGCTGGAAGTCGCGCTGGGTCCGGACGATACGGGTGGCCGTCAGGGCCGACAGGCCCAGCGAGCCAACGAACGCGAGTGCGAGCGCGAGGGTCGGGAGACGCTCGGTGGTGGAACGGGCCGCGGCAGAGATCGGGACGTGCGCCAGCGACCGGGGATGACGGAAGTCGTGCTGCATAGGGTTGGGTTCCTCGCCGTCCCGGCGTCGGGGCGGGCAGAGAGTCGCGGCGTCGCGACTGTGGGCGTCCACCGAGTCAATCGTTCAGCTCGGCTACATCGACACCCGGAAGCTAGGGCTACCGAACCCAACTGTCAAGAAATGAAACATGAAGCTTTGTTCAGGTCGGAATGTTCGGTCAAGAGGTCAGATAGCACCATTTAAACCTGCTAACGGCATGTTTGGTCGGCGCCGTTCGGTCGACTCGGCTGAATTCGTAAGGTCGCGGCTTGCTCCCACGGGGGCGGCCGCTAGCTTCCGCGCTTCGCCAGCGCCCCCCTCACCGGCCTCCGATGCCAGCCAGCCAGCGGTTGCGGCACCGCGACTTCCTCGCGATCCCCGACTTCTCGGTCGCCGAGCTCCACGCGCTGTTCGACCTGGCCGACCGCATGCGCACCGGTCGCTACACCGCCAAGCCGCTGGCCGGCAAGACGTTGGCGATGATCTTCATGAAGGCGAGCACGCGCACCCGCGTCTCCTTCGAGGTGGGCACCTACCAGCTCGGCGGCCACGCCCTCTTCCTCAGCCCGCGCGACGTCCAGCTCGGGCGGGGGGAGCCGATCGCGGACACGGCGCGCGTGCTGTCCCGGTACGTCGACGGGATCATGATCCGCACCTTCGCGCACCAGGACGTGGAAGAGCTGGCCCGCTGTGCCGAAGTGCCCGTGATCAACGGGCTCACCGACCTGCTGCATCCCTGCCAGGTGCTCGCCGACCTGCTCACCGTCCGGCAGCACCTGGGCGGGTGGGACGGAAAGAAGGTTGCATGGATCGGGGACGGAAACAACATGGCCAACTCGTGGATCAACGCCGCCTACCGGCTGGGGTTCGAGCTCGTGCTCGCCTGTCCGGAGGGATACGAGCCGGCGGACCATCTGC
Source organism: Gemmatimonadaceae bacterium (assembly GCA_013361335.1). Classification (GTDB taxonomy): domain Bacteria; phylum Gemmatimonadota; class Gemmatimonadetes; order Gemmatimonadales; family Gemmatimonadaceae; genus AG11. The sequence goes on along the minus strand of JABFYH010000030.1, from coordinate 11,857 downwards.
TCGACCGGGCCCGAGAGGGGGGGAGGGTACGCTTGGTCCGCGATCCCGCGGAGGCGGCCTCGGGGGCGCACGTCGTCAACACGGACGTGTGGGCCAGCATGGGGCAGGAGGAGGAGCAGCGAAAGCGCGAGCACGATTTTGCCGGTTACACGGTCGATCGGGCCATGATGGCACGTGCTGCGCAGGACGCGATCTTCCTCCACTGCCTTCCGGCGCACCGTGGCGAGGAGGTGACGAGCGACGTGATCGACGGAGCGCAGAGCCGGGTCTGGGACGAAGCCGAGAATCGCCTGCACGTCCAGAAGGCGATCATGGCGGCACTCATCGGGGGAGAACCGCTGGCATGACGACGTCTGGTGTTCCGAAGGTCGGTGACGCGGCACCCGACTTCACCGCTCCGACCGACGCCGGCGACCTGCTCACGCTCTCGGCGCTGCGCGGACGCACCGTGGTGCTCTTCTTCTATCCGAAGGACGACACCCCTGGCTGAACGATCGAGGCGTGCAGCTTTCAGCACGCCCTCCCTCGGTTCGAGGGAATCGATGCGCTGATCGTCGGTGTGAGCCCGGACACCGCCAAGAAGCACGCGAAGTTCAAGATGAAGCACGGGCTGATGTATCCCCTCGTGGCGGACACGGACCACGCCATCTGCGAGCAGTATGGCGTCTGGGCCCGCAAGTCGATGTTCGGGCGCGCGTACTGGGGAGTGAACCGGACCACCTTCGTCATCGACCCCGACGGGCGCATCGTCGAGGTGTTCGAGAAAGTGAACCCGCTCGGGCATGGCGCCGCGGTCGCAGAAGCAGTGGCACGGCGAGCTAGCGGAGGACGGGCATGATGGCGCGAGACAAGTCGCCGCACGCCGGGCAGCCGGCGCTTCCGGGCACGGGCACGTCGAACTACCTCAGCGAGCCGGGCGCCGACCTGTATCGCCTGCTCGTCGACAGCGTCCGCGACTATGCCATCTTCGCCCTGGATCCGACGGGTCACGTGATGACCTGGAACGTCGGCGCGATGCGCATCAAGGGCTATTCGCCGGCGGACATCATCGGGAAGCATTTCTCGATCTTCTACCCGCCGGAGGCGGTGGCCAGCGGATTTCCCGCCTACGAGCTCCGGGAGGCCACCCGGGTCGGCCGCTTCGAGGACGAGGGGTGGCGGGTGCGCAAGGACGGCTCGCTCTTCTGGGCGAACGTCGTCATCACGGCGCTGCGCGATCCGCGGGGTGATCTCGTCGGCTTCGCCAAGGTGACCCGCGATCTGACCGAGCGGCGTGCCGCGGAGGAGTCGCTGCGGCAGAGCGAGGAGCGGTTCCGCCTGCTCGTGGAGGGAGTCCGGGACTATGCGATCTTCATGCTCGATCCCGCCGGCCGCATCGTGAGCTGGAACCGGGGAGCCGAGGTGCTCAAGCAGTACCGTGCCGAGGAGATCATCGGTCACAGCTTCTCGGCGTTCTATCCGGCCGAGGACGTCGCCGCCGGCAAGCCGGCGCGCGAGCTCGAGATCGCGCTGCGCGACGGGCGGTACGAGGACGAGGGTTGGCGCATCCGCAAGGACGGCTCGACCTTCTGGGCGGGTGTCCTGATCACGCCGGTGCGATCCGCCGACGGAACGCTGCTGGGCTTCTCCAAGGTGACTCGGGATCTCACCGAACGCCGCGCCGCACAGGAGCGCGCGATCGCCGACACCCGGCGCATCACCGAGATCGAGACCGCCAGCCGCACCAAGAGCGAGTTCCTCACGGCGATGTCGCACGAGCTGCGCACGCCGATCAACGCGACGATGGGCTACGCCGATCTCCTCATGATGGAGATCGGCGGTCAGCTCTCCGAACAGCAGCGCGAGTACGTGGGCCGGGTCCGCGGGAGCCAGGAGCACCTGCTGGCGATCATCAACGATCTGCTCAACTACGGGCGCATCGAGGCAGGACAGCTGGGCTACGACATCGCCCCCGCCCCCCTGGCCGAGCTGATCGACAAGGTGTTTCCGATGGTGGAGCCCCAGGCGGTGACCAAGGGGCTCGTCCTCGTCCGACAGCCCTGCGCCGACGTCCATGTCAAGGTGGATCGGATCAAGGCCGAGCAGATCATCCTGAACCTCCTCTCGAACGCCGTGAAGTTCACGCCGAGCGGTGGGCACGTCTCGATCGGGTGCAAGGTCGAGGGGATGGTCGGGCACATCATCGTGGAGGACGACGGGCCCGGCATTCCTCCGGACCAGCACGAGGCCATCTTCGCCCCCTTCGTGCAGCTCGGCCGGTCGCTGACCAGCGGCCACGAAGGCACGGGGCTGGGGCTCGCGATCAGCCGCGATCTGGCCCGCGCGATGGCGGGCGACATCACGCTCAGAAGCGTTCCAGGCATGGGGGCGCGGTTCACGCTCACCCTGCCGATCGCCTAGCGCCAGTTCAGGGCGGGAGCCCGCCGGGCACGCTCCCTGCCTTGTCGTGGCGACGACGATCGAACCCTCTACCGTGAGCGCTCCCATGGCCGACACCACCGGCACGACCAAGAAGCTCGACGATCTCTACAAGCTCATCGACGGCATCGAGATCGCGATGTTCACGACGCGTCGCGCCGACGGTCAGCTCGTCTCTCGCCCCATGGCGACGCAGGAGCGGGTCACGGGGACGGATCTCTGGTTCGTCACCGACGTGTCCTCCCACAAGCTCGACGAGCTCCAGTTCGACCCGCACGTCAACCTGGCGTACTACAACGTGAAGTCGCGCGAGTGGGTCTCCGTCGCGGGAACGGCGCAGGTCACCCAGGACCGGAACCTGATCAAGGAGCTCTACAAGCCGGACTGGAAGGCGTGGTTCGGCGACGAGGGCGGTGACCGCGACGGCGGGCCGAACGATCCGCGCCTCGCGCTCGTGCTGGTCGAGGCCCAGTCGGTGGAATACCTCGTGACGACGAAGCCGAAGCCCATCGTGCTGTTCGAGGTCGCGAAGGGGATCCTCACCGGCTCGAAGCCGAACGTGGGCGAGCAGCGCCACCTCACGGAGCGGGAGCTGCGCACGGACGCGGCGCGCGAAGCGCGCTGACGGCGATCGTCGCCTTCCAGGGCGAGAGCGGCGCCTTCAGCGATGCCGCGGCGCAGGAGCTCGTGCCTGCGCCGCGCACGCTGATGCCCTGCCGCACCTTCGACGACGTCGCCCGCGCGGTCGTGAATGGCCACGCCGACTGGGGCGTGCTCCCGGTGGAGAACCTGATCGCCGGTCCGGTGCACGAGGCGCTCGACGCGCTCTCGCGCTACGACTCGCTGGAGCGCGTCGCCGAGCACGTGCTCCCCATCCACCTCGCGCTCCTGGGGCTCCCCGGCGCCGCCGTGGAGGACATCCGCGTCGTGCTGAGTCACGGCGTGGCGTTGAAGCAGTGTAGGGAGTGGCTCTGGGAGCACCGCCTGATCACCGTGACCGAGGCACACGACACCGCCGGCGCGGCGCGGATGGTCGCCCTGCGGCGCGATCCGTCGGTCGCCGCGATTGCCGCGAGCTGGGCGGCCGAGCTCCATGGTCTCGTCGTGCTCGCCGACGGGCTGGAGGATCGGCCCGACAACACGACGCGATTCGTTCTCGTCCGCCGGCTCAGCGCCGCTCGATGAACGCCACCAGCGCATTCACGAACGCGCCCTGAACCTCCAGATGCGCCGCATGGTCGGCGCCGGGTAGCACCACCCACCACCGGTCCGCGGTCCCGAGCGTCGCGAACACCGTCGGATGGTTCGACGCGCTCGCGTGGGGATCGCGCTCACCGTCGAGCAGGAGCGTCGGTACATGCAGGCGCGCCGGGTCGAGCGCCGCGAACTGCGACTCGAGTCGCCAGTCCGCGCGAATGGAATCGGTCGTCGTGGCGGTCCGCACGTACGCTTCCTTCACCCCCGGCGGTGTGACGGCCGGCGAGATGAAGTCCTCGCCCGCGGCGGCAGCGGTGGTGTGCTGGCGTGGCGGAGCTCCCGGATCGGGCGCCAGCTCGCTGCCCGGTCTGGGCGCCGGAAAGCCATACAGCACGAGACCCGACAGCTGCTCGGGATGTCGCTGCGCCACCAGCATCGCCACCTGGGCGCCGCGGGAGTATCCGAGGAGCACGGGACTCGCGAGAGTCCGGCGCGATCCGCCCCGTTCCCGCTCCATGATCCAGGTCAGCACCGTGCTCACGTCACGCTGCGCACGCTCCGGTGTCAGCCAGCCGGTGCTATCGCGCGGGGTCCCCCCGTAGCCACGCTGATCGAGCGCATAGACCGCGTAGCCGCGCGCGACGAGGGCGTCCATCAACGACGCGCTCCGTCTGCTTCCCGGGACCTGGAGGTCGAAGTTCGGGCGTGCGCTCCAGGTGCGTCCGTGCACGAGCAGGATGGATCCACGCGCCGCGGTCGGTGGGCGCTTGCTCCACACGGTGAGCGGGTGGCCGTCGGCGCGCACCTCGCGCCGCTCGAGGATCGGCGTGGCCTGCGCGCCCGACGGCGTGGAAGAGAGCAGGATGGCAGCCGCGGCGGCCGCGAAAGCGGGACGGATCATCGATTGGCGACTGAAGGTGAGTGGACGGCGGCAAGGTGCGGCTGCGAGCACCGGGCGTCCAGGGTCGTCGCATCGAGTCCACATGATGTTGTCGGCCGTCCGCGACAGAGCGTGGCGTGCGCACGCGCCCCGGACCCGCGGTTCATGCGTTCACCGCGCTACGTGCCTTCGCGGCGTGCTCGCGCGCGCGCGCGGCGCGGCCCCGCACATGCATGCGCATCGTAGCGCCCAGTGGTTTCGTGCGGCATGCGGTCCTCATTCATCCGAGGCAGTCCATGATTGCCCTTCGATCGATCGCGCGCATCGTGCTCGCGGCGGCACTCGCCGTTGGCGGCGCGGCACCTCTGCTCGCGCAGAGCGGAAACAACCCGATCATCTTCCTTCCGGAGAATGGAGTCGGCACGATCCAGTTCCCCGGCGCGGCAGCGTTGCCCCTACCCGGGGTGCTGGCCCCCGATCCGGGACCGGGTGGCCGGACGTCCGCGCTCACCTACAACCTGCTCGGCCCACCGAGCCTCGTGCCGGGTGACCTGCTGCTGTTCGACGGGGACCTCCTCTCCGACGTGATCCGCTTCAATCCGGCGGGGACGGCTCCGGGATATCCCGCATCCGTGGTGTTCTATTCGGCGCTGGAAACGGTGGGCGGCGAGCTCGCCGACGTCGGGTTCCCGAGTGCCTTCTACCAGAACATCGTCCGGATGGCGGAGGGGATGCTGGGCGTCGTGTACACGCCCACGGCCAACCAGCCCGGCTACGTCGCGGGGTTCGCCGTCACCTATCGGATCGAGAGCCTCACCGCCGCCCCCGAGCCGGGCTCGGTGGTGCTCCTCGCCACCGGACTCCTCGGCCTCGTCGCCGTGGCGGGGATCAGGCGTCACCGCGGCGCAGCGTAACGGGCGTCCTTTGCCGAGCCGCAGGACCTGAACGGCGCCCACCGCCCAGCTGGACGGTGGGCGCCCGCGCCGGCGCGCTCGGTAAAGTCTCGGCGCGCGACGGCGTCGTCGGTTACGGCTTGAGCTCCCGGATCTTCAGGTTCCGGTACCAGACTTCGTCGCCGTGATCCTGCAGCACGATGTGCCCCGCCCGGCGCTCGGCGAAGCCGGCGATCCCACGATACTTGCTGGCGGCGAGCGCCGAATCGAACGGTGGCGTGCCGACGTCATAGGCGACCACCCGCGCGCCGTTGAGCCAGTGCTCGCCGTGATTGCCGCGGATGATGATCGCCGAGCGGTTCCACTGCCCGACGGGCGCGAGCCGCTTGTAGGCGTTCGCCGGCACGAGATCGTACAGCGCGCCGGCCCGGTGGCTCTCGATCTTCCTGTCGTCGTTGAGCGAGTCGTCCAGCACCTGATACTCGAAGCCGAGCGCCGCGTGGTTCGGGGTCTGACGCGAGAGCTCCTCGGAGACGTTGTACTTCACGCCGCTGTTGGCGCCGGGCGCGACCCGCCACTGGAACACCAGCTCGAAGTCCCGCCAGGTGCTGTCCGTCATGAGATCGCCGCCCGCCGCGGGCTGCCCGTCGGCCAGGCGCGGCACGGAGCTGCTCGGCAGCTTGCGAATCGCGCCGTCCTCGACGCGCCAATGGGCGCTCGGCGCGCTGTCCTGGCCAACACCGCGCCACCCCCGCAGCGAGGTGCCGTCGAACAGCAGTCGCCAGCCCGCGCGCTGCTGGGCCGGCGTGAGCTCGTTCTGTCCTCCCCCTTCGCGCCGGCCGGGTTGGGCCGAGGCGGTGGTGGCGAGGCAGGCAACGAGCAGCGCTACGGTTTGTCCTCTGGTCATGTCGACTCCACATTCGGGTGATTCGAGATTACGGCTGGGCGGCGGGACGTCAACCACTCGTTATTCGTGAACCGTGAGAGGTCAACCGTGACCGTCGTCGCCCTTCTCGCGGCGGCGCCTCCGTGGGCATCCTGCCGGGCGGCTGTCGCGCACCCGGTGCACCAACGCCTACCCCACGCATGCGCATCGGTTACGCCGCCGTCACCCGCGACGGTCGCGTAGCGGGTCAGAACTGGGCGGCCACCACCACCCGAGCGCCGCGGCATGCGTCGGGGCGTCCAGCATCGGCTGTACCGACGCGACGACGTCAGCGCGCGTGCCGCCTCACGGGCGCTCACGATCGCGTTGTTCCGGCGGGTCGAGCGCGTCGGGGCAGTTGTAGTTCTTCGGGAAGAGCCCGGTCACCTCGTGCCGCGGGGCGAACCGGCCGCGCTGGCCCCTGCCGACCTCCCCCGGCCATATTTCCTGCTCGCACCTCGCCTTCCCGCACCCGCCGCGACCCGCATGACGACGACCACCGCCCCCTCGGCGCTCAAGCGCACCCCGCTCCACGACGTCCACGCCGCGCTCGGCGCCAAGATCGTCCCCTTTGCCGGCTACGAGATGCCGGTGCAGTACCCCACCGGGATCAGCGCCGAGCACAAGGCGGTGCGCGAGGGAGTCGGGATGTTCGACGTCTCGCACATGGGTGAGTTCTGGATCACCGGCGACCGCGCGGTGGATTTCGTCAACTACGTGACGACGAACAACGTCGCCGCGCTCGCGGTCGGGCAGGTGCACTACACCACCATCCTCAACGACCGCGGCACGATCGAGGACGACGCGCTCGTCTACCGCTTCGCCGACCGGATCATGATGGTGGTGAACGCGAGCAACGCGGCGAAGGACTACGCCCACATCGCGCGGCACGCGAACCGGTTCGGCGTCACGCTGCGTGATGCATCGGACGAGATGGCGCTGCTGGCGGTGCAGGGGCCGCGCGCGGCTGCGGTGCTGCAGCCGCTCACGAAAGGCGACCTCTCGACGATCAAGTACTACCACTTCACGGAAGGCTCCGTCGCCGGCCATCCGGCGATCATCAGCCGCACCGGCTACACGGGCGAGGACGGCTTCGAGCTGTACGTCGAGAACGAGCACGCCGTCCCGATCTGGCAGGCGCTCATGGCCACCGGCCAGGTGACCCCCGCGGGGCTCGGCGCGCGCGATACCCTGCGGCTCGAGATGGGGATGGCGCTCTACGGCAACGACATCGACGACACCGTGACCCCGCTCGAGGCGAACCTCGCCTGGCTCGTGAAGCTCCCGAAGGGCGATTTCGTGGGGCGCGACGTGCTCGCGAAGCAGAAGGAGCAGGGTGTGACGAAGAAGCTCGTCGGCTTCACGATGGGCGAGCGCAACTTCCCGCGTCACGGCTATCCGGTCTTCTACGAGGGCGAGCCGAGTGGCGTCGTGTGCAGCGGCACGATGAGTCCCACCCTCGGCATCCCGATCGGCACGGCCTATCTCCCTGCGGCCGGCGCGAAGGAAGGCACCACGTTCGAGGTGGAGATCCGCGGCAAGCGCGTTCCCGCAACGGTGGTGAAGCCGCCCTTCTACAAGGACGCCTCGCACCTCTGAGCCGGCGGAGCGGCCCGGTTAGCCGCGCAACGAGCGTGTCAGGAAACGGACCTCACGAGGAGTGCGTCCTCCTGCTGGTGATTGGAGGCGCCATCCGGCGCCGAGGCAAGGACTGAGGCGTTCCACTTTGCTCGGAGGCCGCCATGCGATCCACGATGTTTGCCGCGTTGCTGCTCGTAGTGCCAGGTGCCCTGGCCGCCCAAGCCGGCTTGCCCGTCTTCGCGTTCGGAGGCCGCCACCTCGGTGACCCGCGCAGCATCGTGGGTCCGCAAGCCGAGTGCACCAGCGCGAACACGTTCGGTGTCGTCTGCAAGGCGGGCCACGGTCGGCTCGGTGCCACCCACGTGGAGCTTGCCTACTTCTTTCGGCGCGACTCCCTTGCCGGGCTCTCCTTCCGGGTGGACTCCGGTGGCTTCAGCGGGGCGCTTCGGGCGTTGCAGGGGCGATACGGGCCGCCTGCTCGCCTCGTTCGAGCGACTGGCCACGACTACGCCGAATGGCGCTTCCACGACGGCCGACTCGATCTGACCCGCACCGGCTCAGCGGAGAACGAGGTGGTGATCGGGGGCTTTGCCGGGCCACGGTGATCCGTCTGGCCGGATGATTCCAACAGAGGGCCGGGCGAGTCGCTCGGCCCTCTGTCGTCGGTGCGCGCACGAACCCGCCCTTGCGGTCGCTGGCGGCTTGGCGTCGCCCGCCCTCCTGTCAGGCTGACATGTCCGGAGTGCCAACAGCGCATATATTTCGGCCTCTCTCCTCTCCCGGGGCCAGTCCTGTGCTGTCGCCGTTCCCACCCACCAGCCCGCGTCCGTGAAGCTCGACGACGCTCACGCAGCCTCGATGCGGGTGGCCGTGCTCACGATCTCCGACGCCGGCGCTCGGGGCGAGCGCGTCGACAGCTCCGGGGACGCCGCCGCGGAGTGGGCGGCAGGGCAGGGGGCGACCGTCGTCGCCCGGTCGCTCGTGCCCGACCACACGGTGGCCATCGTGCGTACCCTGATCGCCTGGTGCGACGACGATGCGGCCGACCTCGTGCTCACCACCGGCGGCACCGGCCTGAGCGAGCGCGACGTGACACCGGAAGCGACGCGCGCCGTGATCGAGCGCGAGGCCAACGGGGTGGCCGAGCGGCTGCGAGCGGTCACCGGAGAGGGAATTCCGCGAGCGGCGTTGAGCCGCGGCGTGTGCGGCGTTCGGAATCGCACCCTGATCGTGAACCTGCCGGGATCCACGAGCGGTGTCCGCGAGACGCTCGCCGCCTTCGCGCCGATCGCCTCGCACGCCGTGAGCATCCTCAGGGGAGCCGCCACCGACCACTCGGGCCCGTCCGACCGTCAGACTGTCCGACCGTCCGACCGCCTATGACCGTCCTCATCACGCTCCACGACGTCGAGCCCGCGGTGCGCCTCAACGCCCGGCTCGAGGCGGATGGAGTGGAGACCGTCCTCGTCAGTCCGCTGGACGACGTTCGCGCGGAGATCCGCCGCTCCAGGCCCGATCTGATCGTCGTCAGCGGCCAGCTCGGCGATGCCGACAACGTCGGCCTGCTGCGCGAGGAGCTGTGGAACGGCGTGCCGATGGTCGGGCTCCCCGACACCACCGACCCCGCGCAGCTCGAGCGCTTCCGCTCTTTGGGTTACGTGGAGCTGTTTACCAAACCGATCGCCGTGGACGACGTCGCCCTCGAGCTGCGCCGGCTCATGGAGCGGCATGCGCTGCAGGAGACGACGGGGCTGATCGGCGAGAGCGAGCCGCTTCGCGAGGTGATGGTCAAGGTCGAGCAGATGGCGCCGGTGGGCAGCACGGTGCTCATCGAGGGCGAGAGCGGCACCGGCAAGGAGCTGGTGGCCCGCGCGCTCGCGTCGCTCGGCCCCCGCCGCAACAAGCCGTTCATTGCAGTCAACGTGGGAGCCCTACCCGAAAGCTTGCTGGAAAGCGAATTGTTCGGGCACGAGAAGGGGGCCTTCACCGGCGCGGCCGAGCGGAGGCTGGGCCGGTTCGAGCTGGCGGACGACGGGACGCTGTTCCTCGACGAGATCGGCGAGATCCCCGCGTCGACCCAGGTGAAGCTCCTGCGCGTGCTCGAGGAGCGCGAGCTGACGCGAGTCGGGGGGACGCAGAGCATCAAGGTGAACGTGCGCGTCATCGCGGCGACGAACCGTCCGCTGCGCGAGCACGTGGAGGAGGGGACCTTCCGCGCCGACCTGTACTACCGCCTCAATGTGCTCAGCATCTATCTCCCGCCGCTGCGCGAGCGCCGTGACGACATCCCGCTCCTGGTGCGCCGCTTCGTGCGCGAGTTCACCGCCGAGCACGGGCGCACCTTTCCCGGGCTCTCGGCCGAGGCGATGAGCATGCTCGTGGAGTACTCGTGGCCGGGCAACGTGCGCGAGCTGCGCAATCTGCTGGAGAGCATGGTGGTGTTGTCGCACGGTCGGGAGATCGGGCCGGCGGATCTTCCTCGGCAGATCCGCGAGGGGGGGAGCGCGCGGTACCTGCCGGTGCACGTGGGGCCGGCGGTGCGGGGGGCCGAGCGGGCGGCGGGGGAAGGGCGGGAGCTCGAGTTCATTCTCCGGAGCCTGCTCGAGCTCAAGCTTCAGGTGGAGGAGCTGCGGCGGCAGGTGGATGACGGGCGGTCGGGGGGCGGACCGGGGGTGGGGTTCGGTGTTTCTCGGGGTGGGTTCATCGGGGAAGTGCCCGCTCCGGCGGTTGGGGTGTCAACTTCGCTGCCCGCAGGGGTTTCCGCGATCGGTCCTCGTGACGAAAGCGGGCCGCCGAACGTCGTGACGGTGACGCCGGGGACCAAGATGTCGGACGTCGAGCGGGCGGTGATCGAGGCGGCGCTTAAAGAGACGCGCGGCAACCGTCGTCGTGCCGCCGATCTGTTGGGCATCGGGGAGCGGACGTTGTACCGGAAGATCAAGGAGTACCGGCTTCCGGAGCTGGAGTATTCGGTCGAGTGAGTCACGCGGCCGTCACGCGTCTTGGAATTCGCTTGACTAACCTTCTGGCAAGTGGAATATTCGCATGCACCTACCGCTAGCGGTGCCGAGGCCGGCCCGCAGCCGCGCCCGCTCGTGGCGCCCCGCCTGATGAGAGTAGGTGCAGCTCACAACGGTCCCCAGCCCTTCTGACGGTGTCGGCGAAGCCTGAGAACGCCCCGCCCTCCTTGTCGTCGCGCACGCCAGCGGACGTGTCTCCCATTGCGGGAGCCGTGCTGCCGATCGAGCGCGCCGAGGAGCTCCTGGTCACGCTACCAGGCGTGTTGAATGTGCGCATCGTGCCGGGCCCGACGGGCGAGGTGAGCGAGGTGCACGTGTTGACGACGACGGAAGTGTCGCCGAAGCAGACGGTGCGCAACGTGGAGAGCGCGCTGTTGGCGAATCTTGGTATGCGCGTGAGCCACAAGAAGATCTCGGTGGCGACGAGCGAGGGTCCGGCGGCGGAGGCGATTCGTGCCGCGCGGTACACGCCGGGCTTCGGGAATCCGGTGATGTCGCCGATGGGTGGAGCGCCGGGTGGTACGGCGACGGCGGTCGCGCCCGATCTGGCGGTGGGCAAGCAGAACCGTCGGCTGTTGTACTTCGAGGATGTAGAGGTACGCCGCTCGCGCGCGAGCGGGATGACCTGCCGTGTGACGTTGCGCCGCGGCGATCAGATGTTCGTGGGCGAGGCCCAGGGTCAGGAGACGCATGCGGTGCGCACGGAGACGGCCGCGCGCGCGACGATGGCCGCCGTGCAGCAGGCGGACACGGATGGGCGGGTCCTGGCGTTCGAGGGTGCGCGGATCGTGGACGCATTCGAGCGGCAGTTCGCCTTCGTGGCGTTGACGACGCGGTTCGGCCGCGAGTCGGCGCTACTGACGGGCAGCGCGGAGATCAAGGACGGCATCGAGACGGCGAGCGTGTTGGCCGTGCTCGATGCGACGAATCGGTGGGTGGAGTT
>JABFYH010000056.1 GCA_013361335.1 Gemmatimonadaceae bacterium | reverse complement strand
CCCTCCATGCCGACGTCCGCCCCTGGCCGCTCGTCAGTCCAGGTCGTCCCCTTCATCGCGCTGCTCGCTCTCGCCGCCGGCTGTGGGTGCGGCGAGCGGCCGCTGTTCGAGCTGCTGCGCCCCGAGCAGACCGGCGTCACCTTCGCCAACACCATCACCGCGCGCGACTCGGTGAACGAGCAGCGGGACGTCTATCTCTACAACGGCGCCGGGGTCGCGGTCGGGGACATCGACAACGACGGCCTGCCCGACCTGTTCTTCGCCGGCAACATGGTCTCCAGCCGGCTGTACCGGAACAAGGGCAACATGCAGTTCGAGGACATCACCGCGAAGGCGGGGGTGACCACGCACGGCCGAGCCACCGGCGTCACCATGCTCGACGTCAACGACGACGGCTACCTCGACATCTACGTCTCGGTCTCGGGCCCGGAATGGTCAACCCCCGCCGAGCGCGCGAACCTGCTCTTCGTCAACAACGGCAACGGCACCTTCACCGAATCGGCCGCACAGTACGGGCTGGCCGACGTCGGGTTCACGACGCACGCGGCGGCGCTGGACTACGACGGCGACGGATGCGTCGACCTGTTTCTGCTCGAGAACTCGCCGGCCGACTTCACGCGGACCGACGTCGGCGCCTTCACCGGGAACCATGGCCGGACCCCCGGGAGCTACAACCAGCTCTACCGGAACGACTGTCACGGAAAGTTCGTCAACGTCTCCGAGCGGGCGGGGATCCTTCATGAGCCGGGCTACGGGCTCGGTGTCGTGGTGGCCGACTTCAACCGCGACGGCAGGCCGGACATCTATGTCTCCAACGATGCCGCGCCCAACGACGTGCTCTACGTCAACAATGGCGACGGCACCTTCACCAACCAGGCGAGCCGGTGGCTCCGGCACGCGAGCTACGCCGGGATGGGCGTCGACGCCGCGGACTTCGACGACGACGGCTGGCCCGACATCCTCCAGGTCGACATGTCGCCGCGCTCGCTCGAGCGCCGCAAGCGGGTGAGCGGCTACGAGACCTATCTCGCGCGGCTGGAGGGCCGCAGCCGCGGCCTGCGTGACGACTACTCCACGAACTCGCTCCAGCTCAACAACGGGACGACGGCGGGCACCGACGTGACCTTCAGCGAGATCGGACGCCTGGCCGGTGTCTCGCACACCGATTGGAGCTGGAGCGCGCTCTTCGCCGACTTCGACAACGATGGCCGCAAGGACATCTTCATCGGCAACGGCTACCCCAAGGCGGTCAACGACCTCGATTACGTCAACGCTCTCGTCGCCGCGCGGCAGCGCGCGGGCACCACCGGCTCGCCGCGCGCGGCCTGGCGGCTGCTCGATCAGCTCCCGGCGTACGCTGAAACGAGCTACGTCTTTCGCAACCTGGGCGACCTGCGCTTCGCCGACGTGTCGCGGCAGTGGGGGCTGGGGCGGGCCGCGTTCTCGTATGGAGCGGCCTACGTGGACCTCGACAACGACGGTCGGCTCGACCTCGTCGTGAACAACATCGATGCGCCGGCGTTCGTCTATCACAACGTCCAGCCGCACGACGACGCCCACCACTGGCTCACGATCCGCCTCGATGGCGACTCACCCAACCGACGTGGCCTCGGCGCCACCCTGATCCTCACCGCCGGGGGGCGGACGCAGTACCTCTACCAGGCGCCGTACCGCGGCTACATGTCGACGGTGGACGACCGTCCGCACTTCGGGCTCGGCAGCGCCACTCGCGTGGATACGCTCGAGATCCGCTGGCCGGACGGACGGTCGCAGACGCTGACCGGCCTCGCCGTGGATCGGATCCTCGTCGTCAAGCAGGCCGACGCGACGAAAGCGACGCGCGCGACCATCCCCGCCGCGCACACGCTCTTTCAGCCGGCGGATCCGCGCAGCGGGCCGGCGTACCGGCAGCGCGTGCCGAGCGCCCCGGACTACCTCCTGCAGCCGCTCCTGCCGTACCAGCTCTCGCGGCAGGGGCCTCCGCTCGCCGTCGCCGACGTGGACGGCGACGGGTTGGAGGACCTCTACGTCGGGGGCGGCGCCGGGAGCGCGGGGAAGCTGTTCCTCCAGCGAACGGACGGCACCTTCGTCGAGTCGACGCGTGGGCAGCCCTGGGCCGCCGATTCGGCGTCCAGCGATTGGGGAGCCGTCTTCTTCGACGCCAACGGCGACGGACGACCCGATCTCTACGTCGCGAGCGGGGGCTATCAGACGGTGCCCGGCTCCCCGACGCTGCAGGATCGGCTGTACATCAACCAGGGGGGCGGCGCGTTCGTCCGCGCCGCCACGGCGCTGCCGGAGATGCGCACCAGCACGGCGGCGGTGAGCGCGGGAGACTTCAACGGCGACGGCCGCCTCGACCTGTTCGTCGGCGGACGACTGACGCCCGGCAGGTACCCGTATCCGACGAGAAGCTACCTGCTGCGGAACGACGGCGACCACTTCACGGACGTCACCGCGCAGATGGCGCCCGAGCTGATCGATCCGGGCGGGATGATCACCGCGGCGGTATGGGTGGACTTCGATGGGGACGGACGTCTGGATCTCGTCACGGCGGGAGAGTGGATGCCGCTCCACTTCTACCACAACGACGGCACGCGGCTGCGCGACGTGACGGCGACGATGCACCTGCCGTCGACGCGCGGCTGGTGGTACAGTCTCGCCGTCGGCGACTTCGATCACGATGGGCATCCCGATCTCGTCGCCGGCAACGTCGGCCTGAACTACGCCTCCACCTCGAAGGACAGCACCTTCGGCGTCTACGCCGCGGATTTCACCGGCAACCGCACCACCGACGTCGTGCTCACGCGCACCATCGGCGGCGTCGAGTACCCGATCGCGGGCTTCGCACCGCTCGGCCGGACTCTCTATCAGCTCGCGCTGAAGTTTCCGACGTACGGCTCCTTCGCGAGCACGTCGATGGAGCAGCTCTTCGGTGCCGCCGCGCTCCGGAAGGCGCTGCACTATCAGGTCGACACCTTCGCGAGCGTCGTCCTTCACAACGACGGCCGTGGAGGCTTCACCATGGCGCCGCTGCCGATGCGCGCGCAGACCGCGCCCGTACGCGGCATCGCCGTGCGCGACGTGGACGGCGACGGGAACCTCGACCTGATTCTCGTGGGAAATCTCTACGAGACCGAGCCGAACACGCCCCGCCTCGACGCCGGCACCGGGCTCTGGCTCAGGGGCGACGGCCACGGACACTTCGCGGCGGTGCCGCCGCACGAGAGCGGCTTCCTGGCGCCGCTCGACGCCACCGGAGTGGCGTTGGTCAAAACGTCAACCGGCGTTCGCGTGGTGGTCGCGAACGCCGGTGACTCGCTGCAGTCCTTCGTCATCAAGCGGTGACGGGTGCGGCGCGGGATCGCGATCCCGCGCCGCCGGTGCTCACCAGCCCGTGTTCTGAGTCAGCGTCGACGTTCCGCTCACGCTGCTCAGCTGGATCTGTTGGTCGGGGATCGGATACAGGTAGTGCTTGGTAGTGAAGGCCTCGGCGCTGTTGAACTGCGCGAGGCGGGACTTCTCCGACCCGCCGCCGATCCCGTTGAAGTACCCGTTGATCACCGCGTCGGCGACGCCCCAGCGGCGGACGTCGAAGAAGCGCTGTCCTTCCATCGCCAGCTCGACCCGACGCTCGGCCCGCACCGCGGCCCGCGCCGCCGCCTGGCTGGCGAATGGAGCGTTGTACAGCCCGACCCGATAGGTGGCCCAGGTGATCGACGGATCGTTGATCGGCACGGCGATGTCCGTCGCGCTGGTCCCGGGCCCCTGCGCCTTCTGCCCGGCACGGGTGCGGATCTGGTTCACGATGGTCCGCGCGTTCTCCAGCGACCCCGCCTCGACCTCCGCTTCCGCCAGGAGCAGCAGCAGGTCGGCGTACCGGAAGACGTGGATGTTCACCGAGTTGAGCTGCGTGTTCGTCCAGCCGACGTTGCTCTGGGCGTTGCTCGACTTCTCATGCACGTTCTTCTTCGGCGTGTAGGGCCCACCGTGCTCGGGCGACCGCACCCAGCCGGCGCCGACCGGGCCCCAGTCCTTGAACGGCACGCCGGAGCGGCCGACGGTCCAATCGAGGCGCGGATCGACGGGCACGGTGTTCTGGGCCGCCGAGAACTCGGCGTTGTTCGCGTTCCAGTTGGCCGGGTCGGAGAGGGCGAGCGGCAGGCCGGTCGCGTCGACCCTGAAGTAGTTCACGAGGTTCTGCGACGGCTGGTGGAAGCCGCAGCAGCCGAAGGGGCTGCCGGCGCTCGGGAAGTTCAGGCGCTCGCCGTAGTTCGAGTTCTCACCGTCGCCGTTGCCGTCGTTGATCGAGGCCTGGTAGGCGAAGATCGTCTCCGGTCCGTTCTGATACTGCTTGAAGCCGGTCCACACCTGGTCGAAGCTCGGCTGCAGCTTGTAGGGGCCGCTCGCCTGCACGTTGCGCAGCGTCGTGAGCGCGCCCGCGTAGTCGCCGGCGTAGACCTGCACGCGGCCCTTGTAGGCGAGCGCGGTCCACTTGGTGACGCGGCCGACCTGGCCGTTGCGCGGCGTCGTCGGCAGCAGCGCGGCTGCCGAGTCGAGGTCGCGGAGCAGGTCGGTGACGACCTGCGCCTTCGTCTCGTTGGCCTTCCGGAAGTCGTTGTCGTCCTCGCGGTAGTAGGGGACGTTCCCCCACATCCGGTACGCCTCGAAGTGGTAGTGGGCGCGCAGGAACATCGCCTCGCCCCGGATGCCGGCGGCGTCCGCAGCGGTGAGCGCGCCCGGATTGGACGCCTGCACGCTCTTGAGCAGCCGCAGCGTCGCGTTCGAGCGCGCGACGCCGTCGTACACGGCTCTCCACTTGGTGTTGATGTAGCCCTCGGCGTCCGGCGCGCTCCAGTGCATCAGCTCGACCTGCTCGATCCCCGGCTGGTCACCGGCCTGCGAGCCTTCGTAGGCGTCGTCGCTCGCCACGCTGCCGAACACCCAGTTGCTGACGGCGCAGCCCCAGTTGGCCGTCGTCTGGTAGTTGCAGTCGAGCGCCCGATAGGCGGCGATCAACGTGCCCTCGACGCCCGTCTTGGTGGTGAGCGTCACGTCATTGAGCGTCCCTTGCGGGGTCGCGTTGTTGGTCAGGAAGTCCTTGCAGCCATAAGCCGCCGCGACTGAGAGGAGGGCGCCAGCACCCGCCAGCAGTCGGAATTTCGTGATGAGCGTCATCGTGTCGGCGTCCTAGAATGAGGTGGTCAAGCCGATGCTGAAGATGCGGCTGCTCGGGTACACGCCCTGGTCGACGCCGCGGAACTGGTCGCGGATGTCGCTCCCCCCGCGCTCGACGTTCTGCCCCGGGAGCGCCGGATCGAGACCTTCGTAGCCGGTGATCGTGAACAGGTTCTCCGCCTGCAGATAGACGCGGGTGCCGGAGAGGGCGCGCAGGCCCGGTACGCCCTCCGGGATGCGGTAGCCGACCTGGAGGTTGCGCATCCGGACGTACGAGCCGTCCTCCACGTAGTAGCTGCTCATCGCGTAGCTGTAGCTGTCGCTGACGTCGAGGCGCGGATACTTCGCGTTCTGGTTGGTCGGCGTCCACGAGTTCGCGAGGAGGTCGCTCACGACGTTCGTGTCGAAGTTGCGGAACACGTAGAACTGCTTCTGCGCGTCGAAGATCTTGTTGCCGAAGGTGCCGAAGAGGGTGCCGCTGAGGTCGAAGCTGCGCCACCGTGCGCCGAGATCGAGGCCGGCGGTGAACTTCGGGTGCGGGCTGCCGATCACCGTGCGGTCGTTCAGGTCGATCTTCCCGTCCCCGTTGATGTCGCGGAACTTGATGCGTCCCGGCGCCGCGCCGGCCTGCGTGGCAGAGCTCGCGACGTCGGCGGCGTCCTTGAAGAAGCCGTCGGCGACGTAGCCGAAGAAGGAGCTGATCGGCGAGCCCACCTGATTGATGATCGGGTTGCCGAAGCGGATGCCGATCGGGCCGTAGAAGAAGGTCTGGTTCTCCGCGATGCTCAGGATCTTGTTGGAGTAGTGGCTGCCGTTGAAGGCGATGTTCCACCACGACCCGGTGTGGCCGAGGGAGAAGTCGAACCCGTCGTTCCGCATGCTGGCGATGTTGACGATCGGCGCCGACGCGACGCCCGCGGTCGCCGGAAGCGCCGGGTTGTACAGCAGGTTGTTCGTGGTGCGGCGGTACACGTCCACCACGAAGTTCAGGTTGTTGTTGAACAGGGCGACGTCGGCGCCGATGTTCTGCGACCGATTCTCCTCCCACTTCAAGTTCGGGTTGCCGATCGACGTCTGCCGGTAGCCGGCGACGGTGCTCGTCTTGGACCCGTTGATGTCGTAGAAGGTCTCACCGGTGCTGCCGCCGAACTGGGACACGATGCGGCCCGCCGGGATCGACTGGTTGCCCGTCACCCCCCAGCCGTACCGGATGTTGAGGTCCGACACCAGGCTGCTGCGCGGGAACCAGGGCTCGTTCGTGGCGTGCCAGGCAAGGCCGAAGGCGGGGAAGGTGCCCCACTGCTGACCGAGCCGCGACGACCCATCGCGGCGCACGGTGGCGGTGGCCACGTAGCGATCGGCGAAGGTGACACCGGCGCGCCCGAAGAACGACAGGAGCCCGTACTTGCCGCCGCTGCTGATCGCCGTGATGGTCGTGGCGTCGCCGAGTGCCGGCGAGCAGTAGCGCGAGTCGACGGCGGTGTTCAACAGGTTGGCCTCGCGGCACTCCTCGTACCGATTGTTGCCGCCGTTGGTCTCCTGGCCGAGCAGGAGGTCGAAGATGCTCTGCCCCAGCGATCTCGTGTACTGCGCCGTGTTGCTCCAGGTCCAGTCGGTGAAGTTGGTCTGGAACTGGTAGATGGAGTTGTTGGTCGTCGGCTCGGAGTTTTCCGGGGTGATCGGGTTGTACTGGTTGTACTGCTGGTTCCCGAGGCTGAAGCCGAACCGGCTCGTCAGGTTCAGCGGCTCCATCGGCCGGTAGCTGGCGAAGGTGTTGCCGAAGACGCGGTTGGTCTGGCTGATGTTGTTCCGCCCCTCGTACGCCACCTTGAGCGGGTTGGTGTTGTTGCCGAGGCTCGGCGCCTTCCCGGAGGCGAAGTTGCCAGCGACGTCGTAGATGGGCACCACGGGCTGCATCAGGATGTTCTTGCCGAGGATGTTCCCCTCGCCATAGCTGTCGTCGGTGACGCCGCCATAGTTCCGATCGAGGCCGACCCCGAGGTTCTCGCCGAAGGTCACCTTGCCGCGGCGGAACTCGGTGTTCGCGCGCACCGTCCCGCGCCGGTAGTCGTTGTACCGCGCGGTGCCGTTCTGATCGAAGTAGTTGAACGACACGTTGTAGGTGTTCTCCGGGCTGCCCCCCGCCACCGCCAGATTCGCCTCGGTGAGGGGCGCGCTGTGGAAGACGGCCTTCCACCAGTCGGTACCCGTGCTGCCCGGCATGATCAGGTTGGTCGGATACGCATACGTGCTCGGATCGACGCTGCTGCACGGGCCGGACTTGCCATTGGGCCCGCAGTTGTTCGGCCAGGTGTAGGCCGGAACGGTCGGGTTGGTGGCGCTGCCGAAGATGTTCGTCGGCGGCGTCTGGCCGGCGTTGAGGTAGCTCTGCTGCACGACCTGGTAGTACGACAGCGCGTCGGTGAGGAGGAAGTCGTCGTACCCGCGCACCGGCGAGGACATGCCGGTCCGCAGGGTCAGCGTGCTGCGCGGCGCCGAGATCAGATTCCGGCGCGTCGTCTCGATGAGGATCACGCCGTTGCTGGCGCGCGAGCCGTAGATCGAGGCCGCCGAGGCGTCCTTCAGCACCTGGATCGAGGTGACGTCTTCCGGGTTGAGCCAGTTGACGTAGGAGTCCTGGACCGGCGTGCCGTCGACGACGTAGAGCGGATCGTTGTTCTGGAAGGAGCTGATGCCGCGAATGCGCACCGTGCTGCGCGAGCCCGGCGAGCCGCTCGCTGCCACGGTGACGCCGGGCGCCACCGCGTCGAGCCGCTGCAGGACGCTCGCCCCGATGTCGCGCTTGAGGGCCGTGGTGTCGACGCTCGCGACGGCTCCCGTGATGTCCTGCCGCCGCTGCTCGGCATAGCCGGTCACCACCACCTCGGAGAGCGAGGTGGCCACGTGCTCGAGCGTCACGTCGATCTGCGAGCGCCCGCTGACCGGTTGCGTCACCGCGCGCCAGCCGATGAGGGAGAAGCGCAGCGATGCGTTGGTCGGGACGTTGGCGATGGTGTATCGCCCGTTCGAGCCCGTGGCCGCGCGCGCCGTCGCGCCCACCGCGTTGACGGCGACCCCGGACAGCGGGACCCCATCGGGGCTGGTCACGGTCCCCGAGATCGTGATCCGCGGCGTCTGCGCCGACGTCGCTCGGCTCAGCCCTGCCGCGAGCAACAGCCCGATCCCCACTGCGCGGACGCGGTGGAGGGCGCTCGACAACGAGCCCCTGCCCGGTGGCACCTTCGACATAGTAGTTGACCTCTCGATGGTTGATCGCTCGGTGGCAAACATGCGCCCTACTCCCTCTCCTCTGGTCTCCGCATGGATCTCGTGCTCCAACACGAAAAAACGCCGTCCACGTCGACGGGCGACGGGACGGCGGGAATGTCGATGACGGTATTCGGGCGGCGGCTCGGCCACTCGGCGCTCGGCGTACGGCGCACCATGGCCGGCGCGCCGGTCACACGACGAACCGTCCCGGCCTGCGCGGGCGCAGGCCGACAGCGCGGCGAGCAAAGCGCCGCGAACCGATGGGCCGAACTGATGAGCGACTGCGTACGACCTCGCCAGTGGGGGGAACCGGGGAGCGCGTTTCAGCGTGCCGCTAGGGGACCAGCGCCCGTCGTCGGAGGCTGGGACTGCCTGAACTACCAGCACTCCACGGGGTTGTCAAGGCGAGCGGCTACGGGAGTCGGTCCGAGCTGGCTCGACGGGCGCCCGCCTTCTATTGTTGCCCCCATGGCCTACCCCATCGCTCGCATCGTCAATCTCGTGCCGCCCGATTCGCAGCGCCTGCACGGCGCCAGCGCGGCCGACGCCCAGCAACGCCTTCTCGACTCCGATCCGGCGACCCTGCTCGATCTGGCCGGCTCCTTTGCGCTGATCGCCCAGGAAGGTGAGCGCGTGGTGCTTGCGCGCAGCCTCGACCGCCCGTTGCGGTACTTCCTCGCCAAGGCCGCCGACGGCCCGGTGCTGATCGTCGCCGAGCGCATCGACGAGATCGCCGCGGAGCTGGAGCAGCGCGGGTGGGCGGGCCAGTTCCATCCGAGCTACACGCGGATGGTGCCCGCCCACCACGTGACGACGCTGCGCCTCGTTGGCTGCCCCGATCCCAATCCCGTCCATCGCCGCTTCTTCGATCCCCCACGCGGGACGCTGCCGCCGGATCCGGAGGTCATCGGCCGGCATTACATCGAAGCGCTCTACACCGAGCTCCGGTCCTGGCTCGCCGCGCAGGATCGCGCCGCGCCGATCGGCGTGCCCTTCTCGGGCGGCATCGACAGCGGCGCCGTGCTCCTCTGCCTCTATCGGGCGCTGCTCGACGAAGGCCAGTCGCCGGCGCGGCTGAAGGCGTTCACGCTGACCGTCGACGGCGAGGGCGACGACGCCCGCCAGGCGCGCGAGTTTCTATCTGCTACCGATCTGACGATCTTCGGCGAGACGATCGACGTCGCATCGAGCGCGCTGGATCCGCTGCGCGCCGTGGCCGTGATCGAGGACTACAAGCCGCTCGACGTCGAATGCGCCGCCGTCAACCTCGGCCTCCTCGCCGGGATCCGCGACCGCTATCCGGAGTGGCGGCTGCTCGTCGACGGCGACGGCGGCGACGAGAACCTCAAGGACTATCCGATCGAGGAGAACAGCGAGCTGACGATCCGCAGCGTCGTCAACAACCGCATGCTCTATCAGGAAGGCTGGGGCGTCGAGTCGATCAAGCACTCGCTGACCTACTCGGGCGGCTACAGCCGCGCGTGCGTGCGGAGCTACGCCTGCGCCCGCGAGTACGACTTCGTCGGGTTCAGCCCGTACACCCGCCCCTCCGTCATCGCGGTCGCCGAGGCGATCCCCTTCGCCGAGATGGCCGCGGGCTCGCACGAGCGGCTGTACGCGATGAAGGGCGACATCGTGGCGCGCGGTGTCCGCTCCGTGCTCGGCCTGGAGATGCCGGTGTTCCCCAAGCGGCGCTTCCAGCACGGCGCCGTGGCCGCGAGCGACGCGCCGCGTCTCTTTCCCCAGGACGAAGCCCGCTACCGGCGACACTTTCACACGCTGTACGCCGCGACCGTGTGAGCCCGACGGCCGAGGACCGCCGGATTCGGAGCCTCCGCGCGCCGAAGCCGGCGGTGGATCCCTATCGGGCTCACGGGTCGCTGGTCGAGGACGAACGCCGCCCCGACGGCACGGTGGAACGGGCGCTCACCGTCTTTCTCGCCGGCGCGGAGTGCCCGTTCACCTGTTCGTTCTGCGATCTCTGGCGCTGGACGACGAACGGCCCCACCCCCGCAGGCGCACTGCCGGCGCAGCTGGCGGCGGTGCTCCGATCGCTCGACGAATCGCCGCCTCGCCCGGGCCGGATCAAGCTCTACAACGCGAGCAACTTCTTCGATCCGCGCGCGGTGCCGCTCGTCGATCGCCCGCGCATCGCCGAGCTCGTGGCATCGTTCGCGGGCGTCACGGTGGAGTCGCACGCGAGCACCGTCGTCGGGCCGGCGACGCTGGAGTTCGCGCGCCGGCTCGGCGGCCGCCTCGAGGTTGCCGTTGGATTGGAAACGGTTCACCCGACAGCAGCGGCTCGGCTCAACAAGCGGCTCGAGCTGAACGCCTTCGCGCGGGCGGCGCAGCATCTCATCGACAACGGCATCGACCTGCGCGTGTTCGTGCTTCTCGGGCCGCCACACGTCCCCGCCGACGAATCGGTGGAGTGGACGGTGCGCACGGTCGAGCATGCGGTGCAGTGCGGCGCGGGCGTCGTGTCGATCATCCCGGTGCGTGGCGGCAACGGCGAGATGGAGCGGCTCGCCCAGCTCGGCGCATTCACGCCGCCGACGCTCGCGCAGCTCGAGAAGGCGCTGGATCGCTGTCTGGCCCTGTCGGGCACCGTGGTCACGGCCGATCTGTGGGACGTCGCCCTGCTGCCGGGATGCGCCGCCTGCCGAGAGCGGCGCGTCGCGCGGCTGCGGCGGCTGAACGAGAGCGGTATCGCCGAGCCGCCGGTCGGCTGCATCGAGTGCGGCGCATCGTGAGCGCGCAGTGCGAGGTCGCCATCGTCGGCAGCGGCTTCACCGCCTCGCTCCTCGCGCGGGTGCTCGCGGTGCTCGGCTACGACGTGGTCATGCTGGAGCGCGGCGCGCATCCACGCTTCGCGATCGGCGAGTCCACCACGCCGCTGGCCAACCTGTCGCTCGAGCGGCTGGCGACGCGCTACGGGCTGGCGGACTGTCATCGCCTGGCGACGCACGGTCGCTGGCTCGCCCACCATCCCGAGGTGCGGCGCGGGCTCAAGCGCGGCTTCACCTTCTACCGGCATCATCCGGGAGAGTCGTTCGCCGACCGCGGCGTCGAGTCCGAGCGGCTGCTCGTCGCGGCCAGCCCGGACGACGCGCTTGCCGACACGCATTGGCTACGCGCCGACGTGGACCACCATTTCGTTCGTCAGGCCGTCGCGGCAGGGGTCGATTATCGCGATCGCGTCGAGCTCACCGGGGCCGAGGTGAAGTCGGACGGTGTCCGCCTTCGCGGGATGCGCGCGGGAGAGCCGCTCGAGCTGCATGCCGGCTTCGTCGTCGACGCCTCCGGGCCCGGCGGCTTTCTCGCGCGCCAACTCTCCATCCCCTCGGATCTCGACCGCACCGAGACTCGATCGGCGCTCGTGTTCGGCCACTTCGACGGCGCCCGCCTCATGGCCGACGAGGCGCCCGGCTTGCCCTCCGGTCCGTACCCGGATGATTGGGCGGCCGTGCACCATCTGCTCGACGAAGGATGGATGTATTCGCTGCGCTTCGATCACGGGGTGACGAGCGCGGGCTTTCTAGTCACGCCGCGCGGGCTGGCGTCGCTCCAGCTCGAGGGAGCGGATGCGTCGACGCTCTGGCGCGCGCTGCTGCAGCGGTATCCGACCGTCGGCCGCCTGTTCGCCGGCGCCACGCCGCTGATGCCGATCGCGTTCAGCCCGCTCGTCCAACATCGGCTCACCCGCGCGTCCGGCGCGCGCTGGGCGTTGATGCCGCACGCCTTCGCCTTCGTCGATCCGCTGTTCTCCACCGGCATCGCGTGGGGGCTGCGCGCGGTCGAGCGCCTCGCCCTGGCCTTCGAGGCGGTCGCGTCGACCCGTCGCACGCCCGAGCTGCCCCTCCTCGCCCGCTACGAGTCTGCGCTGACGGCCGAGGCGGATCAGATCGATCTCGTCGTCGCCGGCGCGTACGAGGCGATGGCACACTTCGATCTCTTCGCCGCGCAGGCGATGCTGTATTTCGCCACCGTCTCCTTCGCCGAGCTGCGTCAACGGCTGATGCCGGAGGAATCCGCAGCATGGAACGGTTTCCTCGGCGTGGGCGACCCGGTGCTCGAGCCCCTGCCGCACGAGAGCCTGCGCCGCCTGCGCCGTATCACCCACGGCCGGGGCGATGCGGGCAGCGCTCGTGAGCGCGCCGAGTTCGCCGCCTGGATGGCGTCGGCGATCGAACCGCGCAACGTCGTGGGGCTGGCCGATCCGGCGCGCCGCAACCTGTACCCGGTGGATCTCGACACGCTGATCGACCGGCATGCGCTGCTGGGGTTGAGTCGAGCGGAGCTGATGGAATCGCTGCCGCGCCTGCGCGGGCTGGGGCCGGAGCCGGCCTTCGCGCGCGGCTGAGGGCCGGCCATCATCTCGCGCCGAGGCAGTCTCCGTTGCTTCCGTTCGATCCGTTGCATCCGTATGCCCCTTTGTCGTTGAGGCCGGCGTGGCGCAATGGCTTCACCGGCCGCGAGCGCTGGATGCCGACTTGCCGGCGGGAGACGGATCGTACACATTCGCCTCCATGGCCGCCGACCCGCATGCCGACCTCCGCGACCGCGCCTATGCGAGCGTGCTGGATGGTCCCGGGCAGACCGAACCGGCACTGCGGCGTGCGGCGGCGGATGGGGCGGAGGTGCCCGCCGAGCTGCAGAGCCTCGTGCACAAGATCCGGCACCATGCGTACAAGGTGACGGACGACGACCTCGCCCGCCTGAAATCGACCTACGACGACGACCAGCTCTTCGAGATCGTCGTCAGTGCGGCGCTCGGTGCCTCTCGTACCCGACTCGCCGCTGGCCTCGCGGCGCTGGACCAGGCATGAGGATCGAGAAGGTCCACCGCGGCCATCGGCTGCGCGACAAGGCCATGCTCGTCATGATGCGGCTCGTCATGGGACATGCGCCCGGGGTCGTCCGCACGTTGATGTACCGGAAGAGCTTCTTCGGGCGGCCGTGGACGGATCTCACGCAGCAGGTCATGCGCGGGCCGTCGCCGTGGACCGTGGGGGAGCGCGAGATCTTCGCCGCCTTCGTGTCCCGCCTCAACCAGTGCGTCTTCTGAACCCGCGCCCACTCCGCGGTCGCGGAGGCGGCGCTGGGCAGAGGGATGATGGAGCCGGTCCTCGACGACTATCGGACTGCTCCCATCGACGAGAAGCTCCGGGCGATGCTCGGCCTGCTCGACGTGTTCACGCTCCGCCCGCACGAGCTTGGGCCGGCGGAGGTGCGTGACGTGCTCGACGCCGGGGTGTCCCGCCAGGCGATCCGCGATGCGTTCTACGTCGCGTTCCTCTTCAACACCTACGACCGGCTGGCCGACACCCTCGGCTGGGAGCTCCCCGAGGACGCCTTCTACGCCAGGTCCGGGGCGTTCCTGCTGAAGAAGGGATACTCGGTCTAGCGCTCGACGCGCCCGCGCGTCGAGCGCAGATCGATCCACTTCGCGATCGGACCGACGAGCCACAGCGCCACCAGTGCCGGCGCCGCCGTGAAGGCGACGGGTAGTGGCACTCCGCGATCGGCCGCGAGACGGATGAGCACCTCCGCGAGCGCCACTATGACGGCGACGACGATCTGCTTCCGCCGGCCGCGCACCACCGTCCGCGGATCGGTGATCATGAAGAAGACGAAGAGCTGATACATCGGCCCCGTGATCGGCGCGAGCTCGGGGAGCACCGGCTGGCCGAGCACGACGCTCCGTAATCCGTTGAGCACCAGGAAGGCGATGACGTAGGCGAGGGTGATGTGCAGCACGCGCACCCGCGCCGCGATCACCAGCCCGAAGCACCAGATGACCAGGTTGGTGGGGAGATCGTTCCCCCACTGGTGGCTCAGCACCGACACCCGCTCCGGCGCCAGCAGCAGCAGCGCGACGATCGCGAAGTTGGTGGGATTCCAGAGATGGTTGTCGCCGCGGCGAAGCACGTACTTCGACGCGATCGCGAGGATGCCGCCGAGCACGAAGGGCCAGAGCGCGCTCCCCTGCGGCTTGAGGAGCAGCGTCAGGCTGATGCCGCTGATGTAGGCGCTCAGCAGGTTGACGACGTGCCCCCGGTCGAACCACGACAGCACCGCCTCCGTCGCGACGCAGACGAAGAGCGCCAACGCCAGCCGCTCGTATCCGCCCACGACGTGATAGCGCAGCTGCGCCGTGACCAGGACGAGCGTGATCAGACCGGCGATCAGGTAGCGCGGATCGAGCTGTCGCCCCCACTGCCGTCGGGTGGTGTCCACGGACGCCGTCGCGAAGGTCATCGGGGTCAGCGCTCCGGTTCCGTGACCGTGACGAAGCGGTCGACCGACAGGTGCTGCAGTACCTGCTCCGTGCCCGACGGCCAGTGGATGACGATCCGGTCCACCCACTCGCGCGGTCCGACACCGAAATGCAGGCGACGATCGTTCTGGCTGGCGAAGCCCATGCCGCCATCCACGATCCGGCGCTGCGTCAGCCCGCTCGCCTCGAGCACCACCTCGGCGCCGATCGCGCTGCGGTTGCTCCGCGTCCCGACGAGCGCGAGGCCGAGCCAATGGTTCGCGCTGTCGGGCGAGTTGCGGTAGAGCACCGCGGGCTGGTTCTGGTTGGCGACGATCACGTCGAGCGCGCCGCGATTGCGGAGATCCGCGAAGGCGACCGCGCGTCCGTCATACGTATCCGTGATCCCCACCTTGGCCGCGACGTCGACCCAGCCGGCGAGGCCGCGGTTCAGGTAGACGCGCGACCGTTCGTAGCCGGACAGGCTCGCGTTGCCGAACGCCGGCCAGCTCCGGGCGTCCTCGAACAGTCGGCCGTTCGCGCCGGCGATCTTCGACATCGAGTACCAGTAGCTCGTGCCGCGATCCGCCGAGATGAAGCCGTTGGCGACGAACAGCTCGTTGCGGCCGTCGTTGTTGAGGTCTCCGAACTGCGACCCCCACGCCCATCCCGCATCGGCGATCTGCGGGTCGGCGACGTTGCGGAAGCGGCCGGACTCCGCCATGCCGTTCAGTCGCAGGTTGTTGTTCTGGAACAGGTACCCGCGCTCCGAGATGTTCGTGACGAAGGCGTCGAGGCGGCCGCGATTGAAGGCATCGCCCAGCGCGACCGACATCCCGCTCTTCGATTCGCTCTCGAGACCCGCCGACGCGAGCACGAATCGCCGGCCGTGATCGTTGAGGTACAGCTCCTCGGGCCCGTAGTCGTTGGCGAGGTAGAGGTCCGGCCACCCGTCGCCGTTGAAGTCGGCGGAGGCGGCGGCGAGGGTCCACCGCGTGCTGCCGACGCCCATCCGATCGGTGACGTCCTCGAACCGGCCGCCGCCGAGATTGTGAAAGAGCAGGTTGCGCCCGCCGTTGGTGGCGAACTCGAAGCTGTCGTGCATGATGCGCGTCGTCGTGAGGTGCCAGAGATCGACGTCGTCGCGGAAGTACGCCGTGACGTACAGGTCGAGCAGCCCGTCGCGGTCGTAGTCGAGCCAGACGGCGCCGTTGCTGTTCACCCATCGCCGCAGCCCCGCCTTCTCGGTCACCTCCTCGAAGTGATGGCCGTCGACGTTGTGAAAGAGCGCGAGCCGGCCGTAGCGGTAGACCAGCACGTCCTCTCGCCCGTCGTTGTCGAAGTCGCCCCAGACGCTGCCCATCGACACGCCGTCGCCCGGACGGTTGAGGTCCGCCAGCCCCGCGCTCGCGGCGACCTCCTCGAAGGTGCCGTCGCCCCGATTCCGATACAGCGCGTTCGGCTCGCCGAAGCGGCTGTTCGTGAAGTAGAGATCGGGCCATCCGTCGCCGTCGAAGTCCGTCACCGCCACCGACGCGCCGAGCGCGGCGACGTGCGGCTCCACGTTGGCGATCTTCGGATCGAAGGTCGGTCGATGGTGCACGAAGTGAATGCCCGCCGCGGCCGTCTCGTCGTGCAGCATGAATCCCGGGCGTCCCGGATCGGGCGCCGTCCCGAGGGGCTCACGGTTCCACCGCGCCGCGAGCACGAGGCAGGCGATGAAGGGCACGGCCATCACGGCGCGCCGGACGCGTGGGCCGGTTCGGTGAGCGGCGGGAGAGGTCATGGTGATATAATGGGGCCGGTCCCGCAGGATTGCCCCCGGTACGGCCTACCCCATCCGACATGCGCCATCGCCGACTCCCCGCGCTCGCCATCCTCGCGGTCACCCTCGCGGGGTGCGGCGGTGCGCCGCCCGAGACCTCGGCCCCCGCGCCTACCCCCCCGGCGCCTCAGCCCGCGACCTGGACGCTCGTCTGGAGCGACGAGTTCGACGGCGCGGCCGGCGCACCGGTGGACGGCACGAAGTGGGTCGCGGACACCGGCGGCGGGGGCTGGGGAAACCGTGAGCGTGAGTACTACACGCCCGGTATCGAGAACGCCGCGCTCGACGGCGCCGGCCACCTCGTCATCACGGCGCGCGCCGAGCGGGCAGACGCTCCCCGCCAGTGCTGGTACGGCGTCTGTCGGTACACCTCGGCGCGCATGGAGACGCGTGGTCGCTTCGAGGCGACGTACGGCCGCTTCGAGGCGCGCATCCGCATCCCCCGAGGGCAGGGGCTCTGGCCCGCATTCTGGATGCTGGGCTCCAACATCGGTGAGGTCGGCTGGCCGGCGTCGGGGGAGATCGACGTGATGGAGAACATCGGCCGCGAGCCCGGGATCGTCCACGGGACGATGCATGGCCCGGGCTATTCGGGGGGCGGCGGCATCGGTGGAAGCTATGCGCTGGCGACCGCCGCCTTCGCCGACGACTATCACGTCTTCGCGGTGGAGTGGACGCCCGGGCAGGTCCGGTGGCTCGTCGACGACCGGGAGTACCGGCGGGCGACCCTCGCCGATCTGCCCGCCGGCGGAACATGGGTATTCGACCGGCCGTTCTTCCTGCTGCTCAATGTCGCGGTGGGCGGCGCCTGGCCGGGCGACCCGGACTCGACCACCGTCTTCCCGCAGCAGATGCTCGTCGACTACGTGCGCGTGTACCAGCAGCATTGACCGTCAGCGCCGCAGCGCTCGCGTGTTGTACTCGCGCTGATATCGCTGATGTGCCGCGTCGGTCGGATAGGAATCGCCTGGTGCGTACGGGTACGACTTGGCGCCGTGGAAGGGCAGGGGCCCGACCGTGGTGCCGAACGCGGTGTTGAGATCCGAGTCCTTGATCCAGCCGTCGGTGTAGAGCAGGAAGTCGCGCCGCCAACCAGCCGGTAGCGCGGTCGCTGAGCTCGCGTCGAAGGCCAGCGTGGTCTCGTCGCCTGGAGCCATGATGACGTACATGTCGTCGGCGCGCTCGAGCAGGGCGCGCACGTCGCCGAAGCGGGTGAACGCACCCTCGATGCCGCGCCAGGGCGAGGTCGTGCTGACGTCGTCGTAGGCGAACCAGTACGGGCCGTAGCGGCCGCCCTTGCGGTACATCCGCGAGTACCCGCGCGCGTGGAGGTCGGCGCGGAGCGGAGCGAGGGTGGTCACCTTCACGGGACTCCCCGCCACGTCGCCGGCGACGAAGGCCTGATCCCAGTAGATCTGCATGTTCGTCCGGATGCGCACATGGTGATCCTTCGTCGGAAACTTGCCCGCGAGATCGATCACCATCGTCTTGTTCTTCCCCGATGGAAAGCCGAGGCTGGCCACGGCCGTCGTCCACCGGCCGCTCGCGTCGCGCACCTCGAGCGAGGGCGGCGACACCCTGAGCGCCGACTGCTGCGACAGCGCGACGTTGATGCTCGCATCGGTGGGATAGATCCAGCCGCGCAGGAACAGGTACGTCCCCGGCTGCCCCGCCTGCTCGCCGAGGTCCATCACGAGATCGTGCGGCTCGACGACGCCCTGGTAGCGCGTCGGCGTGAGGTTCGACACGTAGATGTCGTCGGTCGCGCGAAGGGCCGGCCGGAGGTCGGCGCCCCGCTCGTCCACCGCCGACTGCGGCAGCTGCGGTCGCGCGACCTGGAACAGGCGCATCGTCACCGGTCCCGGCGGCACGAAGCGCTCGTCGACGAACACCTCCACGGAGTCCGGATGATCCACCGCGATCAGCTTGACCTCGTCCGCGTACGCGGTCTCCCACAGCTCTTCCGTGAGCTGGAGAAGATACCGGCCGTCCTTGGGCTTGAGCGCGCTGCCGGGAATGCGCAGGTATTCCTGCGACGCGCCGGCGGGCGCGAACGCCGTCGACGCACCGCCGGCCATCAGCCCCATCGGCATGCCGAGCGCGCTCCGCCACATCACGTCGGTCACGAACTGGAAGCGCGTGCCGTCCCAGGTGTACGCGAAGGCGCACGAGCCCTTCAACGTCTCGAGCTCCACGACGTCGGCGTCGGTCCCGGGAAGATAGACCATCTGCGGCACCCCGTTCGGCCACTCGACGCGCAGCACATCGGCCTTGAGGTGCGGACCGAGCCCGAAATGCGTCGGCCGACCGGTCGCGACGCGCGTCTGGTAGATGTCGCCCGCCCGGAGCTCGAGCCGCGCACCGACGCCGAAGTCGTTGTTCTTGCCGCTCCCGGTGCGCAGCCCCTTGAGCTGCACACGAACCGCCATGCGGCGGTTGCCGCCGTCGTTCCGGAGCAGATGCAGCGCCCCACCCGGATCGGCGATCACCAGATCCTCGTCGCCGTCCTGGTCGACGTCGACCACGGTGATCGCCGTCCCCCCCATGAGCGACGCCGGCAGCAGCGCCGAGCGGTCGCTGAAGCGCCCATCGCCCTCGTTGTGCAGCAGGAACACGCCCCGTGCGCCGCTCGCGCGCGGCTTGCCGGCCACGACCAGATCGAGGCGGCCGTCGTTGTCGTAATCGACCAGCTCCGCCGCCAGAACGGACACGCCGGCAAGCCGGCGCAGCGCGTCCGAGCCACGCTCGTCCCGGCTGAAGGTGCCGTCGCCCTTGTTGCGCCAGAGTGTCGGTGCGCCCCCGGTCGCGCTGCCGACGAAGAGGTCGAGCCGGCCGTCGTTGTCGTAGTCCCCCACCGCGACCGCGCCGGTCCCGCCGCTCGACGTGACGCCGCTCGCGGCGGTGACGTCGCTGAAGCGCTGGGCTCCGCCGTTGTGCCAGATCGTCACACCACTCGCGCCGGTCGTCACGAGATCGATGCGACCGTCGCCGTCGAGGTCCCCGAACCCGACGTCGTACGTCGCGCCGCTCCCGAGGCCGAACGCCGCCGTCGCCTCGGTGAAGGTGCCGTCGAGGTTGTTGCGATACACCCGACGCCCGCTCCCGCCGACGAGCAGGAGGTCGAGATCGCCGTCGTGATCGAGATCGACGAACAGCGCCTTGCGCGCGCCGCCGACGTCGGTGATGCCGGCCTTCGCCGACAGGTCCTCGAAGGTTCCGTCGCCCCGATTGCGGAGCAGGTGGCCCCGCCCATCGCCGCCGATCGCGAACAGATCGAGCCAGCCGTCGTTGTCCACGTCGGCGAAGGTGGCGAAGCTCGCCCCGGCGGCGAGCGCGAGACCGGCGCGCGCCGTCACGTCGTTGGCGAAGCCGCCCTGGACCGCCAACAGCCGGGCGAAGGCGCTCTGCCCTCCGCCGCCCGCCGAGGCGACGAAGAGCTGCTCGTGCCCGTCGCCGCGCACGTCGCCCGCGGCGACGGCGACGGCGGTCGCCGTCGTGTCCTTGCCCGCCGGCGCACCCGCTCGGCGCACGTCGAGGCCGGAGACGTCGGTCACGTCCACGAACCGCAGCGAGTCGGCGGCGACGGGCACGCGCTGCGCCCGCAGCGAGACGAGATCGGCGGGTGCATAGCTGAGGAGCGGCGTGCCGACGATCGGCCCTTCCACCCAGCGCACCGCCTCGAGCGACGCCTGATACGGAGAGGTGAGCTGCATGCCGCGGAGCAGGGTGCCGAGCGCCGCGCGTGCCTGGGTCGTGTCGCCCGCGCGGAGGAGCTGGATGACCCGCTCCAGCTCCGCCCGTGACTCGGCCGGCGGCTCTGGAGGGATGCGTCGCACCTCCTCGAGATGTCGGACCGCGCTGTCGGTCTGGCCGCGACGCACGAAGAGATCGATCAGGTCGAGCCGCACCGCGAGGTTCGCCGGCGCGACCCCGAGCAGCTCCTCCAACCGCGCCTGCCGCCGTGCGAGCGCCGCCGCGTCGGCGGCCGACGTGTCGAGCTGAGCGAGCGCATACAACGCGTGGGCGTTGCGCGGATCGGCGCGGCGCAGCGCCTCGAGCGTCGCCCGCGCGTCGGCCGGCCGGCCGGTGAGCGCGTAGAGCTTGGCCAGCATCAGGGCGACGTCGCTGCTCGCCGGATCCAGCTTCTGCGCGCGCACCAGCTGCTTCTCCGCGTCCGCGTACCGCCCCAGCTGAAGATACGTCAGGCCGAGGTTCGCGTAGCCCAGCGGATCGTCTGGGGCGAGCTCGATCAGCTTCTTGAACTGCACCTCCGCCTCCGGCAGCTGGCCGCGCTGCAGGAGCTGCGTGGCCAGGGTGCGCGTGGTGAACAGCTCCTCCACCGAGGCCGGCTTGTCCTTGCGACATCCGGTCAGCGTCGCCGCGAGCACGGCGGCCAGGATGGGGGCGGCGAGTCGTCGCCGGAGTGCGGGGAGCATGCGAGATCGGGAGGGAGGGCGTTGCGTCGACTCGGGGAGGTTAGTGTCGTGACGCGGCATCCGCGAGAGCGGACCCACACGGCATTGCGACGTCCGATGGTGGGTGCCACATTCGGCCTCACCGCCAGCATCCTGGAGGATTTCCGTGACCGATCGCGTCATCACCCGCCGGACCTTCCTCGCCGCCCTCGGCGTCGGCGCCACGTCGCTGGCCTGTGCCCCGGCGGTGCGCGCCGGCAGCACCTCGCCGCGCCGCCTTCGCCGTGTGGGCATTCAGCTCTACACCCTGCGGGACGACGCGAAGCGCGACCTCGCGCGCACGCTCGCCGACATCGCCGCCGCCGGATACAACGACGTCGAGCTCCTCGGCTCGATGAACAACTTCGGCATGCCGCCGAAGCAGCTGCGTGCGGTGCTCGATCGCGTGGGGCTGCGCGCCCCGTCCACCCATGTCGATGGCCGCGTGGTGGACGATCTCGATCGAAACCTCGACGACGCCCAGATCCTCGGGCACGAACAGCTCGTCATCGCCAGCCTGCCGATCTCCGGCAAGCGGACGCTGGACGACTACCGCCGGTGGGCCGACCGGCTCAACGAGGCCGGCCGGCGGACGCGGGCGCGAAACGTGTGGATGGCATTCCACGACGAGCCGTACGACTTCCCGCGCATCGACGGACTGGTGCCGTATGACGTGCTCGTGGAGCGCACCGACCCATCGGTCGTGCGACTCCAGTTCGACACGGGCAATGCCGCCATGGGCGGCGTCGACCCGCTCGAGTACATGCGGCGGTACGGGTCGCGCTACTGGTCCTTCCACATCAAGGACGTGCCCCAGCTCGGGGCCGAGCACGACACCGAGCTGGGGAAGGGCATCATCGATTTTCGGCGGCTGCTGGCGAGCATCGACGACATCGACCGGAAGCACCTGTTCGTCGAACAGGAGTCATATCCCGGCGCGCCGCTGGACAGCGTCCGCCGCGATCACGACTACATCGCGGCGCTGGAGTTCTGATCTCGTTCCTGCACCTTGATCAGCTCGCGCATCCAGGGGTGGATGCAGCACTGGAAGTGGTGGTTCCCGACGGCGAGCCCGTCCACCTCCACGGTCGCGCCGGGCGCGACGTTCACTGACCCGGGGCACTCCGGCGCCACCGCCATCCCGCGATTGAGCGGCGGGACCTTGCCGCCGCCGAACTGGCGCACCTCCGTGAAGGTGTGCGCGCGTCCGCCCTCGTTGGTGACGCGCACGGTGCGGCCCGCCTGCACGACGAGGTAGGTCGGGTCCATCCGCCATGCCATGTGCCCGACCGTCGACGTGATCAACGGCGACGTCAGCTCGAGGTTGAACTCGGCCTGTCTGACATTGCCTCGCCTGAGCAGACAACCCCCCGTCGGCGCCCAGGCGGGATCCGTCGGATCGCAGTCGTCGCGCATGGCGATCGTCGGGGCTCCGTGCTCGTCGTCGTCGTTCCCCGCTCGGCTCGTCGTCGCTGCTCCGTTCGCGGTGATGGTGGAGGCGTCTCGTCCGGCGATGCTCACCGGATCCTTCCCGCATGCCGCCGTGAACGCGAGCGTCAGTGCGGCGATGCGTCCGGCCTGGCTCCTGGTCATGATCTCCCCCTGGCGTGGTGGGTGGACCTCCGCGCGGCGACGCGCGATGGGCCGTCGCGCGCGCGCCTCGCACGCAAGCGCCAGGCTATGCCTCGGACAGCGGACGGGACCGCGCTAACACCAGTGGCTGCATGTCAGTGGCCCATGTGGCGTCTCGAACGCCAGCGCCGGATCCGTATCGTGCCGATGCAGTCATGTAACGCGGCGATGCACCTGAACCCATGGGCGCGAACAGCATCGGTTGCGGTGCCGCACCTGGAGATCGTGACGTCGTTGCGGACGAGGCATCTCCGCTCAGCGGGTCCGCTATCGGGGTGAAGGCTCCTGAACGCGACGCGCGGCACCCTCGGCGTCGCTGCGGGTCGTAGACGCGACCAGCACCGGCAGCGGATCGATCGGCTTGCCCCGCGACCACCGCTTCACGTCCGCGCTGCGGGCGATGGCGAAGTGCAGGTGCGGCGCATCGGGCGACGCATTGCCCGTCGAGCCGACATAGCCGATCACCTCGCCACGCGCGAGCCGTGCGCCGTCGCGGAGCCCGGGCGCGTAGCCGTCGAGGTGCGCGTACATGAGCACGAAGCGCTCGGAGGAGTCGGCTGCATAGACCATCAGCCCGCCCGCCGCGCTCGTGAAGAGCTTCAGCACGCGTCCCGCCGCCGCCGATCGGATCGGCGTGCGACGTGCGGCCATGATGTCGAGCGCCTCGTGCGCCCGCGTGCCACCGCCGCGCCGCTCGTCGAAGTTGCTGTGCAGTGTGGAGGGGTTCACACCGTCGAGGGGCATGGCGATCTCCCGCGTCAGCAGCGCCACGTCGTCGGCCGTCACCACCTCGGTGCCGCTCGGCTTCACCGCGGCGACGATCGCGGCACCGTCGGTCGGGATGGGCGATGCGTCGGACGTCGGCGCGGGCGACGTGGCGCCGGCGGGCACGACCGGGGCGTCGGCGGGCCGGATCCCATAGCCGCGCGCCATCGAGACCGCCGCCGCCACCATGGCGACGACGAGCGCACACTCGACGTAGCTGATCACCTCGATCCGCCCCGCGTCGCGCGGGTTGGGCGCGGCCCGCTTCGTCCGCCACCGAAGGAGCGTCGTCATCGGCCACACCTCGAGCGCCAGGATGGCGACGAACAGCGTCATCTTCAGGTAGAAGACGTGATTGGCCAGGTAGTACGCAGTGCTCTTCTCCGTGCCGGCGAGCAGCCGCCAGAGTCCGGTGATCACCCAGACAGCCGCCGCCACCCCCCACCAGCTGTCACCGACGAACGCTCGGCGCAGGGCGCCGCGGTCCTCCGGATCCCGCAGCGAATCGCGGAGCGCCCGCGCACGAGCCCACACCCCGGCGAGGCCGACGGCGAGAGCCAGCAGGTGCAGCCAGGCGAGCAGCAGGCGCTGGTCCATGCTCAACAATACCCGCAGGTCGTTCGTCGGCGTGTCCGCCTATCGCCGCGCGGCGGATCGCGATGACTGGCGGGAGGGGAGGGCGAACGCCACGTAGGTGCCGCCGCTCTTCGCGCCGTTCTTGCCGCCGCCGCAGGCGATCACGAGATACTGCACGCCGTTCACCATGTAGGTGGACGGCGTCGCGTTGCCCGCCGCCGGCAGTGCCGCGCTCCACAGCAGACGGCCCGTCCGCTTGTCGAAGGCGCGGATCCGGTTGTCGTAGGTCGTGGCGGCGATGAACAGCAGGCCGTTCTCCGTCACGATCGCGCCGCCGTAGTTGTCGGTACCCGTGTCGCGAATGCCGCGCGCGGCGAGCTTCGGATATTCCCCCAGCGGCACCGACCAGGCGATGCGGCCCGCGTTCAGATCGATCGCGTTCAGCGTGCCCCACGGCGGCTTGATGCCCGGATAGCCCTCGTGGTCGACGAAGATGTCGAAGTACGCGTTGCGATACGGCACGCCGAAGGGATCGGGCCCCGCTGCCGCCGACGAGTCGTGTCCCGTGAAGAGGAAGTTCACGAGGTCCGTCACGGCGCGTCCCTCGAGCGCGCTGCCGAAGGCCGGCATCCGGCCCGTGCCCTCGCGGATGATCTGCGCGACCTGTTGAGGTGTGCGGCGTTCGGCGATGCCGAGCAGCGACGGCGCCATGGCGGAGCCGGCGCGGGTGTCGCCATGGCAGCTCGCACAGTTGGCGGCATAGAGCGACCGGTCGCTGCGCGGCACCAGCTTGAGCAGCCACGCCATCTCGTTCGCGTTCACGTACAGGAGGCCGGTCGCCGGATCGAAGGCTGGTCCGCCCCATTCGCCGCCACCGTCCACGCCGGGAAAGATGATCGTGCCCTTCTCGTTCGGCGGATCGAACGGGTCCTTCGTACCGTACTGCTCGAACAGCTTGAGGGCGGCGGCGTGCGCCGCCGGAGTGCGCGTGGTGAGCTCGGCACGCGTGAGCTGCTGGCGCGTGAAGGGAGGCGGGAAGAGGGGAAAGTGCTGCGTCGGCGACGCGCGGTCCCCCGCCAACGTGGTCGCCGGCATCGCGTGCTCCTCCACCGGGAAGAGCGGCGCTCCGGTCGCGCGATCGAGCACGAAGACGTGGCCGGTCTTGGTGATCTGCGCGACGGCGTCGATCGCCTTGCCACCGTGGGTGACCGTCACCAGCACCGGCGCGGCCGGGAGGTCGCGGTCCCACAGATCGTGGCGCAGCACCTGATAGTGCCAGACGTGTCTGCCGGTACGCGCGTCGAGCGCGATCACGCTGTTCGCGTACAGGTCGTCCCCCACGCGGTTGCCGCCGTAGAAGTCGTACGACGCCGACCCGGTGGCGACGAACACCATCGCGCGCTTCGCGTCCAGCGTGACGCCGGACCAGGCGTTGGCACCTCCGGCGATCTTCCACGCGTCGGGCGGCCAGGTCTCGTAGCCGGGCTCCCCCGGATGCGGAATCGTATGGAACGACCACTGCAGTCGGCCCGACAGCACATCGTAGGCTCTGATGTCACCCGGCGCGCTCGGCAGCGCTTCGGGCACCGTACTCCCCATGATGAGGAGCCCCTCGAACACCACGCCGGGCGAGCTCGCGGTGACCGACAACCCCTGGACAGGGCGACCGAGTCCCGCGCGCAGATCCACCCAGCCGCTGTCGCCGAAGGTGCGGATGGGGCGTCCGGTGCGCCGGTCGAGCGCGTACAGACGATTGCGGTAGTTGAAGAGGACGCGGTCGCCGGTGACGACGACACCGCGGTGCCGGATGCGCGACGTGGGCGGCGCACCGTTCTGGGGATCGAAGCTCCACAGCTCCCTGCCGCTTGCCGCGTCGAGGGCGAACACCCGGAGCTTGGGTGACGTGCCGTACAGGACGCCGTCCACGACGACCGGATTGGTCTGCATCTCCGAGCCGGAGAACTCGTCGTGGGTGGCGTACGTCCACGCCACCTTGAGCTGCTTCACGTTGGCCGGTGAGATCTGGCCGAGCGTCGTGTAGTGGGTGTGGTCGTCGCTGCCGCCATACACCGGCCAGTCGACGGTATGCTGGGCGCGCGCCACCGGAAGGGGCGCGGCGAGCAGGAGGGCGAGCGTGTTGAGACGGACGAATCGTGCCGGCATGCCGCGATACTGCGCCGGCGGATGCACGCGCCGCAAGTGCATGTGGGAAGCGACTCGCGATGGAGCCGCTCCCCACATGCATCGACTCATCCTACATCGGCGCGTTCGCGAGATCCCGCACTGCCGCGGCCATCGCCTGGACGCGTGCCCCATCCCGCGCGCCGGCGACGTCGGCGTCGAGCTGCC
This sequence comes from Gemmatimonadaceae bacterium, assembly GCA_013361335.1. Classification (GTDB taxonomy): domain Bacteria; phylum Gemmatimonadota; class Gemmatimonadetes; order Gemmatimonadales; family Gemmatimonadaceae; genus AG11. The sequence continues at coordinate 22,395 of JABFYH010000056.1, read as the reverse complement.
CGGCCAACGTCGTGAGCGCGCTCCGGCGTGCCGCGCCGCTGGCCTGCTCCGCGGCGGTGAGCTGTGCGGCGATCGCCGACGTCCGCGACGACGCGAGGCCTTGACCACGCACGAGCTGGTCGAGGTACGACCGCACCACGGGGAAGGCCGCCGGCCACATTACCTTCGGCTGCATCTGCGGATTGAAGGTGTCGAAGTGCACCAGCTTCGCCGCGTCGATCTCGTTCTGCGACAGGTACTCGCTCGGCACGAGCTCGAACACGTCCAGCCCACGCGCCATCTCCGACGCGACGATGTGGCCGTTGTACCAGTAGCCCGCCCAGTAGCCCGCCGTCACCATCTTCGTCGAGTCCACCGGGCCGCGGTCGAAGTACGCGATCTCGTACGGATGATTGGCATCGGTGAAGTCGATCACGTCGATCCCGCCCTGATACCAGCCCTGCACCATGATGTCGCGGCCGGGCACCGGGACGAGCGAGCCGTTGTGCGCGACGCAGTTCTCCTGCTTGCTCTGCGCGGCCGGCATCTTGAAGTAGGCCCCCTGGGTGAGGTGGCCGTTCTGCAGGGTGAAGATCGCGTCGCCGCCCCAGTCGATCGGATCGTCGAAGCGACACTTGGGCTGCGTGCCACCGCCCCACTCGTCCGTGAAGAGCAGCTTCGTGCCGTCGTTGTTGAACGTCGCCGAGTGCCAGAAGGCGAAGTTCGTGTCGCCGACCGCCTGCAGACGCTTCGGGTTGACCGGATCGCGGATGTCGAGCAGCAGCCCGTAACCGCCGCACGCGCCCGCGGCGTAGCCGATGGCGGGATAGACGGTGATGTCGTGGCACTGGTTGGGACCCGTGCGCGGTGCGGGCGGCCCGCCCGCCGGATTGGCGCGCGGCGCGCGCGCCGGCGCCCCACTGTCACCGGGCGCGATGCCGTGCGCATGCGCCGCCGCGAGGTCGTTGAAGATGCGCGCATAGCTCACGATCTTCGCCTCCTCCGGATGCGCGAGCGGCACGCGGATCACCTCGACGCGGAAGCGCGACGTGTTCGCCGAGTCGATCGGCGCGTCCACGCAGCCGGCGAGCTCCTCGCCCGGGCGCACCCCGGCCGAGCCGGCGACGTACACGTAGACGATGCTCCTGTCCGTCGGATCGGGGACGAGCGTATGGGTGTGCGAGCCGCGGCAGGTCTGCACGTCCACGACCTTGCGCGGGTTCGCCTTGTCGGTGATGTCGTAGATGCGCACGCCGACCATGCGGTCCGGGCTCACCCGATCCGCCACGCCGCCCGTGCCGCAATCGGTGCGGTTGCCGGTGCTCTCCGAGGAGAGGAAGAGCAGGTTGCCGTAGATCGACGGGTCGCCCTGACCGGTGGCGCAGAGCACCGCCTTGCGTAGCACCGGTGCTGCCGGGTTGGCGATGTCCCAGATCTGGAAGCCGCTGAAGTTCCCCTGGTAGACGAAGTTCCCCGCGAACGCGAGATCGGAGTTGGCGTAGGTGAGCCCACGCGGGCCGCCATCACCCTCGAAGATGTTCGACTTGGGCGAGTGCGAGACGAGGCGGATGTTGCGCGCCGCCACACCGGCGTCCGTCAGCCCCGCCTTCAGCCCGACGCGGGGATCGGTCGTTGACGCGGCAGTCGCGATCGGCGGCGGCGACACCGGCCGGACGCCGTCGACGGCGCTTCCTCCCGACATCGACGACGCGCACGACACGGACGACAGCAGGGCGGCCGCCAGCGTCAGCGGCCACGCATTACGCACACTCTTCATTTCGACGTACTCCTGGTGATGGTTGCCAGCATGGCCTGCATGCGCGCGATCTCCGCCCGCTGATCGGCGTCCACGCCGGTCGCGAACCCGAAGATCTCCGGCGTCTGTCCGGCGCCGGGTGAGTCGAACAGGGTCGCCACCATCGTGAGCGCCCCCTGGTGGTGCTGGATCATGCCGGTGAGGAAGAGGCGGTCGAAGTCGACGCCCCGCGCGGAGTCGAGCGCCGCGAGCTGCTCCGCCGTCAGCATGCCCGGCATCAGCATCTCGTGGCCCGGCATGCTCATGTCCATCCCCGCGTGCGGATCCTTGGGATCGGGCGCCCCCTCCCCGCGATCCCGCAGCCACCCCTGCATCAGCTCGATCTCGTCGTTCTGCGAGTTGATGATCTTCCGCGCGAACAGCGCGACCTGGGCGCTCGCGCCATGCGTCGGCGCCATGGTGGCCATCACGACGGCCTGCGCGTGATGTCCGATCATCCCCTGCATGAACTGCACGTCGGCCGCGGTGTAGCGCGGCGACCCGACGCGCACGGCGAGCGGCGTCTGCGCCGCGACCGAGGCGGCGCCGGCCGTGACGAGGAACAGCGCGCGCAGCCCCAGCGCGGTCGACATCCTGCCAACCCGTCGATGCTTCACGGGAACCTCCCCTGGATTTTGGAGCGAAGTCAGCTGCGTGAAGATACGCCGCAGGCGGTCGAATCGCTGGCCGGCGGCGGGCGGCGAGCGCCGACCAGCCGTATCCGGCACGGGCGTTGCTCCTGTCGGCGCGGCTCGGCTCGGCGCCCGCCTCCACTCCCCATGTTCCTCTTCATCTCGCATCTCACGGTCCCGGCTGACGACTGCGCCGCGATCGAGCGCCACTTTCGCGACCGATCGCACCTCGTCGACGCCTTCCCCGGCTTTCTCTACCTCCAGCTGCTCGCGCCGCAGGGGGGAGATGCCACTCATACCTTCCTGACGGCCTGGGAGTCGCGGCAGGCGTTCAGCGCCTACATGCGGAGCACCGAGCACCAGCTCTCGCACTCCCGCGAGCCGGCCGACATCATGGCGCGCACGGCCGTCCGCCATGAGGCCTTCGAGGTGTTGATGGACTCGCGCCAGCCGCGGGAATGGCTGGCCGAGGCGCCCGCCCGATGACGCCGGAGCCCACACCCTCGAGCGACGCTGCCGCGCTCCTCATGCGCGACCGCGACGCCCTCGCGTACGAGGTGACCGCGGCGCTCTACGCCGAGTCGCCGACGCTCATGGAGAAGCACGGCGAGCGCGGCCGCGAGAAGTGCCTCCAGGACATGCGCTACAACATCGATCATCTCATCCCCGCGGTCGACCTCGCCGACGGCGCCATGTTCGCCCGCTACGTCGAATGGCTCGACGGACTGCTCCGCGCACGCCACGTCGCCACGCGCGACGTCGTCCGCTGCCTCGAGCTCCTCCGCGACCGCTGCACGGCCCGCTATCCCTCGGCCGAGTCGGGCGCGATCGGCGACATCATCGACGCGGGGCTCGGCGTAGTAAGAGCATGACGATCGCCACGCACGACGCCTACCTCGCCGCCCTCCGCGCCGGCGACCGGCACGCCGCCTATCGCGCCCTCGATGCCGCGCTCGACGATGGACGCGAGCTCGGCCAGGTCTACCTCGACGTCGTGCAGCCCGCGATGCGCGAGATCGGCCGCCTCTGGCAGGAGGACGAGCTGACCGTCGCCGAAGAGCATCTCGCCACCGCCATCACCGAGTCGGCGATGAGCCGCATGTTCGAGCGGGTCTTCGTCTGGCGCGACCTGCGTACTCCGCGCCTGCTCGCCGCGTGCGCCGAAGAGGAGCGCCATCAGATGGGACTGCGCATGCTCTGCGACCTCCTCGAGCTCGCGGGATGGGAGACGACCTACCTCGGCGCCTCGGTTCCGATCGAGAGCCTGGTCGATCTCGTCCGCAAGCATCAGCCGGCTGCGGTGGCCATCTCCGCCACGATCGCGCCGCACGTGCCGCGCGTTCGCGATGCGATCCGCGCGATCCGCTCGGCTCCGCTCCCCAGCCAGCCGGTGATCGCCGTGGGTGGACGCGTCTTCCTGAACGATCCACCGCTCGCCGAGCGCGTCGGCGCCGACTTCACCGCGGCCGATGCGGCGGAGGCGGTGCGGCTGTTCGAGAAGCGCGTGCGGCGAGACCCGCGCGCCGCGTGACGGTGGCGCTCTCACCGACGCTCGCGGTCGATCTCGCCGCGTGGCCCGGCGTCGTGCTCCACATCGATGCCGCCGGGAAGGTCAGCGCGAGCAACGGCCAGCTCGAGGCGCGACTCGGTGCCCCCGTGATCGGACGACCGGTGCTCGATCTCCTCGACGCCGATTCCTCGGCTGCGAAGTGGCGCCGCATCGTCGGTGGAGCCACTCGTCCGGCGTGGGAGCTGATCTTCGGGACCGGAGAGGCCCTCCTCGAGACCGGCGCGTATTCGGCCATCCCGGCGAGCGAGGGCGATGGCTTCTGGCTCGTGGAGCATCCGACGCCCCGGCGTCTCACCGCGCTCGCCGGGGAGGTGACGACGATCAACACCGAGCTCGCCGCGACGCAGCGGCGCCTGGTGGTGGAGCAGGGGCGCCTGGCGCATGCGCTGCGGGAGCTCGAGCGCAGCAACGCCGCACTCGACGAGTTCGCGCATGCCGTCTCGCATGACCTCAAGGCCCCGCTGCGTGGCATCCGCCAGCGTGTCGACGCGCTGCTGGACCCCGCCGCGTCCGAACCGGACCGGCGCGCCGCCGATCTGACGCGGACGCGCGAGCTGGCGGAACGCATGCGTCAGATGATCGACGCGGCACTCGCCTACGCCCGGGCCGGCCGCGTCTCCGACCGGATCGAGGCGATCGATATTGGCGCGCTGCTGCGGGACGTCGTCGACTACCTTGCACCGCCGGCGGAGGTGACCGTCGACCTCGCACCGGATCTGCCCACGATCGAGACCGAGCGCGTCCCGTTCGAGCAGGTGTTCCGCAACCTCCTCTCCAACGCCATCACTTATCGACGCGAGACGGCTGCGCGAATCGCCGTCACCGCGGCCGATGCCGGCGCTCGCTGGGAGCTCGTCGTGGCCGACAACGGTCCGGGCATCCCCGAATCACAGCAGCAGCAGGTGTGGCGCCTCTTTCACACCTCTCGACCGGGCGACGGCACCGGGCTGGGCCTCGCGCTCGTGAAGCGCATCGTCGAGTCGCATGGTGGCGAGATCGAGCTGCGATCCACCGCCGGTTCGGGCGCCGCCTTCCACGTCTACTGGCCCAAGCACCCCGCGCGGGCGACCGGCGGCTCGCTCGAGCGATGACGAGCTCCACTCCCGAGTCCCGCACGATCCTGCTCGTCGAGGACAACGTCGACGACCGCGCGCACGTGCACCGGATGCTGCGCGACAATCGGCGCTCCTATCGCATCGTCGACTGCGCGACCGGCGCCGACGCCCTGGCGAAGATCCGGCGCGGCGACGTCGACGTCGACTGCGTGCTGCTCGACCAGTTCCTCCCCGACATGACGGCGGAGCAGGTGCTGCAGCAGCTGCGCGAGCCGACCGGCCGCATCCCCGTCGCCGTGAGCGTGCTCACCGGCCACGACGACGACGAGGCCGCGGCGCGCGCGATCGCGCTCGGCGCCGAGGACTACCTGTTGAAGGACGGTGTCACGCAGCATGGACTGGTCCGCTCGATCGAGAACGTCATCGAGCGGTTCGAGATCCGGCGGCAGCTCGAGCTCCAGCGCGCCGCCGTGGACGTGCGGAACGAGCGCCTGGAGAGCATGCGTGGCGAGCTGGAAGCGAGGCTCGCCGAGCTGTCGGCCGCGACTCAGGCGCGCGATCGCTTCATCGCGATGATGTCGCACGAGATGCGCACCCCCCTCAACGCGATCCTCGGCTACGCCGAGCTGCTGGAGCTCGAGATCGAGGGGCACATCAACGAAGGGCAGCGCCGCAACCTCGACCGCATTCGCGTCGGCAGCCGGCACCTGCTCGACCTGATCAACGACGTGCTGGACCTGGCGCGCGCCGATGCACGGAAGCTGGAGCTCGACCTGCGCCCGGTCGACGCCTCCGCGGTGATCGAGGAGATCGCCGCCCTGCTGGAGAACCAGGCGGCGAAGAAAGGCATCACCCTCGTCAGCCGGCTCGACGCGAAGCTGCCGCTCGTCCTGGCCGATCTCCAACGCCTGCGCCAGATCCTGACCAACCTCGTCGGCAACGCGATCAAGTTCACCGATCGCGGCTCGATCACCATCGCCGCCCATACGGTGGCCGGGGGCGAGCGCGTCGCCATCGCGGTCACCGACACCGGCATCGGGATCGAGCCCGCCGTGCTCGGCGAGGTGTTCAGCGAGTTCTTCCAGGCGGACAATGCGCTGACGCGGGTCTACGGCGGGAGCGGTCTGGGGCTGGCGATCTCGCAGCGCCTGGCGCGCGCGATGGAGGGGGAGATCACCGTCGAGAGCACACTCGATCACGGGTCGACCTTCACGCTGCTCCTGCCGACGGCGCTCGAGGGAAGCGTGGTGCGCGCGCAGGACACCGAGCGCCACGACGCGCGCATGGCTCGGCACGAGGAGTCCACCGGCGCGCTGCCGCCGCGCGTGGAGCCGGTGTCGGTGGTGGCGTTCGGTGACGACGCCGCGGGACTCGAGGCGTTGGCCAAAAAGGTCGCGCCCACGGTGCGGCTCACCTGGACTACCGTCGCCGCCGACGTGCCCGAGGTGGCGGCGCGCGAGGACGCCTCGCTGGTCATCCTCGACATCGGCAGCCGCAACGGTGTCGCATGGCGGGTGGCGCATGCGATCTCCGACATGAAGACGGAGGTTCAGCCCGCGGTCCTGCTGCTGCCCGAGATCATCGCCGTCGGCGACGTGGCCCCTGCCATGTCGGGGGTGGACCTCGGCTGGGTCGCGCTGGTGCCGAAGCCCTTCACGTCGGACCAGCTCGAGCGGGCGGTCACCACCGCCGCCGGACGGCAGGGCGCGCCGGGCGAGGGCGACGCCCACGGCGACGCGTACGAGGTGCTCGTCATCGACGACGACGAGGATTCGCGGCGGATCGCCAGCCGGGTGCTCCGTGAGAAGGGGATCCGCGTGCGCGAGTGCGTGGACGGCGAGAGCGGGCTGGTCGAGATGCGTCTGCGTCCCCCCGACGTCGCCGTGCTCGACCTGATGATGCCGGTGCTCGACGGCTTCGGCGTCCTTGCGGCGATGCGCTCCGATCCGCTGCTCGCGACCATCCCCGTCGTCGTGCTCACGGCGAAGACGCTGACCGACGCCGAGCGGCAGTTCCTCACCCGTACGGCGGTGCGGGTGCTCCAGAAGGGGGAGCACCGGCTGGCGGACGTCGCCGCGCTGGTGCTCCGGGCCGCGCAGCGAGCACGCACGGCCAGGCCGTCATAGCCGGCTACACGGCATGCTCGATGGCGCGGTCGTACGCGGCGAACGCGGCCGCGCGGGAGACGACCCCGACGAATCGCTCGCGTCCACCGTCCGTCGCCTCGACGACAGGGATCGCATCACGTCCGCGCGCGTTCATCACCGCGAGCGCGGCACGCAGCGACTGCGCGGGCCGCACCGCTTCCAGCCGCTCCACGAGGTCCTCGGCGATCACGAGCTGTCGCGTCTCGACCGGTTGAAGCAGCGCATCGTGCAGCGCGAGGTGGCCGATCGCGCCCACCAGCGCCCCATCCTCGTCGACGACCGCCACCGTCCCGAGGCGCGCATCGCGCATCAGTCGCGCGACCTCGTCGACGCGCATCGCCGGCGCGGCGCGCGGCACGTCCGCGTCCAGCACGTCGCGCACCCGGATATGCTCCATCACCGACTGATCGACGCCGTGCGCCAGATGCTCACCCCGCGCCGCGAGCCAGCCGTCGTACAACCCGTATGGCGCGAAGCGCCTGGCCGTCACGTACGAGACGACGGAGACGATCATGAGCGGCACGACGTAGGCAGAGTCGTTCGTCATCTCGTACACGATGAAGATCGCCGTCAGCGGCGCTCGCGTCGCGCCACTCACGAGTCCCGCCATGCCGACGAGGGCCCAGGCCGCGGGATGCACGAGGTGGTTGGTGAACGCCTTCGACACCAGCGTCCCGAGCCCGCCGCCGAGCGAGGCCCCGATGAACAGCGCCGGCGTGAACACCCCGCCCGAGCCGCCGGACCCGAGGGTGATCACCGTGGCGAGGATCTTCGCGAGCGCGAGCGCGACGAGCAGGTGCCAGGGCATCTCGCCGAACACCTCGCGCGGAATGGCCAGGTGTCCGTTGCCCGACAGGAAGCCACCCGACGACACGACGATCCCACCGACGATCGCCCCGCCGACGAGCGGGCGCACCCAGTCGGGGCCGGGCGTCTTCCGCATCACGCGGGGGGCCATGGCGTCGAGCCGCGAGTACAGCGCCGACGCGAGCCCGCACGCCACGCCGAGCAGCGGATAGAGGAGCGCGTTCTCGATGGGGTGGACGTCGGCGATCTGCGGCAGGTGAAATGCCGGATGCGTGCCGAGGAAGGAGCGCACGGTGAGCGCGCCGACGACGCTCGCGATGACGACCGGACTGAACGCGCCGACGGAGAACGAGCCGAGAATCTCCTCCAGCGCGAAGAAGGCGCCGGCGAAGGGCGCGTTGAATGCGCCGGCGATGCCGGCTGCGGCACCGCACCCGACGAGGATCTTGAGATGCCGCGCCTGGAAGCGGAGCCGGCGCCCGAGCAGGGAGCCGACGGCCGCACCCAGCACGGCCACCGGTCCCTCGCTTCCGACCGACCCGCCGGAGCCGAGGGTCACCGCCGAAGCGAGCGTGCGGGCCGCGACCGGTCGCCCGGCGATCACGCCGCCACGCTTCGCGACGGCGAGCTGCACGTCCGGCACGTTCTGCCCCGCGCCGGCGCGCGCGCGGCGCACGATGAACCAGGCCAGCCATACGCCGAACGCCGTGAGGACGACCTGGAGGATCGCCTGACCAAACCAGGGCACGTGGCGCCGGGGAAACGCCGAGAGGAGCGCGTAGGCGACGTCGATCAGTCCGTAGAACCCGACGATGCCAAGGCCGGCGACCGCTCCGATGACAGCCCCAACGATCATGAGCGGGGCGCCCTCGTCGAGGTCGCGTTCGTGCACCCACGCCACGATCCGCTCCCAGAGTCGCGGCGGATGCATGGAGATGAACATAGCGGACGGATGGGCGCTCGAGAGCGCCCGCCAGCGCGCCGGAGCCGGGGCACACGCCCCGCGCCGTCAGCGCATGCAGTTCATCGGAGGAGGTCGTCCGATCGGACAGCGCGCGTCGACTGCTGGTTCGGGGATGCCCCGGGCCCCGGCGCGCCGAGGAGATCGGGCAGGGCGAATGCCTGCTGGATCGCCGTGCGGCCAAGGGCCACCGCTTCGGTGTGCACCGCGATCTCGAACGACGTGACCCACTCGACCGACCGCGACGCCCGATCGAGCTCGGCGAGCAGCACGCTCTGGTCGATCGACCGTGCCCTGGCATACGCGACCAGATCCGACGCGGCGCGGGCGAGCGCCGGCAGGCTGCCGTGCTCTGGCCGCATGGCGTCCCGCAGACAGAGCGTGTAGAACCCTTCGATCGCGAGCGAGCTCATGACATGACCCCTCGGTGGAATGCATCCGTGCAGGACGGGTCGCATACGCTGGCCGGAGACGAATGTTCCGGTGTTCCAGGGTTCCAATGTTCCATGTGTCTCGCGCCACGTTGCGCGTGTTGCGTGCGGCTGCTCGCGCTCGCTAAACAGCGAGGCTGCGCCCGTATATTCCGGCATGAGTGAGCACCAGAGAGGCATTCGCGCGGCGCAGACCGGGATGGTCGTCAACGCGGCGCTCGCCGGCGTGAAGCTCGTCGCGGGGCTCGTCGGCAACACCTATGCGCTCGTCGCCGACGCGGTGGAGTCGGGCGCGGACGTCCTTGCCTCGCTGCTCGTGTGGGGTGGACTGGCACTCGCCGCGCAGCCGGCGGACGAGGACCATCCGTACGGCCACGGCAAGGCAGAGGCCCTCGCGGCAGCCGCGGTGTCCATCATGCTCCTCGCCGCCGCGGCCGGGATCGCTGTCGAAGCGGTGCGCGAGATCCGCACGCCGCACACGGTGCCCGCGCCGTGGACGCTCGCCGTGCTCGTCGCCGTCATGGCCGTGAAGTGGACGCTCTCGCGTCGGGTGCACGCCGTCGGAAGCGAGGTGGGCAGCACCGCCGTGAAGGCCGACGCGCAGCATCACCTGAGCGATGCCATCACCTCGGCCGCGGCGTTCGTGGGTATCTCCCTCGCGCTGGTCGGCAGCCGCCTGTGGGGCGGCGGCGGCTGGGCCGCCGCCGACGACTGGGCGGCGCTCCTCGCCTCGGCCGTGATCGCCTTCAACGGCGTCTCGATGCTGCGCGCGGCGACGCACGACCTCATGGACCGGATGCCCGGCACCGACGTCGTCGGTCCGATCCGGACCACCGCGCTCAATGTGCCGGGCGTGGCCGCGATCGAGAAGCTGCACGTGCGGAAGGCGGGCACGGCCTACCGCGTGACGGTGCACGTCCAGGCCGACGGCGCGATGTCGCTCGAGGAGGCGCATAGCCTCGGGGGTCGAGTGAAGCACGCCATCTGTGCCGGCTCGCCGCGGGTGAACTACGTGCTCGTGCACATGGAGCCGTATCACGGGGCGCGTCGTCCATGAGACGACCGGCCGCCGCGCGGCGCCTCGTCCGGCGCCGATCCCGCCTACTCTCGCGGGACCGAGAACCGACAGCTCGGCGGCCCCGCACGATCGCAGTGCTCGCGCACCCGCGTCCCCGTCACCTCGGAGAGCAGCTCCTCGACGGCGCGACAGGTCGCGGGGCAGGCGCTCACCGCGTCGGCGACGATGCAGCCATGGCCGCGGATCTCATAGCCCTCGTCCGTGCGCGTGAGGTCGGCCTCCGCTCCCATGTCGACGAGAAGCCCCGCCGCCGCGGCCGCGCGATCATCGAAGGTCGCGCTCGCGGGAACCTCCAGCGCCAGCCGGCGCCCCGCGCCGCGCAGCACGGCGTCGACCTGGCGCGTCGGTAGCCGCTCGCCCAGCTCGGCCAGCACGGCGGAGAGGAGCGGCGCATACGCCGTGGAGAACAATGACGAGGTACCCCGGCCGAGCCCGTAGAGCGTGGCGGGCTTGCCGACGGCGCCCTCGCGCCGGATGCCGGTGGCGCGCACGACACCGTCCCGCTCGAGCAGGGCGAGCTGCGCGCGCACCGCGTTGTCGGTGAGACCGAGCGCCCGCGCCAGCTCCTCGACGCTGCGATCGCCGCGTCGCAGCAGCGCGACCACGCGCCCGCGGGACGATGCGCCCACCAGCCGCTGCCACCATGCCATCGGATCTCTCCCTTCGTCGGGGTGCTGAAGTATACTCACCAGAAATATTAAGTCAACAAATTTCTTGACTTATTCCATCCCCCCTTCCACGTTGAAGGCGGGTCGGGCTCGCCACTTCGGCCAGCCCTTCGCCGCCGACTCACCATCTCACCGAGGTCCGCCATGAAGACGTCCACGGTCCTGCTGCTCCTGGCCACCGTCACCGTTCCCCTCGCCGCTCCCGCCGCGCACGCGCAGGCCGCCGGCCTCGATGATCCGACCATCGTCGCCATCTTCGACGCCGCGAACAGCTGGGACATCGAGACCAGCCAGCTCGCCCTGAAGAAGAGCCGGAACCCCGAGGTGCGGCGCTTCGCGACCATGATGGTGAACGACCATCGCGCCGTGCGGCAGATGGGGCGCGATCTGGCGCACAAGCTCCATGTCACCCCGACCCCGCCGGGCAAGGACTTCGCACTGGCCAAGGACCATGCGTCGATCATGAAGACGCTGCGCGGCGCCAAGGGACATGCCTTCGATCACGCCTACATCGACCACGAGGTGACCTACCACCAGGCGGTGATCGATGCCGTGTCGACCCAGCTCCTTCCGGCGACGAAGAACGCCGAGGTGCGCGCGCTCGAGGAAAAGGTGGCGCCGAACTTCCAGGCCCATCTGGCGGCGGGGAAGGCGGTCCAGCAGAAGCTCGCGAAGTAGGCACGAGCGCGGGCAGCGATCGCGCGCGCGATCGCTGCCCGCGTCGGCCGCGTTCCGACCGCGGTGTCATGCTGCCGTCAGGTCGACGGGATATCCTGGCAGCATGCCTTCCGTGCACCCGCCCCCATCGCCCAACGCGGCGCCCGAGCTGCTTTATCTCCTGCACGGCGATCCGGTCGATCTCGCGGAGGCGCTGAGCGGAATGCGCGCCGCCGACGTCGCCGAAGCGCTGCGCGATCTGCATCCCGACGGGGCCTCGAAGGTGATGGCCGCGCTCCCCTTCGACCTCGCCGTGCAGGTCTTCGACGAGCCGGAGCTCGAGGGACATCGCTGCGCGATCGTCCAGCAGATGAACGATCAGGCCGCCGGCCCGCTGATCGAGGCGATGTCGTCCGACCAGCAGGCCGATCTCTTCCGCGAGCTGCCCGAAGCCAACCGGGCGCGATTCCTCAAGCTGCTCGCCGCGCCGACACGCGAGGCGCTGCGGCTGCTGCTCGCCTATCCGCCGGAGACGGCGGCCGGCATCATGACGACGGAGTTCGTCTCGATGCCCACGACCTGGACGGTCGACCGGGCGCTGAAGTACATCAGCGAAGTCGGGCGTGCCAAGGAGACGGTCTACGCCATCTACCTGCTCGACCCGGCGGACGGTCGGCTCCTCCAGGTGGTCTCGCTGCGCGACCTGATGCTCGCGGCCGACCGCTCGCAACCGGTGAGCGAGGTCGGCAACAAGCGGGTACCGTTGCGGGTCACGCCACTCACCGACCGCGAAGATGTCGCGCGGCTCATCTCCAAGTACAACCTCCTCGCCGTCCCCGTCGTCGACGATACCGGTCGGGTGCTCGGCATCGTGACGGTCGATGACGTCATCGACGCCATCGTGCGCGAGCAGACGGAGGACGTGCAGAAGTTCGGCGGCATGGAGGCGCTCGACGAGCCGTACACCGAGATCACCTTCGGCCGCATGATCCGCAAGCGCGCGGGGTGGCTCTGCGCCCTCTTCCTGGGCGAGATGCTCACCGCCACGGCGATGGGCCACTTCGAGGGCGAGATCGCCAAGGCGGTCGTGCTGTCGCTCTTCATCCCGCTGATCATCAGCTCCGGCGGCAACTCGGGCTCGCAGGCGACCTCGCTCATCATCCGCGCGCTGGCGCTGCGCGAGGTGCGGCTGGGCGACTGGTGGCGCATCGCGATGCGCGAGCTCCCGGCCGGGCTGGCGCTCGGGCTCATCCTCGGCGCCATCGGCATCGTCCGCATCGTCGTCTGGCAGAAGCTCGGCTGGTACGACTACGGCACGCACTGGGCGCTCGTCGCCGGCACCGTCGGAGGCGCGCTCGTCGGCGTCGTGACCTTCGGATCGCTCGCCGGCTCGATGCTCCCCTTCCTGCTCAAGCGGCTCGGCTTCGACCCGGCGAGCGCGTCGGCTCCCTTCGTCGCCACCCTCGTCGACGTGACGGGGCTCGTCATCTACTTCAGCGTCGCCTTCGCCATCCTGCGCGGTACGCTGCTCTGACGAGGTCAGGGGAGCCGGTTCACCGGCGCGGGCGTGGCCGTCGCGCTCCCGGCGGCGGGACTCTGCCCCGGGCGCCCAGGAATGGGCAGACCGAACAGCGCCGACTCGTCGCTCCGCTGTGACGACTTCGCGATCACGGACCACTCGCCGTCATTCTCCAGCACCACGATCTGCGCGTCGTCCAGCGACCGCAGCCCCGCCTTGCGCACCGCGGCGCGAATCTCGTCCGCGCTCACGCCGCTCCCCTGCAGCCGGTCCTCGAGCAGCGTGCCATCCCACAGCAGCACGCGCGGCGCCTGGCGCACCAGATGGTGCACCGGAAGGAAGCGCGACTGGATCCGACGGATGATCTCCTGCAGGGCGAGCATCGTCACCAGCGCGGCGATCCCCTGCGCCAGCGTGACGTCGCGCGAGACGGCGACGGTGGCGATCACCGATCCCATCGTCACCGTGAAGACGACGTCGAACCCCGACATCTTGGCGAGCGACTGCGGCCCCACGATCCGGAGCAGCGCGACGATGAGCACGAAGGCCATCGCCGAGACGGCGACGGTCCGACCGATGTCCGACCAGGAATGAAAGAGGGTGTTCATCGCGGCTGGGACGGCGTCGATTCTACGGCACCGGCTTGAACCAGTGCGGGTCCTGCGTCCACTTCTCCGCCTGGAAGAACGAGGCCGGCAGGGTCACATCGGTGCGCCAGTCGGAGTACTCCTCCGTCTGCACGGGCACCCCCTTGTCGAGCATGCGGATCCTCGTCGCGAGCCAGCCGCCGCCGACCTCGACGTTGTTCTCCAGCCGGACGTCCTGGTTCCGCTTCTCCGGTGAGGGGAAGAGAGGCATGATGAAGCGCGTCACGATGAGGCGCCCCGCGTCGACCCACACCTGTGGGGAGGCGGAGTCGGCCGCCGACGTCGCCCCGACGACGAAGGTGCGCCGCCCCTCCCAGTCACGCACGTACACCGAGCTCAGGTCGATCTTGTACGGCGCGAGCTGCCGCACCGTGACGTCGAGGGGCTGGAGGTACACTCCCGAGATCAGTGGGAGGAAGGGATTTCCGTCGGCGATCGCCCGGACCACCTTGCCGCCGCGGACGACGTACAGCGAGTCGGCCGTGTACAGCGCCCCGTTGCCCTCCGCGGGGTTGCCCATGTCGATGCGCAGTCGGTCGCCGCTCTGGGCCTCGTACCAGGTCGACACCTGCTCGGTACCGTCGGGCCGGCGCTGCACGGTGCGCTGCCGGAAGGTGAGCGTGCGGTACCACGAGTCCGAGTACCGCGCGTGCATGCGCGCCAGCACGGCGAGGCCATCCTGGGGCACGCCGAGCGGCGTGGGGTCCGTCTGCGGATGACAGGCGACGAGAAGTCCGAGGGCGACGGCTCGTGAGGCGCGCATGGGGCGAAGCGAAAGAGGTGATGACGGCGACGGCCGGCTAGTGCACCGTAATAGGCACCGGCGTCGGCAGATCCACCACCTGCTTCTCGCTCCGCTGCGTGGCCGCCCGGGCGAACCAGGCGCTGTCCTTCTGCACGCCGCTCGCCGCCATGATGCGCTTGGCCAGCGCGACGATCTCCGTGTTGTTCATCCGGATCGAGCCGTGCGACACGTTCTTACCGATGGAGCTCGGCTGGTCGGTGCCGTGAATGGTCCGCGGCGGATCGTAGACGAGCTGTGCACGGCCGAGCGGGTTCTTCGGATCACCGGGCTTCCGGGGTTGGCGCTCCTCGGCCCAGGTCTCGTCGGGCGGGATCCACTCGGGATTGAAGACGACCTGCTTGATCGTCCACTCGCCGGTCTGCGTCGGCCACTTCTCGGAACCGACCGCCACCGAGTGCGTCTCGGCCCGGGTGCCACCCTCGTAGAGGTAGAGCTTCCGCGCGGCGAGGTCGACTTCCACGCGCAGGCTCGACGACGATTGCGCGGCGCCCTTGCTCGCGCCGGCGCTTGCGCTGTCCGCCGCCGGTGCGGCGGGCTGGACGTTGGACGTGGCTGTTGTGGTGGTGGCCGTCGTCATCGGCGGCGGCGGCGTGGCCACTGCGCCACGCGGCGCCTGCGCGGTGTCGGCCGGCTGCTTGCTCGCGTCGCTCACGGTGCATCCGGCGATCAGCAGCGCACCCGCCGCCAACACGAACCGTAAAGGCCGGTACGAAATGTCGTGCATCCTGGTCTCCTGGGTTGGGTCCGGGAGGCAAGGGCAAGACGCGTGCGGGGAGCAGGGCCACACGCAAGCTCATCAGCTCAGGGAACGCGCTCGGCCAATCGCTTCGCGTCGAACGGCGCATGCACCTTGGCGTCGTTGTCGAAGTAGACGTAGACGTCGAGCTGTCTGGCCCGCCATCGCGCGATCTTCCGCGCCCACTCGTCGAGCTCCTCGTCCGTGTAGCCGCTGGCGTAGAGCTCGCGCGAGCCGTGCAGCCGCACGTACACGAAGTCCGCCGTCACCTCCTCGGCGTACGGAAACTTGCCCGCCGTGTCGGCGACGACGAACGCGCAGCGATGCTCGCGGAGGAGCGCGTAGAACTCGTCGTGGAAGTAGCTCTCGTGCCGCACCTCGAACGCATGGCGCAGCGTCACCCGCGCCGCCGCATCGACGAGCGCGCCGCGACGCAGCCGGTCGTCGTGCTGGAGCGCGACCTGCTCCGCTTCGCGCGAGGTGCGGGGCAGCAGGCGCATGAAGCTGTCCATCCGCTCGGCGTCGAAGCGGTAGGTGGCGGGCAGCTGCCAGAGGAAGGGCCCCGTCATGCGCCCCAACGCCAGCACGCCGCTCGCGAAGAAGTTGCCGAGCGACGCCTCGGCGTTGCGGAGCTTGAGGTTGTGGGTGATGAAGCGTCCGCCCTTCACGGCGAACACGAAGTCCTTCGACGCCACCTCGCTCACCCACCGCGCGAACACCGGCGGCGACTTGAGGCTGTAGAAGGTGCCGTTCAGCTCGACGCTGTTGAAGCTCCGGCTCGCGTACTCCAGCCAGCGGCGGCGCGGGAGATCCTCCGGATAGAACCGCCCGCGCCAGGGCTGGTAATCGTAGCCGCTGATGCCGATGAAGGCGCGCGACGGTCGCGTGCCGTCGCGCGCGGGCATCAGTCGCGCATGAAGTGGCAGGTGTAGCCGCCAGGATTCTTCTGCAGGTAATCCTGGTGGTACTTCTCCGCGCTGTACCAGACGCCAGCCGGCTCGATGGAGGTGCTGACGGGGCGCCTCCACTTCCCCGACGCGTCGACACGCGCCTTCACCCGCTCGGCGATCTCCCGCTGCTCGGGCGTCTGCGGAAAGATCGCCGACCGGTACTGCGTCCCGATGTCGTTCCCCTGGCGGTTGAGCGTGGTGGGATCGTGCAGCTTGAAGAACCACTGCTCGAGCAGCGCCTCGTAGCTGAGCACCGACGGGTCGAAGGTGATGCGGATCGCCTCGGCGTGGCCGGACTTGCTGTCGTGGGTGTCGTGGTAGGTCGGGTTCTCGAGCCAGCCGCCGGTGTAGCCGACGTCGGTGTCCAGCACGCCGGGCACCGTGCGCAGAATCTCCTCAACCCCCCAGAAGCATCCGCCCGCGAGAACGGCCACCTCGGTCTGCTTCCCCGCCGCGACGGCCGCGCCGCCGCCCCGTCCTTCCATGCTCGCGTCCATGTCACCCTCCCGTTCGTAGCCGACGATCATCCCGCAGGTTCCGTGCATCCGGCGCGAGGTAAGTCGCGGCGCGATCCGAAAGTTCCACTTTTCCGGTCGGGTCGCGTTGCACCGGGGTTCGAACAGCGGGAGGATGGACAACAGGCCGGCCGGCCGGACGCTGCCGCACGACGGTCTCGGAACATCCTTCGGCGAGTCGATCCATCCCTGCAGCGTCGAAGAACTTTGCTTGTTGCCACCGAGGACACAGAGGACACCGAGAACGGCTTTGGTAGTGCTCTGTGTGCCTGTGTCCTCGGTGGCAAACAAGCGGTTGAGCTGTGCTGGTCACGGGGCCGGCCTCGCCCGGGCGCGCCTTAGGGAATGGGTTTCTGGAACGGCGCCAGCTGATCGGCCACGGTCGCCTTGTCGCCCACGACCACCAACGTCATCCGATCCGGCGTGAGATACGTCGTCGTGATCCGCTGCACCTCGGCCGGTGACACCGCCATCACGCGCTTCACGTAGCCGCTCAGATAATCGTCGCCGAGTCCTTGCAGGTCCGCCTCGGCGAGCTGCGTCACGATGCCGCCGCGCGATGCGTTCCGGAGGGTGAAGATGCCGATCATGTTGTTCTTGATCCCGTTCAGCTCCGTCGTGCTCGGCGCCTCCTTCTGCAGCCGGTCGATCTCGCCGAAGATCTCCTTCAGCGAGGCGCCGGTGAACTTCGTCGTGACGTCGGCCTGCTGCACCCAGTAGGCGTCGTGCCGGTGTGTGGATACGTAGCTGTACGGCGAATACGTGTAGCCCTTCTGCTCGCGAATGTTCGTCGTGATGCGCGAGCCGAAGGTGCCGCCGAGCAGCGCGTCGGTCACCTGGAGCGCCGTGTAGTCCTTGGCCGTCGGATCCGGCACGGGGAGCCCCACCATGATCGTCGACTGCACCGCCTTGGGCCGGTCGAGCAGCGTGACGCTGTGCCCCGTGTGCGGCGTCGGCGGCTTGGCGGTCGGCGGACTGCCGGCTGCCCAGCCCTCGAACGACTCGCGCACCGCGCGCTCGACCGCCGCCGCGTCGAACCGCCCGACGACGTAGAGATGCGCGCGGGCCGCGCCGAAGTTGCGCGCATGGAAGTCGCGCACCTGGGCGATGGTATAGCCCTTCAGCATCGTGTCGCTCGGGAAGAGCCGCCCGTACGGATGATCACCGTAGATCGTCTTCACGAACTGCTCCTGCGCCAGCGCCTGCGGCTGGCTCCTGGCGATGGCGACGTCGCGCGCCTTGTTGGCCGTGATGCGGGCCAGCTCGCCTTGCGGGAACGCCGGGTTGCGCAGCAGGTCCGCCTCGAGCCGCACCATGTCGGGGCCGCGCTCGGAGAGGACGGCGCCGCCCACCTGCGTGCGGTCGTCGCCCACGAACACCGTCAGCTCGCCCCCCATCCCCGCGACCGCCTCGGCAATCTGCGTGGCGGTGCGCGTCGTCGTCCCCTCGCGCATCATCTCGCCGGTCACGTCGGCGAGGGCGACCTGGTTGCTGGCCTCGTCGATGTGCCCGGTGCCGACCATCGTGTAGACCGACACCTTGGGAATCGTGCCGAAGGGGACGAAGGTCACCTTCATGCCGTTGGCGAGGGTGAACTCGCGCTTGGGCGGCAGGGTGAAGGCCTTCGGGGTGCCGAGCGCGGGCGGGGCCTCGCGCTTGGGCTGCTGCGCGGCGGCGGGAAGGGCCGCCGCGAGCGTGGTCGCCGCGGCGAGCGCCAGGCGGCGGGTGGTATGTGTGCACATGGTCGTCTGGGGCGGTTAGCGGGTGCTCTGCGCCGCGGCCTTCGCCGCCGGCACGATGAAGACGATGGTGCGGTTGGTGGGCCGCAGGTATTCCTGCGCCGTACGCTGCAGCAGCGCCGGCGTCACCTTGGCGAATCCCTGCTCGAGCTGGTTGATGCGCTCCGGGTCGTCGTCGAACAGCGCGAACGCGGCGAGCAGGTTGGCGCGGCCGAAGCCGGCGAACTGCTCCATCTCGGCGTAGAGCGACGAGCGCAGCTTGACGAGCGCGCGGTCGAGCGTCGCCTGATCCACCGGGGTGGTGCGCAGCGGCTCGATCGCCGCATCGAAGCCGGCCACCATCGCCTCCTGCGACTTGTCGGCGTCGTGAAAGGCCTGGATCTCGTAGAGCATCGGGCCCTGATAGTCGAACTGGCTGCCGAGCCCGAAGTTGATGCCGGCGTCGATGCCGCCGGTGAGCCCACGCTTCTGCACGAGCTCCTGGTAGAAGCGCGAGTCGCGCCCCTGGGCAAGGAGCTGGTCGAGCAGCCCGAAAGCGTACCACTCCGGCGTGAAGCGCTCGGGCACGTGGTACCCGAGCCCGATGGCGGGGCGGGTGGCGAGCGAGTCGATGCGCGTGACGCGCTTCTCCGCCGTCTGCCGGGGCTCCGTGAGATCGGGCTTCGGCGGGAGTGTGGCCGGCGGGATCTTGCTGAAATATTCGGCGACCCACGCCTTCGTCGCGTTCACATCGATGTCGCCCGACACCACGAGCACGGCGTTGTTCGGCGCGTAGTACGTCTTGAAGAAGCTCGCCGCGTCCTTCATCGACGCCGAGTCGAGGTCGCTCATGTCGCCGTAGAAGTTGTGCGCGTTGTACCAGTTGGTGTTGGCCGCCACCGGCAGGTCGATCCAGGGGAAGCCGCCGTACGGCTGATTGATGACGTTGACGCGCACCTCGTTCTTCACGACGTCACGCTGGTTGTTCACGTTGGCCGTGTCGATCGCCAGGCCGCGCATGCGGTCCGCTTCGCCCCACAGGATGCGTCGCACGGCATGCGACGGCACGACCTGGTAGTAGTTCGTGAAGTCGAAGCGCGTCGACCCGTTGAGGAGCCCGCCGTTCTGCTCGACGAGGCGGATGAACTCCATCTTCCCGAGATTCTGCGAGCCCTGGAACATCAGGTGCTCGAAGAGGTGCGCGAAGCCGGTGCGACTCCGCGGCTCGTTCCGGAAGCCGATGTTGTAGTACACGGCCACAACGGCGGTCGGCACCGTGGCGTCGCGCGACATCACGACCTTCAGGCCGTTGGGCAGCTTGTAGTACTCGATGGGCACGTGGAGCGCCGCGCGCGATTGCGCGGCGACGGGACCGGCAGTCGTCACCACAGCGAGGCCGAGCAGGCCGAGTAGCCAGGTGCGTGAACGGGACATCATGAGAGCGCGCTCCGGAAGGGAGAATGGGTCCACGGTTTGACACTGGGGGCACAGGATACCGTTGGAGCCGAGGCGTACGCATCGGCTTCCCGTCGGTTTCGCCGCCGGGGGGGAGCCCGCGTGGGTGTTGACGCTGGCCGATGGACCCCCGGATGTCGAGCCCCGCCACGGCCGGCGACCTGCAGAGCGGGGCCTCATGCGCGAATCGGCGGATGCCGCTGCCCGCCTAGCGCCATCGCGGCCCGCCATCCAATGTTCCTTCAGGCGGGCACACCGCCGGGAGGAAAACGGCAATGAGCTTCTCCATCGAGCGCTCGGCCGACATCAGCACCATCCAGATCGTCGAGGAGCTGGTGGCAGAGGATCGCCCCGAGCTGCGGCGAGCGGTGCTGGGTGAGCTGGCCGACGGCGCGCACACGGTGCGATTCGACTTCGGCCGCACCGGTTACATCGACGGCGCGGGACTCGGGCTCCTCGTGTCGCTCTCGCGGCTGGCGCGCGAGCACACCGCCGAGGTGACGCTGGCGAACCTGAACGACGACCTGCGCATGCTGTTCACGCTGACGAAGCTGGACTCCCTCTTCGTCATCGAGCGGAACGACGACAGCCCGCTCATGCGCGCGGCCGCCCCGCCACGGCCAGCCACCCCGCCGCGCGACGCCGAGGATCGACCCCGACCGTAACGGTCGTCGCGCGCCGACGGAGAAGGGCACGACAGTTGCGCGCTCGGGTGTGCCGCCAGGTCCGAACTGTGGCGGGAACGCATCAGGGAGCGACAGCACATGGAGCGGGAGGAGTCGCGTCCGCTGGACGCACAGCTGGAGCGCGTGACCGCGTCGTTGAAGGCCAGCCTCGAAGAGGTGTGCGCCGCCGACGTGCAGCGGCTGGACACCAGCGAGTCGCTGCGCATCGAGGAGGTGCTCGCCATCGCCAGCGACGCGGCGAAGGAAGTGGTCAAGCTGCGCCGCCGAGCCCGCCAGCGGCCGCGACCCGGCCTGCCGTCCGACATGCCCCCCGCCGCGGAGCACCGGCGCTTCGTCGACGAGCGCGGGGTCCCCTGGGACGCCTTCGCCGTGCTGCCCACCCCCGAGCCACGCGGATTGGCGCGGCTCCCCGAGCAGTACCAGAACGGGTGGCTCTGCTTCGAGTCGGCCACGGAAAAGCGCCGCCTCGGCCCCATCCCCGACGAGTGGCAAACGGTGACCGACGAGGCGCTGCGGCGCTTCCGGGACGCGGCGCAGCCGGTGCAGCACCGCCCCATACCACCGCAGCGCGAGCAGCACTGAGCCTCCGCTCCACCGGCCAGCGGCGTGGCGCACACGATTACTATGTGCCATGCCGACGGCCCCCACCTCTTCCGGCCAACGAAAGGCGTACGCCGTGCTCGCGCTCGGCGTGTTCGCCATCGGGTGGTCCGCTCTCTTCGTGCGCTGGTCGGCGGTGCCAGGCTGGACCTCGGCCTTCTGGCGCATGGCGTTGGCGCAGGTGGTCTTCGTGCCGTGGGCGCTGGCGGCGCGGCCGGCCGCACGGCCGCGCCCATCACGTGCCGCGACGCGCGATGCCGTCGTCGCCGGCGTCTTCTTCGCCGCCGACCTCGCGCTGTTCAACACCGCGGTGATGGTCAGCTCGGCCGCGAACGCCACGCTCCTCGGCACCAACGCGCCGATCTTCGTCGCGCTCGGCGCCTGGCTCCTCTACCGCGACCGACCGACGCGCCGGTTCTGGGCGGGCTTCGCGCTGAGCTTCGTCGGGATGATCGCCATCGTGGGCACCGACGTCGTGCGGCATCCGCACCTGGGACTGGGCGACGCCTTCGCTGTCGGCGGCGCGGCCTGCTATGCGGGCTATCTGCTGTATGTCCGGCGCAGCCGCCAGGAGATCGACGCCCTCACCTTCAGCGCCATCTCCGGCGTCGCCGCGGCGGCGACGCTGCTGCTGATCTGCGTCATCATCGGCACGCCGCTGCACGGCTACCCGGCGCGGAGCTGGTGGGCGATGATCGGCCTCGCGCTCGTCACCCAGGTCGTCGGCCATCTCTCGGTGGCGTACGCGCTCGGCCGACTCCCCGTCTCGCGCACCTCGATCGCCCTGCTCGGCCAGGCCCCGCTCACGGCGATCCTGGCGGTGCCCCTGCTCGGGGAGCGATTGTCCGCCCAGCAGGTGCTCGGCGGGGCGCTGGTGCTCGGCGGGATCTACGTGGTCAATCGCCTCCCGCGCGCGACTGCAGTGGAGCCGGAGCCGCTGATGGAGTAGCAAGCCGTCATCCTGCAGGCGTACACGGATCACGG
>JABFYH010000042.1 GCA_013361335.1 Gemmatimonadaceae bacterium | reverse complement strand
AGCAGATCGTCGCGCGGGCCGCTGCCAAGGACGCAGCGTCGGCGGCCGCCTCGGCCGCCGCGGGCACGACGGTCGCCGAGACGATCGCGACCCAGACGAAGACGACGACCCGCGTGTTGACGGAGACTGTCGGCCCGACCGTGAGCGCCGTCGTCGGCCCCACGGTGTCGGCGGTGATGCGCAGCCTGTTCCAGGGCGCGCCGGCCGGTGCGCAGAAGTCGGACGATCGTCCCGTCCTCCTGGCCAGGGTGCTGCGCACGGACACCAGCGCGACGCTGCGCCGCGTGGCGGCGTGGGGGCTGCAGGACTACGCGAGCTCGCCGGTGGCGGCCGAGGCGCTGGCCAACGCCGTGCGGCACGACGCGAGCGCGGCGGTGCGTGAGATGGCCGCCTGGGCGCTCGCCGATGGCGGCGAAGGCTCGTCCGTGGCGACCGACGCACTCTCCGCGGCGCTGCGCAGCGATGCGGACGCGCACGTTCGCGCCACCGCGGCCTGGGCGCTCGGCAACATCGGCGACCGGACGGCGACCGACGCCCTCGTCGCCGCGCTGGGCGACGCGAGCCCCGACGTGCGCACCCGGGCCCTGTGGGCGATCGGCAACGTGGAGCCCAAGCAGGCGCCGCGCGCGGTGATCGCGCTGCTGTCGGACAAGGAGCCGCGCGTCCGCGAGCTCGCCGCCTGGGCGCTGTATCAGATCGAGGATCCGGCCGCCGCGCCGGCGCTGGAGGCCGCGCTGCGTGCGGAGAGCAGCAAGGATCTGCAGCTCGCGTACATCCGTGCGCTCGCCGCCATGGGCGAGAAGTCGGTGGACGCGATTCGCGGGCTGCTCGAGTCGCCGGACCAGCGCGTGAAGACGATGGCCGTGAAGGCGCTCGCCGGCGGCCACGCCGCCGGTCCCTGGCCGTGGCCCTGGCCCGAGCCCCGTCCGTATCCCTGAGCCGACGTCGAGCGGGCGCTCGTGAGTCACGTGCGCCCGTTCCTTTGCCCGGTGGTGCTGAAATTTCACCCGTACGCTCACTCGAATCTCGTGAGCCTCATGAACGGAGTCATCATGCAACGTGCAATCGGAGTCGCCGCGGCGGCGGTGTTGATGTCGTTCGCGGGCGGTCAACAGCTCTCGGTCAACGTCGACGTCGGTTCAGGGCGCGCCGCGCCGCTCGACGTCGCCGCCCTGCTGGCCGCGGCGCATGGCGCGCCACCGCTCATCTGCTCGCTCGCCGCCCAGTCCGTGCGCAACTATGGCTGGGGCAACTGGAGCGACGCGCCCGTCACCCCGCTCGGACGTCGCGACCCCCTCGGCGACCGCGATCAGCGCAATGGTCGATTCCCGGCGGCCGACGTGGAACGCCTGCTCGCGGGGCTGGCCTCCGAGGACGCCTGCGTGCGCGAGCTCGCGATACGCCTGCTCGGCAGCCAGAAGGACGACGAGGTCGCGCGCGGGCTGGTCGAGCGTCTCGGCGCGAGCGAGGTCGCGCTGCGAGAGGTCGCCGCATTCGGGCTCGGGATGATGCAGCCGGCGAGCGCGGTGGATCCCCTCATTCGTGCGTTGCGCGACGCCGCGGCCGGCGTGCGGGCGAACGCGGCATGGGCATTGGGACGGATCGAGAACGGTCGCGCGCTCGGCCCGCTGGTCGCCCTCTTTCAGGACAGCGACGAGCGCGTGCGTGAAGCCGCCGTCGGCGCGGCGGGACGGATGGACTCGACGAGCACCGTGGCAGCGCTGATGCGGGTGCTGCAGCAGGACCCGGCGCCGTCGGTGCGGCGGGTCGCCGCGTGGGCCCTGGGCAAGCTCGAGTCGCGCGAGGCGGTGGAGGCGCTCGCGGGCGTGCTCGCCCGCGACAGCGACGCACAGGTGCGGGAGATGAGCGCCTGGGCGCTCGGCAACATGGAAGGGCGTGTTGCCGTTGCCGCGCTCGCGACCGCGCTCGGCCGCGACGCCGACGACCGGGTGCGCGAGACGGCGGCGTGGGCGCTCGGCCAGGCCGGTGATCGGTCGCAGGTGGGCGTGCTCGCCTCGGCGGCGGCCGACGATCGCAGCAGCCGGGTGCGCGGCACCGCGGCGTGGGCCATCGGCCAGCTGCACGGCGACGGCGGTGGAAGCGCGCCCGCCGGACTGCTCCGCGTGCTGAAGGACGACGGCGAAGATGCGCGGCTCAAGGCAGCGTGGGCGCTCGGACAGATCGGCGACGCTGCCACGCTGACACCGATTCGTGACGCGCTTCGTACGGAGACGAGCAGTCAGGTGCGGCGTGCGCTGATCCGCGCGCTGATCAAGTCCGGCGGTCGATCGGAACAGACGTTGACCGAGCTGCTGAGCTCGAGCGATCCGCAGGTCCGCGAAGCAGCGGTGCGTGGCCTGGCCGGCAACAACTCCTTCAACCCGTGGCCGTGGCCCTGGCCCCGTCCGCGCCCCTTCCCATGAGAAGCGTCCGACTGATGACCGTGGCCGTGCTGACGATGGCGACATGCCGCGCGGCCGCGCAGACCCCCATGCACCTCGCGTCGCGCACCGACACGACGTCGACCGCCGCGCTGAGGCGGGCCGACCAGGCCTACGCCGCGCAGCGGTGGCGCGAAGCCGCGGACCTCTATCAGAACGCGCTCGGCGTGACCGACGACGCGCCACGGCGATGGTGGGCGCTGGGCCATGCGCTGTTCAACGACAATCGCCATCGGGAGTCGATCGCGGCGTACGAGCGCGCGCTGCAGCTCGGTGCCGGCGATCGCGCCGTCGGCGCGTGGCAGATCGCCCGCGCGTATGCGATCGACGGCAACCCCAAGCAGGCGCTTCGGTGGCTGCAACACGCGATGGCGGCCGGCTTCGACGATCGGGAGGCGATCCGCCGGGAGCCGGCCTTCGCACCCTATCGCGATGATCCACGCTTCAGCGAGGTGGTGAACACTGGGGCGGCAGGGTTCGAACCTGCAACTTCCCGGGTAACAGCCGGGCGGTCTGCCAATTGACCTACACCCCATCGGAAACACGAAGCCCGCCAGACCGGAGGTCTGGCGGGCGAGCAACACACCGAGGCATCGATGCGCGCGAGCTAGCCGGACCTCCGAGTGGAGAGCCGGTTTCGATTGCTCGCGGGCAGGGTGCACTGGCGCATGGACCTACGATACGACGTTCGACCGAATCCGTCAAGCAGGGCGTCGCTCATTTCGCGCGACGGTCGACTGCATCGACGATCGTGCCCGTCACCCCGCCGGTTGCGTAACGACGAGCGGCCGCTTGATCTCCACCGTGTAGCCGTCGCGACCGAGCAGCTCGGTGAGCACCTTGGCCGCACTCTGGTCGGCGTGCTCCAGAATCCCCGACTGCCGGGCCGCGGTAATGAGCTGGCCGCGGATGCGACGCTGGATGATGTCGCGGTCCTCCGGCGTGAAAGGATTCAGCAGGCCCGCGCGCTCGTCGTACGTCGTGACGTTCAGCACGTCGACGCCGAGGATCTGCGCCGGAGGCAGCGTGACGGTGATGCGCTTGTCGGCCGAGTCGATGCTGACGGTGGTGCCGTGCTCCATGTCGATCCCCGCCGAGACCTTCCCCGTCACGACGAGGAGCACCTTCTTCGTCGACGCGAAGCGCGTCTGCTCGTAGATGACGACGTCGCGCAGCGTCATCTCCGTCGCGACCAGCTTCGCGACCTCGCGCAGCCGCTCGACGACCGTCTGCTGGGTGATGCGCGGCTCCGCCGGCTGGCCGAGCGTGGCGATCGTGCTCGTCGCCCGCCGAACGGCGAGCACGCCGATGAGCAGCAGGGCGAGCACCGCCACGACGAATCCCCATCGCAGGACGCGACCCTGTGGCGATGGAGCGCTGGGACCGGTCATGCGCGAAATCTAGCGTCCCCGTCGTCGGCGCCGCATCACCACCGCGATGACGATGACGAGGATCACCGCGATCGGCACCACGCCCCCGGACAGCCGCGACGAGGGCTCGACGGGCCGGTTCTCCGCCGGCACCGCCGGCTGCGGTTGCGACGTGGCCTGGATCATGGCACCACCGGCGCGGCCGATACCTGCACCCGGCCGATCATGTTCGCGTCGCCACCGAACCAGATCTGGCGCGTCGTCCGGTCGAAGGTCATGTGTCGGATGGTGTTCGCTCCGTTGGCCGCGATCGCCACCGTCTCGGTGAACGCCTTCTTCGCCGGATCGAAGGCGACGAGGCGGTTGGGCTGGACACCGGTCTCGGCGAGCCAGATTCGCCCGCGGTCGTCGACCGTCATCGCGTATGGGAGCGAGCTGAGACCGGACGGGAGCGCATACTCCTCCACCTTCCCGGTGACCGGATCGAGCCGGCCGAGGTAGCCGCGGGTGTAGTCGCCGTACCAGATGATGTCGTCGGGCGTGATGGCGATGCGGCGCGGACGCGAGCGGTCGTTCGGCAGTGGATACGCCTTGAAGGCGCCGGTGCGCGGATCGATCGTGCCGATCTGGTTCGTGCCGAAGAGGTCGAACCACGGTTGATCGTGCGAGTCGATCCAGATGCCGTACGGGCGCGAGCCCGCCGCCATGCGCCAGAGTCGGATCTTGCCGTCGGCCGGAGTGAGGTGGCCGACGACGCCCGCGCCTTGTGCCGTGAACCACGCGTCGCCCTTGCGATCGAACGTCATCGTATGCGGGTCGCGCACGGTGGAGTCGGGCATCATGAACGTCGTCAGCTTGCCCGACGCCGGATCCATGCGGACGATGCGCCCGTTCGCGTTGCCGGTGAACCACACCATGCCGCGCCGGTCGACGACGAGGTTGTGCGGGTTCGTGCCGGGATCGATCTCGTAGCGCTTGAACTCCCCGGTGCGCGGATCGAGCCGCGCGACGTAGTTCCCCACCTGGCCCACGAACCAGACGCGCCCCTGCTGGTCCGCGTACGGATCACGCGGCCGCGTCTTGTCCCACGGCGTGCTCCAGGTCTTCGGCTCCGAAGCGGCGGGACCGGTCGGGCGTGGCTGTGCAGCCACGGCGAGCGGCAGGGTGGCGGCGATGGCGAGAGTGGCAGCGAGGGAACGCATGAACGGCTCCGGACAGAGGGGCGCGATGTTCTACTGAGCTACGCAGCGCGGCATGAGACCGCTCGTCGTCAGGGCGTCGTGGCGCGGGACAGCCGCATGACACCCGCCTTCGACGGCCGGAATCCTGCCGCCGCGTAGAAGCGTTCGAGATCGGGGGCATAATCGACGTGCAGCCAGTCGGCGCCGGCGTCGGCTGCCTCGCGCGCCGCCTCGCGCACCAGCTCGAGGCCGATGCCGCGATTCCGATAGGCCGGCAGCACCGTCGGCTCGAGCAGGAAGGCGTGCGCCCCGCCGTCCCATGCGACGTACACGAAGCCGACGAGCACGTCATCCTCGGCGAAGGCGCCGACGTAGGTGACGCTGCGCTCGAGCACCGGCTGGAAGCTGCGGGGCTGGTGATCCGGCCACACGGCGCTGTAGAGCCGGTTGAGCAGGATGTCGCCGAGCGGTGGCGAGATGCGGTACTCGATGTCGGTCATGGCGGGTGGTCAGCGGCGGCGCGCCTCGAGATCGTGCACGGCCTGGAGCAGCTCGGCGCGCGGAAGGTGCAACACCATCTCGAGCTCGCCGGCGTCGAGCCAGGTGCCGTGGCAGGTGTCGCAGATGTCGATCTTCACGTGCTCGACGTCGCGAACGTAGAGGGAGCCGCCGCAGCGCGGGCACGTGAGGCGTTCATGTCCGGAGGCTCGGGCGGCGCGCTCGCGGTCGAGCGCGGCCCGCTGCTGCTTGAGCCACTCCGCGTCCCGACGCGCGAAGTATTCGTTCTCGTTCTGGCTCGGCTTCCCCGGCTCCCACATACGCCCCTCCTGGAAGGTCCGCCGTCGAATCTGGTGCCGGGGCGCGGCGAGGCAAGACTCGTTACGGCAGATCGTAGGGACGGGAACGGATCCAGCTGATGGCGCGGTCCGTTGAATCCGTCTTCATCCGTATGATCTGGAGTCGCGGTCGTTGTAGATTTGACTGATGACCCGCTCCGACGCTCCACCCCGGTTCGCCGTGCGCCGCGCCACGACCGCTGACGCGGGCGCCATCGTCGCGCTCATCGAGCTCAACGTGCCGAGTGGCGAGCTGCTGCCGCGCTCCGCCGACTTCGTGCAGCTGCACGCCGACCACTTCCTCGTCGCCGAGCGCGAGGGACGGGTGATCGGGTGCGTGCACCTCGACGAGTACGCGCCCAGCCTGGCCGAGGTGCGGTCGTTGGCGGTCGTGCCGGAGGCGCAGGGGCTCGGCGCCGGCGCGGGCCTCGTCGACGCGCTGGAACGCCTCGCCCGCGTCCGCGGCTACGCGACCGTGTTCGCCGTCAGCAACAGCGGCGAGTTCTTTCGCCGGCTCGGCTACGAGGAGCGGCACATCCCGGAGCTGGATCGGGAGCGGTCGAGCGTGAGCCGCTACAAGGGGGTGCATGCGAAGGACCTCGGGCCGGCGTCGCATCGGCGCTGATCACTAGCGCGGCGCGCGTCCCGGCGCTTCCTTCGCGCGCATGCCCGTACTCGCCCTCGACGCCGGCACCACCAGCACCCGCGCGATGGTCTTCGCCGACGACGGATCCGTGCTGGGACGGGCGCAGCGGCCATTCCAGCAGCACTTTCCGCGCGACGGCTGGGTGGAGCACGACGCCGAGGAGATCTTCCGCACCACGGTCGCCTGCGCGCGGGAGGCGATCGCGGCGTCGGGGGTGACGCCGTCGGCGATCGCGGGAATCGGGATCGCCGTGCAGCGCGAGACGGTGGTGGTGTGGGATCGCACGACCAGCGTGCCGGTGCATCGAGCCATCGTGTGGCAGGACCGGCGCACCGCCGATGCCTGCCGTGCGCTCGCCGCCGATCCGGCG
Organism: Gemmatimonadaceae bacterium; assembly: GCA_013361335.1. Classification (GTDB taxonomy): domain Bacteria; phylum Gemmatimonadota; class Gemmatimonadetes; order Gemmatimonadales; family Gemmatimonadaceae; genus AG11. The sequence goes on along the minus strand of JABFYH010000042.1, from coordinate 8,665 downwards.
GCGGAGGGGCTCGTCACGCGCACCGGGCTGCTGCTGGACCCGTATTTCTCGGCCACCAAGCTGGCCTGGATCCTCGACAACGTGGAGGGTGCGCGCGACGCCGCGGCGCGCGGCAGACTCCTCGCCGGGACGATCGACTGCTGGCTGCTCTGGCGGCTCACCGGCGGCGCGGTGCACGCCACGGACGCGACCAACGCATCGCGCACGCTGCTGTTCGACATCCGGCGCCAGGCGTGGAACGCCGAGCTGTGCGATCTGTTCCGCGTGCCCGGCGAGCTGCTTCCCGTCGTTCGCGACAGCGCGGCCGACTACGGCCGCACGCTTCCGGAGCTGCTGGGCGCCGCGATCCCGGTGCGGGCAATGGTGGGCGACCAGCAGTCGGCGGCGGTGGGCCAGGACTGCGTCGCGCCCGGCCAGGCCAAGGCGACGTACGGCACGGGATGCTTCGTGCTCGTCCACACCGGCGACACGCCGCGGGTGTCACGGCATCGGCTGCTCACCACCGTAGCGCTGCGGCTCGAAGGGCAGCCGACCTTCGCGCTCGAGGGGAGCATCTTCAACGCCGGCAGTGTGGTGCAATGGCTGCGCGACCAGCTCGGGCTCGTGGCGACGGCCGCGGAGACGGCGACGCTCGCGGCGAGCGTCGCCTCGACCAACGGCGTCTACTGCGTGCCCGCGTTCACGGGACTCGGCGCGCCGTGGTGGGATCCCGAGGCGCGGGGTGCGCTGCTCGGATTGACACGCGACAGCGGGCGGGCCGAGATCGTGCGCGCGGCGCTGGAGGCGGTGGCGTTCCAGACGCGCGATCTGGCGACGGCGTTCGCCGACGACGGCGTGCCCCTGGCGGCGTTGCGGGTGGACGGCGGCATGGCGGCGAACGACTGGCTCATGCAGACACTCGCCGATCAGCTTCGTGTGGCCGTCGAGCGCCCGACGGTGCTGGAGACGACCGCCTGGGGCGCGGCCCGGTTGGCGGGGCTGCATGCGGGGATCTATCCCCCGCTCGGCGCACCCGGGCTGCGTCGAGTGGAGCGAATCTTCGAGCCGACGGGGAGCGCCGCCGATGCCGATCGGCTGCACGCCGGGTGGCTGCGGGCGGTGGAGCGGGTGAGGTCGTCGGTGTGAACGGTTCGCGGTTCACGGTTCACGGTTCACGCCGCAAGCAGCGACTCGAGGAACGCCTCCGTCCCCTCCGGTCCCGTCACGTCGAGCACGAGCGCGCCGCCGCCGGGAGTGAGATCGATCCGGAAATCGAGGAAGGCACAGCAGCGCTTCTCGAGCTGTTCCACCGCGTAGAGCTGTCGCAGGCGCTTGGCGGTCGCGCCGAACACGAGGCGGATGCCGTGGGGCAGCGGGACCCGCTGCAGGGCGCTGGCGATGAGACCGGGCAGCAGCTCGTCCCGCTGGGCGCGCAGCTCGGCGGGGGAAAGGGTGCAGGCGATCGGGCGAGTGGTCATGGCATCGGGGTGATCGATGCCTGGGGAATCCGACGGGTCGTCGGCGTGTTCCCGGCTGTCCTCGCCAGCCGCGACTAGATCATCTTCTTCCAGCGCATGTAGACCAGCAGCACGGCGGCCAGGACGAACTGGATTCCCACCATGATCTCGAAGCCGTAGGGATGCCTGGAGAGCGGGATCTGCTCGAAGTTCATGCCGTACACGCCGGCGATGACGACGAAGGGCACGCTGAGCGCGCCGACCACCGCCAATCCCTTCGAGACCTTGCCGAGGCGATTGGAGACCTGGGTGAGGTAGCTGTCGAGCGTGCTGCTCATCAGGTCGCGGTAGCTGTCCAGCGCGTCGGTGATGCGCAGCATGTGGTCGTAGACGTCGCGGAAGTAGAGCTGCGCGTCGACGGGAAGAAAGCGTGACGGCCGGTTGGTGAGCTGGCTCAGCACCTCGCGCTGCGGCGCGAGGTAGCGGCGGAGCGAGATCACCAGCCGCTTCACCTGGAAGATCTCCTGGAGCAGCTGCTCGTCGAAGTTGCCGAACACGCGCTGCTCCAGATCGTCGACGAACTCGTCGAGCTGATCGAGGAGGGGAAAGTACGCGTCGATGGCGATGTCGAGCGCCTGGTGCGCGACGCGGGCCGGCCCGCGCCCCAGCATGTCCGGGTTGCCGCGCAGCCGGTCGGCGAGCTGGCGCAGCACGGGTGACCACTGGGTATGCGCCGTCACGACCGCGTTCGGCGTGACGAAGATGGCCAGGTTCGCCGTGTCGAGGTCGTACGGGTCCGGCGTGTGCTCGGCGAAGCCCACGACCCGGGCGATGATGACCAGGAACTCCGGGTATTCGTCGACCTTCACCCGGCTCACCGGATTGAGCGCGTCCTCCACGGCCAGCGGGTGGAAGTGGAAGACGTCGGTGAGCACTGCCGCCTGGGCCGGATCGGAGACGTCGAGATCGATCCAGAACGTCCCCTCGCCGCGCTGGACCAACGCGCGCAGCTCGTCCGTCGAGAGATCGTGCTGCACGCGCCCGTTGGACGAGCGGTGAACGCAGGTGAGCGGCGCCCCGTCCGACGCACCAGCTGCATCGGACGGGACGGGCCTGACGTCGGTTCTCGCGGCCATGGCAGCCTACTCGCTCTCCTCCAGCGGTGCGCTCTCGTCGGCGACGGCGGCTGCGTCGTCGCCCTCCCCATTCGAGACTCCGTCGCCGCGCTTCCGCAACAGCCGCTCCTCGCGCTTCGCGTCCTTCTTCTTCTTGCGATCCTGCTCCTTCCGCCGCTTCTCGAAGTCGTAGTTGGGTTTCTTCGGCAATGCCTGGGGCCTGGAATGAGAATCCGCCCGCGCGACGATCGCGAATGTCGCGATCCCGCGCGGCCGGCCGTGCGTCAGGGCGCTCCGGGAAGCGCGTAGCTCATCTCGTACGAGTGCTTGCCGTCGGCGATGAGGATCGCCATCTCGCCGGTCAGGCCGGTGAGCTCGCCGGTGCCGGAATCGGGGACGACCGTCAACGTGAGCGCCGCCACGCCGCGGTTCATCGTCCCGCTGTGCTGAAAGACGAACGTTCCCGCGCGCCCGGCGAGCGTTCCCGTGACGACCTCCAGCGCGACGTACCCGGCCGACCCCTTCACCGGCGTCAGGGCGCTGAGCATCTGCCCTTTGCTCGCGCCGGTGAGGTCGCCGCGGAACTGCTTGTCGATCGTCAGCCGCCCGAGCGTCGTCCCGTCTGCGTACTCGTCCTTCGGCTGTGGCGCGAGCTTGACCTCGAACGTCCCGGTGGCACTCGGCATCGCAACGAAGCTGGTGTGGGAGGCCGCGGCGCGCGGCTGGATCGGAATCTGCCCCTCGCGCAACAACCGCGCTACCGCGGGTTCGCTGCCGTACGGGCATGAGACTGGCGCTTCTGCCCGCCATGACGACGACCATGCCCCGGCCGGCCCGTGCCGCGAGGGCCGGCACCCCGCCGACCCCGCGCGGCGCGGACGGCTTCGTTCAGGTGCGCGGCGCCCGCGAGCACAACCTGAAGGACGTCAGCCTCGAGATTCCGCGCGACGCCCTCGTTGTCTTCACGGGCGTCTCGGGCTCGGGTAAATCCTCGCTCGCGTTCGGCACGCTGTACGCCGAGGCGCAACGCCGGTACCTCGAGTCGGTAGCCCCCTATGCGCGGCGGCTCTTCCACCAGATGGGCGTGCCGGCCGTGGACGCGATCGACGGCTTGCCTCCCGCCGTAGCGCTCCAGCAGCAGCGCGGCGCCCCCACCACGCGTTCGTCGGTGGGGAGCGTGACGACGCTGTCCAACCTTCTCCGGATGCTGTACTCGCGCGCGGGCGACTACCCGCGGGGACAGCCGCACCTCGAGGCCGAAGCCTTCTCGCCCAACACGCCGGCCGGCGCCTGCCCGAACTGTCATGGGCTCGGACGCGTGTACGAGGTCACCGAGCAGTCGATGGTGCCCGACCCGTCGCTGACGATCCGCGAGCGCGCCATCGCCGCCTGGCCCACCGCATGGCAGGGCCAGAACCTGCGCGACATCATCACCACGCTCGGCTACGACGTCGACACCCCCTGGCGCGATCTGCCGAAGAAGGATCGCAACTGGCTGCTCTTCACCGACGAGCAGCCGCAGGTGCCGGTGTATGCCGGCTACACCCATGAGGAGGTGAAGCGCGCGGTCCGGCGCCGCGAGCCACCGGACTACATGGGGACCTTCACCGGCGCGAAGAAGCACGTCCTCCAGACCTTCGCGAACACCCAGAGCGCGTCGATGAAGCGGCGCGTCGCACAGTACATGGTGGGCACCGACTGTCCGGTGTGCGACGGCAAGCGGCTGCGGCGCGAGGCGCTCTCGGTGCGCTTCGCGGACCTGGACATCGGCGAGATGTCGCGGCTGCCGATGAACCGGCTCGCGGCGATCATGGAGCCCTACGCCGAGGGCACGTCGCCCGACGAAGCGCGGATGACGGCGGCGGACCATCCGGAGAAGGCCGTCGTCGCCGAGCGCATCGCCTGCGATCTCGTCGAGCGACTTCGCGTCCTGCTCGATCTGGGCCTCGGCTATCTCTCGCTCGATCGCGCCACGCCGACGCTCTCGCCCGGCGAGCTCCAACGCCTTCGCCTGGCGACGCAGGTCCGCTCGAACCTCTTCGGCGTGGTGTACGTGCTGGACGAGCCGTCGGCGGGGCTGCACCCTGCGGATACCGAGTCGCTGCTCGTCGCGCTGGATCAGCTCAAGCAGTCGGGGAACTCGCTGTTCGTCGTCGAGCACGACCTCGACGTCGTGCGCCGCGCCGACTGGATCGTGGACGTCGGGCCGGCCGCCGGCGAGCTCGGAGGAGAGATTCTCTATAGCGGTCCGCCCGAGGGGCTGCGCCGCATCGCGGCCTCGCACACGCGCCGCTATCTGTTCGCGCCGCCGTCACCGCCGGAGCGCGAGCCGCGGACCCCGCACGCATGGCTTCGTCTGGCGGGGGTGACGCGAAACAACCTGCACGACCTCGACGTCGAGCTGCCACTCGGCGTCTTCACCACCGTGACCGGCGTGTCGGGCTCCGGGAAGTCGAGCCTCGTCAGCCAGGTCCTGGTCGAGCTGGTGTCGCGGCATCTCGGCCACGAGGTCGACGCCGAGGTCGGCGAAGCCGACGAGCTGGAGGCGGCGGCGCCGGTCACCCTCGGCGGGCGTATCACCGGTGGCATGGAGGCGGTGAAGCGGCTCGTCGTCGTCGATCAGAAGCCGATCGGGCGGACGCCGCGATCGAACCTGGCGACCTACACCGGCCTGTTCGATCACGTGCGCCGGCTCTTCGCCTCGACGAAGGCGGCGAAGGCCCGCCGGTACGATGCGGGCCGCTTCTCCTTCAACGTCGCCAAGGGCCGCTGCGAGACCTGTGAGGGCGAAGGCTTCGTGATGGTGGAGCTGCTCTTTCTCGCCAGCGTGTACACCCCCTGCCCCACCTGTCATGGCGCGCGGTACAACGCCAGGACCCTGGAGATCACCTATCGCGGGAAGAACATCGCCGAGGTGCTCGGCCTGACGGTCGACGGCGCGTGGGATTTCTTCGAGGACGAGCCCCACGTGCGTCGCGCGCTGGAGGTGCTGCGCCAGGTCGGGCTGGGCTATCTGCGACTCGGCCAGCCGGCCACCGAGCTCTCAGGCGGCGAGGCGCAGCGCATCAAGCTCGCGACCGAGCTGCAGCGCGCGCAGCGTGGGAACACGCTCTATGTGCTCGACGAGCCCACCACGGGGCTGCATCCGTCGGACGTCGAGAAGCTCGTCGCGCAGCTCGACGGCCTGGTGGAAGCGGGGAACACGGTGATCGTGGTCGAGCACGACATGCGCGTCGTGGCCGGAAGCGATTGGGTGATGGACGTCGGCCCGGGCGCAGGGGACGAAGGCGGGCGCATCGTCGCCGCGGGCACGCCACGCCAGGTGGCGACGTCACGACGCAGCCGCACGGCGCCATATCTCGCGCGCTACTTCGGGCTCTAGCGGAGGTTGACGCGCTCCCACACGACCACCGTTCCACCGGGACGGCCGGGTGTCGGCGGCTCGTGGACGAGCGCGGGCGCGGCGCGGTAGCCGAGCCGTCGCGGCACGCGCATGCTCGCCTCGTTCGCGGGATCGCAGCGGATCTCGATTCGCTCGATGTCCTCGCTGCGCAGCGCTTCGGCGGTCAGCGCCTCGGCCGCTTCGGTGGCGAAGCCCTGGCCCGTTGCCGGAGTCGCCAGCCAGTAGCCGATCTCGATCGCGCCGGGCCCGACACGCGGATGGAGGCTGGCGCCGCCGAGGATTCGTCCGTCGTCGCGGGCGATCATCGCGTAGCGCCACTCCACTCCGGCCGAAAAGCTGTCGGCGTAGCCTTGCAGCTTCCGGCGCAGCGCGTCGATGGTGTCCGATCCGGACAGCACCCAGGGGGTCCACCGCTCGAGCGCCGCGCGGCTGACGTCGAACGCCTCGCGCAGCGAGTCCGCATCGCCCGCCTCCCATGCGCGCAGCAGCATGCGCGACGTCTCGATGCGGGCCGCCGGCCGCACCGCTAGTCCAACATCCGCTGCGCGGCGCGCCGGCCGACGTAGAAGCCGGCCCCGGTTCCGACCATGCTGACCATGAATGCGGTCATCACGCCGATCCGCGCGCCGAGCGCCCAGCCGGCGTACCCGCCGATGGTCGCCCCCAGAAATCCCATCCACCGGATCACGCGCCTTCCCTCTGCGCGCCGGTGCGGCTGGTCGTCGCGATGTACGTCACCGTATCCCAGGCGTTGTGGATGCCGATGAAGAGGAGCAGCAGCGCCACGCTGGCGATGCAGAAGAGCGAATCGGTCGGGTCGCGCAGCATCGCCCCCGCCGCGACGACGAGCGCCCCATAGCCGGCAAAGGGGAGGATCGAATGGAAGAGCCAGTCTTCCATCACCGGCTTGTAGCCGACCTGGCGCCGTGCGCGGAGAGTGACGACCGCCGCGTAGCAGACGCCGGCCAGACCGGTGAGGCCGAGCACCCAGGCGGCGGGCTTGAGGCTGTGCCAGGGCGCGCTGAGGGTGGCCGACATCAGGAGCACGGCGCAGAAGTGGACGACGGTCGGCGTCGCGAAGGCGTCGATCGTCTCGGTCCCGCCGTCCGTCCGCTGGGTCTCCGTCACGAGGGCGATGACGACGAACTGGAGGCCGGTCAACGCGGCGGCGGACGATCCGACGATGACGTAGAAGCTCTCCCAGGGCGACAGCGGCAACTCCTGCACTCCGCACCTCGTGGATGGTGGCCGCCATAGTATCGCGAGCGGGCGTATCTTTCACCACCACCGCACGCGTGCCTCGTCGCCCATCCGCCGTTCATCTGTCATGACCAATCCGTCCACGACTCCGTCCGCCGTGCCCGGCGGCCGCCGCCCCGCCGGGCGCGGCCCGCGCGAGTGGGCGCGGGCCTTCACCGGATTCTATCCCCCGCTGGCCTCCGAGCTGGCCGACCTCGATCCGATCGCGCGCTTCCTGTACGCGGCGCGCAGCGTCATCCTCGTCATCTCCTTCCAGGCCGCACTGCTGGCGGGGCTGCTCGCCGCGACCGATCGCCGCTTCGCCGCCCTGCCGTTCGCGTTGCTCGTGCTCGCCTACGTCGTGCTGCACGCGATCAGCAATCTGTCCAACGACTACTTCGGCGCGCGGCGCGGACACGACACCGACGACTCGCCCCGCCGGCGCTACACGGTGCATCCGCTGCTGAGTGGGGCGGTGAGCTCGCGGCTGCTCGTCCGCGGCCTGCTCGTTCTCGCGGCGGTGGCGGCAGCCATCGGGGTGTACTTCGTCCGGCTTCGCGGCTGGCCGGCGGTGTGGCTCGTCGTGGCCGGCGCGCTGCTGCTCTGGGCATACGACGCGGCCCCCCGCGCCCTCAAGGAGCTGGGGCTCGGCGAGATCGCGGCGTTCATCGTATGGGGGCCGCTCATGATCGCCGGTGGATACTATGTCATCACCGGGCAGTACTCGCGCGATGCGCTCATCGCCGCGATCCCGTACGGGCTCGGCGTAATGTCCATCCTCGTGGGAAAGCACATCGATCAGCGGGTGTTCGACGCGAGCAAGCATCAGCGGACGCTGCCCGTGCTGCTCGGCGAGCGTCGCGCCCGCGCGCTCAACCGGGGTGCGGTGGCCGGGATGTACGTCGTCATCGTGCTGGGCATCCTGCTGCGTGCGGTGACGCCCTTCGCGCTGGTCGTGCTGTTCGCGGCGCCGCGCGCTCTTCGCGCGTTGCGCGTGATGGCCTCGCCGGCGCCGGCCGAGCCGCCGGCCGGCTATGTCGGGTGGCCGCTCTGGTATCACCGCGTCTGCCTCGTGCACAACCGCGCCTTCGGCTGGCTGTACGTGCTCGGACTCGCCGCCGGCGCCCTCGTGTCGGTCGTCCGGCAGTAGCGGGGCCAACGCCGCGCGTCTACCTGGTCGATCCCTCGACGCAGGCCCACGCCGCCGGCTGGAGCGGATTGGTCTTGGCGTAGCCGACCCGCGGCAGCACCTCCAGCCCGAGCATGCCGATGCCGACGAGCAGCATCACGAACGACGCGATGTGGGCGCGACCGGCACGGCGGCGCCAGGAGTACACCGCGACCCACGCGCCGCCGATCACCACCGCGCATTCGGCGCCGAGGAAGCCGTAGAGGCCAAGGCCACAGGCGCGTGCGTAGGGCCAGAAGGAGAGCCCGGCGGCCAGGGCGACCACCAGAAGGAGTCGCGTCCA
>JABFYH010000196.1 GCA_013361335.1 Gemmatimonadaceae bacterium | reverse complement strand
AGGCCGGGACGGCTGTAGCGGATCGGCGGGGTGAGGAGCTCGCGCTCGAGCGCCGCCACTGCCGGCGGCACGCTGGCGGCGCTGTCGCTGCCAACGGCGCGCCGGCGCAGCGCCCGCAGCTCCTCGGCGGCGGCATTCGCGTCGCTCACGAGGTCGCGCACGCGCAGGTTGTGCGCGAGCTGCGCGTCGAGCGTGGCCTGGGTGATGCCGTCCGTGAGCGCACGCGGATCGGCGCGCAGCTCGAGCGGGCGCGTCATGCTCTGGCCGCCGCTGGTGAGCCGGACGGCGTACCGGCCGGGCGCCGCCATCGGCCCGCCGCGGCCGCGCTGCGCCGCACTCGGAGCCCACGGGCCCGGATACGACATGTCCCACACGAGGCGGTTGAGCCCCGCGCGCGAGGTGAGCCGCGGCGTGGCGGCGCGGGCCATCGTCGTGTCGCGCAGGCTGTCGGTGGAGAATGTGCGAACGACCGTGCCATCGGCGCGCAGGATGTCGATCGTCGCCGATGCGCCGGCGGTCGGCAGCCAATAGTCGATCATCGCGCCAGGGGCCGGATACTGCGGCGTGTCGTCCGTCGGGCCGCGGTCTCCCTCGATGCCGCCGAAGCCGGCGCGGTAGCGATAGCGAATGGCGGGTCGCGGGGTGACGAGCGTGACTCGCGCGGCCGCGGCATCGCTCAGCTCGTGCAGCGGGGTGAGGTTGTCGAGAATCCAGAACGCCCGCCCCTGGGTGGAGAGCACGAGGTCCTGCCGGTGCACGCGGATGTCGGTGACCGGCGTGACGGGAAGGTTCAGCTGGAACGGGTGCCAGTGCGCTCCGTCGTCGAACGAGAGATACATGCCGAACTCCGTCCCGGCGTACAACAGGCCGGCGCGGTCCGGGTCCTCGCGCACCACACGCGTCGGCGCGTCCGCGGGAATCCCATTGGCTCCGGTGGTGAGACGCGTCCAGGTCGCTCCGTAGTCCTCGGTCCTGTAGATGTAGGGCGCGAAGTCGCCGAGGAGGTAGCGCACGACGGCGACATAGGCGGCGCCGGCGCGGCGCGGCGACGGCTCGATGTTCTGTACTCGGCCGCCCGGCGGGAGGTCGCGCGGCGTGACGTTGGTCCAGGTCTTTCCACCGTCGCGCGTGACGTGGATCGGGCCGTCGTTCGCGCCTGCCCAGATCACGCCGGCTCTCACGGGCGACTCGCGGATCGCGTACAGCGTGGCATACATCTCTTCCCCGGTCACGTCGATGGTGATCGGCGTACCGGAGATCGTCGCGCGATAGCGCGGGTCGTTCGCGGTGAGATCGGGGCTGATGCGCTCCCAGGTGACGCCCTCGTCGCGCGTGCGATGCACGTACTGCGACCCGTAGTACACGGCGCGCGAATCGTGTGGCGAGACCTCCATCGGCGAAACGCGCTGGAATCGATAGAGGAGATCCTCGTTGGCGTTCCCGTAGAGCGATTGTGCGCCGACCCAGTGCTGCCGCTCCTGGCCGGTGCGCAGGCTCATGCGGCTGAACTGCCCCTTGCAGCCGCCGTACACGGTGTCCGGGTTGGTGCGGTGCGGGATGATCGGTCCGGTCTCGCAGCCCGGCCCCTGGCGCCAGCTCTGGATCGGATCATCGAGGCCCGCGGCGCCGACGGGGAGGCTGGGGAGGATCAGCGTGCTGTTGTCCTGCTGCGCGCCGTACACGCGATACGGGTACTGCTCGTCGACGGCGACCTGATAGATCTCCGCGGTAGGCTGATTCTGCTGGCTGCTCCAGGTGAGGCCGCCGTTCAGCGTCACGTTCGCGCCGCCGTCGTTGGACTGGATGAAGATCCGGCCGTCGCGCGGGTTGATCCACAGGTCGTGGTTGTCGCCGTGCGGTGTGCGCATGGTGCGGAAGGTGCGCCCGCCGTCGGTCGACTTGTAGAAGCCTTCGGTGCCGACGTACACGACGTCGGCGTTGGTGGGATCGGCGTCGACGTTGTCGTAGTAGAAGGGCCGAGTGATGAGGCCCGGCGTGGTGTTGACGAGGGCCCAGGTCGCGCCGGCGTCGTCGGAGCGATAGAGCCCGCCGCCCACCTTCGCCTCGACGAGCGCATACACGCGCAGCGGCGCGGCGGCCGAAACCGCGAGATCACTCTTGCCGACGATCCCGGTGGGAAGCCCACCGGCGAGGCGCGTCCAGCTGTCGCCACCGTTGGTGCTCTTGTAGATGCCGTCTTCGCCGCCGCCGCTGATGATCGTCCACGGCCGGCGCGCGCCGTGCCACATCGACGCGTACACGACGTCGGGGCTGCCCGGCTGGAGCTCGATGTCGACGGCGCCGGTGCTGTCCGAGAGAAAGAGCACCTGCTGCCAGGTCGCGCCGCCATCGCGGCTCCGATACACGCCCCGGGTCCGGCTGGTGGCAAATGGATTGCCGACGACCGCGGCGTACACGATGTCGGGATTGGTGGGGTGGACGACGATCGCGCCGATCTGTCCGGCGTCGCGCAGGCCGACGAAGCGCCAGGTGCGTCCCGCGTCGCTCGACTTGTAGATCCCTTTGCCGATGGAGACGTTGCTGCGAATCGCCTCGGAGCCGGTGCCGACGTAGACCACGTTGGGATCGGAGTCGGCGACGTCGATCGCACCGATGGAGCCGGTGGCGAAGGCGCCGTCGGAGATGTTGCGCCAGCTGTCGCCGGCGTCGGTGGTCTTCCACACGCCACCGCCGCTCGCACCCATGTAGAAAGTGTGCGGCTCCTGGTTCACTCCCGTGACCGCGGTGACGCGACCGCCGCGCGCCGGCCCGATCATGCGATAGCGCATGCCGGTCAGACGTGCGGCGTCGAAGGTGGCGACGTCGCCGGCGGCGGGGCGCGCCTGCGCCATGGCGACATCCGCCGTCGAAAGCAGGAGGACGGTCAGCGAGTGGAAGGCGGTGCGGAGACGCATCGAGAATGTGTGTGAGCCGAAATGGAGGTGAGGTCGAAACGAGATCCAATCATCCGTTCATGGGCCACGCGAACGCCCGCTCGCTCGCGCCCCGAGCAGCGCGTCGAGCAGGCGCAGCCGATCCGCGACGGCCGCCTCGATCTGAGGCGTCGGCGCGGCGTCGGAGCCCTGCACGTCACCATAGAGCTGGGCCAGCTCGGCGCCGAGCCGGCTCAGGCTGTCCGGCGCCGCGACACGGCCGGCGCCAGGTGTGACCCCGGTGGCGCCGGCGGGGCGGCCTGCGTCGGCCGCACGCGCGATCGCATCGGTGAGCCGCGCGCTCAGCGCGAACTGGCGCGCCAGCCCAGCGGCCGGTGTCTTCACTCGCGGATCCATGCGCACCACCAGCGGCTGCGAGACGGTGCGCCCGCCCGCCGTGAGCCGAACCGTATAGCGGCCGGGTGGCGCCCACGGACCGCGCGGCTCGCGCGGCGTGTTCATGAAGGTGGCCGAGATGGGATACTCGAAGCGCGCCACCGCGGGGGACGGATAGTGCAGGTCCCACACGAAGCGGTGCATGCCGGCCGACGTGCCGAGGCGCTCCGGGGGACGGATCCAGTAGTCGGGGATGTTGCGGCCGGGAATGGGCGCGGCCATCGAATCGGCACTGGAAAAGCGCCGAATCGGCGCGCCCGCCGCGTCGAGGATCTCGAGCGTGACGACGTCGGAGGGCGTGCGCAGCCAGTAGTTCAGAATGGCGCCGTCCGGCGGATTCTCGCCGGCCGGCTCCTCCTGCGGGATGGGCGTGTCGGTGTTCCGGTTCCACCGCACCCGCGTCGCGCGCTGCGGCGGGAACAGTGTGACGTCGGTGCCGAGCGTCGTCGGCTGGAAGGCTCGCAGCGGCGTG
>JABFYH010000021.1 GCA_013361335.1 Gemmatimonadaceae bacterium | reverse complement strand
GCTCGCGGAGCGCGAGCGCGCCGCGCCGAGGCGATCCACTGCCGCACCGGCGGCCGGTGACGCCCGTTCCGAGACCCAGAGCGGATGGCTTCGCGTCGCGCGCCTGGACGGGCTGCGATGACGGCGCCGATGACGCGTGTGGAGATTGCCGGCGTCGCCGCGGGAGGGGACGGGGTGGGTCGCACCAATGGGATGGTCGTGTTCGTGCCGCGCACGGCACCAGGCGACGTGGCGCGCGTGCGTCTCGCCGCCGGCAAGCGCTTCGCGCGCGGAGTGCTCGACTCGCTCGAGGTCCCGTCGCCGCTGCGCGTCGATCCACCCTGCCCGCACTACGTGATCGATCGGTGCGGGGGGTGCCAGCTGCAGCATCTCTCGTACGACGCGCAGCTCGCGACGAAGAGCACGATCATCGGCGACGCGCTCCGGCGCATCGGCAAGCGCGCGGCGGACGATCCGACGGTGGTGCCGAGCGTCGCGCAGTGGCGGTATCGCCGCAAGCTGACCCTGCACCTGCGCCGGCGCGGGAGCACATGGATCGCCGGGCTGCATCCCTATGACGACCCTGCCGCCGTGTTCGATCTGCGCGATTGTCCGATCACGGCGGAGGGTGTCCTCGCGGTGTGGGCCGAGCTTCGACCGCTCTTCCCGCTGCTCCCCGAGGAGCGGGCGCTGCGCGTGGCGGTGAGGCTCCTCGAGGGGGGCGCGTCGGTCGTCGTCGAAGGGGGGCGCGCCTGGCCTCGGGCCGACCAGCTCTTCGCGCGCGCCTCGTCGGTGACGGAGCTGTGGTGGCGGCCGGAGCACGGGCGGATGCGGCGCCTCGCGGCGCGCGAGGGCGCGGCGGCAGGAGCGTCGTTCGTCCAGGTCAACGCCCGGGTGGCCGCGGCGCTCCGCGCCCACGTGCTGGAGCGGGTGCGCGCGCACGATCCGGCGCGGGTCGTCGACGGCTACGCCGGCATGGGCGACACGGCGATCCCGCTCGCGAACGAGGGCCGGACGGTGACGGCGATCGAGCTCGACGCCGAGGCGGTCGCACGCTTTCGGGACAGGCTCGCCCCGCCCTCGGCGGTCGTGACCGGACGGGTCGAGGATCACCTCGAGGCTGCGCTCCCCGCCGACGTCGTGCTGCTCAACCCCCCACGCGCCGGAGTCGATGGTCGGGTGACCGCTGTGCTCGAGGGGACGACGGCGCCGCCTCGCGCCATCGTGTACGTGAGCTGCGATCCGGCGACGCTCGCACGCGACGTCGCGCGGCTGCCGCGGTATCGCATCGCGTCGCTGCGGGCGTACGACATGTTCCCGCAGACGGCGCACGTCGAGACGGTGTGCGAGCTCGTGCCGGAGGCCGCATGAAGTACGTCGTCCGGGTCGGCGACACCGACGTCGAGGTCGTGCTGGACGGTGGACGCGTCGAGGCGAACGGGATGTCGACCGACGCGCAGGTGACCGAGCTCGAGGGGACTCCGGTCCGGATGGTGCGGATCGGTACGGAGGTGCATCGTGTAGTGGCACGCCGGGGCGCGACGCGAGGCCGCTACACTTTGTGGCTCGACGGCTTCCGCTACGAGGTGGAGGCGCTGGACGAGCGGGCCCGCGCGATCCGCGAGCTGGCCGGCGCGGCGTCGGGGCCGACGGGTCCCGCGCCACTGATCGCCCCGATGCCGGGGATGATCGTGCGCGTCGCCGTGCAGGTCGGCGACGCCGTGCAAGCCGGGCAGGGACTGGTCGTCATGGAGGCGATGAAGATGGAGAACGAGCTGCGTGCGACGGCGGCGGGAACGGTGAAGGCCGTGCTCGCCCAGCCGGGAACGGCGGTGGAGAAGGGCGCGCTACTGCTGGAGCTGGAGTGATGCGCGCGCGTGCGATGGCCGTGCTGCTCGGTGTGGGGCTCGCCGGGGGCGTCGGAGCCCAGACATCGACGCCCTCCGCGCCGCCGAACACGGAGATCTATCTCGCCCCGCTGGCGCGACGGGGCGACTCCATCATCGTCGGGACGGCGGAGAACATCACCCACCGCGTCGGCTACGACAATCAGCCCTCCTTTCTCCCCGACGCCAGCGGACTGCTCTACACCGCCATCGGCGCCGACGGGCAGGCAGACGTGTGGCGCTACGACATCCGCTCGCGTCGCACGACGCGCGTGACCGCCACCCCCGAGAGCGAGTATTCCCCGACGGTGATGCCGGGCGGGAGACGATTCAGCGTCGTTCGCGTTGAGCGCGACTCCACGCAGCGCCTCTGGAGCTTCGCCATGAACGGCAGCGATCCGCAGCTTCTCCTCGGCGCGCTGCAGCCGGTGGGCTATCACGCGTGGCTCGCACCGAACCGTCTGCTCGCCTACGTGCTGGGCACGCCGTCGACGCTGCACATCATCGACCGCGACGGAGCCAACGACGAGGTCCGCGCCCAGGATGTCGGCAGGGCGCTCCAGCGGATCCCCGGGCGCGGATGGTACAGCTTCACCCAGCGCGACAGTGCGCGCGCGTTGTGGATCATGTCGCAGCCCTTCGAGGGCGGGCCGCTCTCACCGCTCGTGCGTGCGCCGACGGACGACGAGTACCACACGTGGACCCCGGACGGGGCGCTGCTGTCGGCGACGCAGGGGTCCATCGTGCGCTGGGATGGCCGCACCGGCGACGACGGTGAGTGGCTGCCGATCGCCGCGATGCCTGGCGTGCGCAATATCAGCCGGTTGGCGGTGAGTCCCGACGGGCGCTGGCTGGCGTTCGTCGCCGAGCCCTCCGCGCCCGCCCTTCCGCCGGCGCCCTAGCCGACGGCAGGTGCGATCAGCCAGTGTGCGTCCGCAGAACGCACACCGGCCGAGGTGATCTCGAGTGACGCTATCGCCGGAAAACGACGACATCGCCTCCGCTGAGCACGTCGATGGCGACCACGCGACTCACGGAGACGTTGTTGTTGTTCAGGGCGTTCTTCACGACCTCGTTGTTGTTCAGGACGTTCCGCAGGTTCAGGATCTGCACGTTGTTCTTGTTCAGCGCATTGTTGAGCGCGGTGACGTTGTTGCCGTTCAGCAGGTCGGACACGTTGACGACGCGCACTTGCGAGACGGTGAGCCCGTTCAGCGCGTTCAACTTGTTGATCTGGACCGAGATGTTGTTCAGGGCCGAGATGAGGTTGCCGAAAGTCGCCTGCGGTGCGACCTGGGCCGGCGTCTGCGCCGATGCGGCAACGGGCGTTGCCAGAGCGAGCATCCCGACGACGGGAAGAATCGAAAGCGTCCGACGAATCGACACGATGGTGTCCTCCATGAGGCGAACGGAAAGGTGCGGCGTCCAAGTAAACAGCTGTAACGCACCCTCCATGCCGATGGTACGTCAGTCGGACCGGTAACCGCCGACGTCAGGCGAAGCGTGACGCGGAGTGTGAGCCCGCGCACACCATCGTTGTGGCGAAAGGCGCCGACGCGGCGCACACGGTCAGCTCGTGTAGTCGCTCGTCACGCTGCGGCGGGTCGCCCGAACTGCGGCGCCGGAAGCGCATCCGCAGAGCGGTCGATGGCGCGGGGCGCTCTGAGCCGAGCGAGCCACGCGTTGACGCCCGTCGACAGTGGACGCTCGATGAAGTGCCAGGAGAGCAGCCCGACACCCACGGCGGCAATGGCGTTGACCGGAAAGGCAGCCGTCGGCGACGTCGACCCGGGGTTCAGGAAGAGCTGCTGCCAGAGATAGAGCGAGTACGACGCCGACCCGATGTACACTGCGCCGCGGCTCGACACCACCTTCGCAAGCCCCCTCTCGGGGTGGCGGATGCAGCGCTCGAGCAGCACGACGATCGCCGCCGCGACGAGAGGCGCGCGGAGCAGGATTCCCGGTCGATATCC
>JABFYH010000058.1 GCA_013361335.1 Gemmatimonadaceae bacterium | reverse complement strand
TCAACACCAGATAGAGCCCGGGTGCAGCCTCGAACAGCGCGCGGAAGTCAGCCTCGTCATCGCGCACACGACCTTCGTCCACGCCGGCCACTCCTCCAGGTGGTAGGGAACGCACCGTCGTCGCGACTCATGCCAAACTTATGCCCTCTGCATGTCCACCGTTCCCTTTCGCTCGAGCTTCCCCCAGCCGACGACGTGCCCCCGCACCGCCGCCGCAAATGATCGGACCACCACCCAGTACATGACCTGGCGGTACGCGAAGCGCTGGAGGAAGATGAGCCACGTCAGCCGCCGCTCCTCCCCCGGCTCGAGCAGGAACGCCACGACGGCGGCGCTCCAGTCGACGAGCAGGAACACCGCATAGAACGCGAGCACCTGCTCCAGGTTGGTCAGCGCGTAGGTCGCGCCATGCTCCTGCCGCACCAGCCACACGCTCACCAGGCTCCACAACGCCAGCAGGTCCGCCAGCGGCGACACGGCGGTAAACAACAGCTGGAAGAGCCAGACGTTCGGCATCGCGATGAGACCGAGCGTTCCGTAGCGCGGGCGGAGCAGCACGTCGCGGTGCTTCCACATGCACTGCAGCGTCCCGAAGCTCCAGCGGAAGCGCTGCTTCGCCAATCCGGCGAAGGTGTCCGGCGCCTCCGTGAGGGCGATCGCCTCGTCGGCGAAGGCGATCGTGTGACCCCGCCGCCGGATCTGAAGGGTGAGGTCCTGATCCTCGGCGAGGGTGTCGTCGCTGAAGCCGCCCACCTCGCGGACGAGCGACGTCCGCCACGCGCCGATCGCGCCCGGCACGACGGTGATGCAGTCCAGCAGCGAGAAGGCCCGCCGGTCGAGGTTCTGGCTCGTGATGTACTCCAGCGCCTGCCAGCGGGTCACGAGATTGGTGCGGTTGCCGACCTTGGCGTTGCCAGACACCGCACCCACCCGCGGGTCGGCCAGCGGGGCGACGAGACGCGTGATCGTGCCCGGCGGAAAGAGGGTGTCGGCATCCAGGCCCACCAGAATCTCCCCCGTCGCGTGCCCGATGCCGACGTTCAGCGCACTCGCCTTCCCGCCGTTCGGCTTGCGCACGATCGACACATCCGGATGCGCGCCGAAGGCGGCGCACGCCACCGCATAGGTGTCGTCCGGCGACCCGTCGTCGACGACGACGATCTGCAGCGAGCCGGGATAGCCCTGCGCCAGCAGGCTCTCGATGGTCCGCGTGATGACCACCGCCTCGTTGTACGCCGGGATCACGACGCTCACCGTCGGATGCCACTCGGCCGGCCCGCGCTGATGGCTCGCGCGGAAGCGTCCGAAGCGCTGGAGCACGGCGAGCAACGTGATGACGATCAGGCGACCGATCCCCAGCACCACGGCCAGCGCGAACAGCAACGACAGTCCCCACTCGATGAGGCCGAGCGCGCCGAAGGTGGCGAGCTCGCCGTAGCGCACCGCGCGGCTCTGCGGGGGGAGCGTCGGCATCATCTGCTCGTGCGTCAGGCCGGCGAGCGCCGAGATGAGCACGAGCGTGTCGCCCGCCGCGCGCAGGGAATCGATGAGCGGTCCCACCGCCGCGACGGTCTGGGCGCGGTCGCCGCCGCCGTCGTGAAGGAGCGCGATGCTGCCGCTGCAACCATCCTCGAGCGGCGTGTCCTCGCTGCGCTTCTGGTGCAGCGAGTCGAGGCAGGCGAGGGCGCGGCGCCGCCCGCCGATCACGTTGGCGACGATCCGCTCGGCACCAGGCTGCTGCCAGTCGTCGGAGTCCACGTGCAGGCCGGCCGTCGTGTATCCGAGGTCGGTGGCGATCCCGATCGGCACGAGCTCGTCGGCGGTGGTGGGCTCGGCGTCCCCGAAGTAGGGAGGACGGAACAGCCCCGTGCGCCGGTCGAGGACCGCCTCGAGGATCCGCTCCGTGGCGTCCAGCTCGAGCCGCGTCACGACGGGGCTCGTCAGCGCGAGGTTCGGATGCCGGAAGGTGTGGTTGCCGATCTCGTGCCCCTCGCGCGCGATGCGGCGGGTGAGCGCAATGTTGCGCTCGACGTTCTGGCCGATCACGAAAAACGTCGCCGGCGCGTGATGGGCGCGCAGGGTGTCGAGGATCATCGGCGTCCAGCGCTCGTCCGGCCCGTCGTCGAAGGTGAGCGCGACCCGATGCGGCTGCGCGCCCGTGCGCGCCACCACGTACGGCGACGGATAGGCCGTCATGCGCTCGTCGACGATGAGCCCCGACGCCGGATCGACGCGCAGCTCGCGATGTCCGCTCGTCGGACGCGTCTCGATCCGCAGCAGCTCGCCGCTGCCGTCGAACTCGACGTCGTACTCGCTCTGCAGTGTCGCCAGCGAATCGCCCCCGGGCCGCGTCCCGCCCCGCCGCATCAGGCGCCAGAGCGACGGATCCTCGGCGCCGAGCCGCCAGATCGCCACGCCGCCGGCGCCGAGGCTGCGCGCCACCATCATCTGGTTCGAGGCGGTCACGGCGTCGAGGAACCAGACCACGTGGTCGGTGGAGTCCGGGTCGGTCCAGGTGAGATACGGGTTGAGGGCGAGCGAGTCGAAGCGGACGGCGGCGGCGTGCGCCCGCGCGCTCCGCATCACGTCCTGGAAGGTGCGTTCGTCTCCCACCTCGTGGGCGGTCGCGTCGCTCCAGTCGTAGCCGTACGCGCCGATGGCGAGGATCGCCTTCTCGTGGGGGATGACGCGCAGCAGCCGCTGGGCGCGCTGGAGATACCATCGCTGGCTCGCCACCGGTCCGGCGTCGTCGTGCCCAACGTGCTCGTCGTAGAGCATGACGATGACGCGGTCGGCGGCGGCGGCGTAGGCGCGCAACGGCGCCGGCGCGATGTCCGCCGAGACGGCCTGCGCGACGACGGCGCCGAGGGGATGCAGCGCGGCCGCGAGCTCGCGGACGAACTGCGCCACCTGCGGATCGAGGGCCGATGGAATCTCCTCGAAGTCGACCGTGACGCCGGCCAGGCCGTAGGTGCGCACGAGGGTGGCCGCCTGCTGGACGACGGCCGCGCGGTGGGAGGGCGAGCTCACGAGCTGGCGGAGCAGCGCGGGATCGAAGGTCGCCCGTGCGGTATCGAAGTTCGTCAGCATCGCCAGGACGCCGGTGCGAGCGGAGTCGGGCTGGCGCTGGGTGAGGTAGAGTACCCGCCGGTCGATGCGCGTGCGCATCGAGTCGCCGCCGGGGGCGAGGAAGAGCCATTCGCACACGACCCAGTCGAGCTGGTTGACGTGGGCCTTGAGCGAGACGAAGGAGTTGTCGTCCCAGTTGACGAAGAAGCCGACGCTCAGCGTCTTGTCCGGCGTGGGCGTGCGACGAGTGGGGTCACGCGGCAGCTCGAGGGCGGTGGGACGTCGAGCGCCGCGCAGCGCCTGACGCGACACGCGGGCGACGAAGAGCCGCCGCCGCGCGGCCAGGCGCTCGCGCGCCGAGCGGGACAGCGCGAAGCGAGGGGCGCTGCCGATCGCGCCGGGGGTGCGGAGCCCCCGCCCGACATCGGGCAGCACTGGCGGGACGAGCACGCCGACGATGAGCACGACCGCGAGGATCGTCGAGAGCACGCCGAGCCCCAGCGCGAGCCCGCGGATGCGGCGCCAGCGAGTGCCGCCCGGGTCGAGGAAGACCGGGCGGCTGGGTGGGGGGATGGGGGTGTTTCGGTCGGGCATCGCGAGCAATCTACTGACCAGGACGACCCCGGCCCGCCAGCGGCGTGTGTGTGTGGGCGAGCGGCGTGGCTCTGGCGCACCTTCGGCGGGTTCGTCAGTCTAGGGAGCTTCGGCAGCATGGGTGCGGGGCATAATCCCGGGCACCGGACTCCTGGTGGGGCGGGTCCTGTACTCGGCGAGCGAGGAGTCTACACCTTGCGGAGATGGCGACACGCTACTGAAGAACGTCGGTCATGACTACCAAGGACGATGTTGTGACTGCCCATCATGACATCCAGGCTTCGCTGAGCGGCGTCGGTCTTCTCGGTCTCCGCGGGCTCGGCGCCACAGTCGACATTGCCTCGACGCTCGCTCTTGCGGTGGTCGTGTCCGATGCGCTGTTCTTGCGGAGAACGTTGGTGAAGCCGATGATGGCGCCGAGCGGAGTGCGGAGCTCGTGGCTCATGCTGGCGAGGAAGCCGCTCGGCGACGGTGGCGAGAGCCGTCGTCGTGAGGAGGAGGACCCCCCCCGACGGCGAGGGCGATCTTGGGGCCGAGGTTGAGACGAAGAGAGGGGAGCGAAAGGGGGAGCCGCATGGCTCCAGTATCGGCAGGCGGAGGCGAGCCGATGAAACACGCCGATCGATTCGAAGTCCCTGATGCTCTTACAGGAGTCGGTCAGCGGATCACGGCGGACGAATCGCCGGGGAGCAGCAGCTGCCGATGCGCCCAGATCGGCGCGATGCCATTGCTCATCACTCGCTCGTGGAACTCGCGCAACGTGAACGCCTGTCCGCGCGCCTTTGCGTAATCATCGCGCAGCGCGAGCAGTCCGCGCTTGCCGAGGAAATATCCCCCGTAGGTGGGGTCGTACGTGCCCCGTTCGGCTTCGCGCTTCGCCGCCGGCGCGGCCACGTACGCCTCCTGCTCGAAGCAGCGCTGCGCGTCGGTCAGCGTCCATTCGCCGGTATGCAGCCTGATCCCCGAGAGCAGGCGACAGATCCGGGTGAGCGCATCGCTCGACTGCGCCAGCCGCAGCCGAGGATCGCCCGCACCGTATCCCTCGTCGAGAACCAATTGCTCCGCATAATGGGCCCAGCCATCCTGGCCCGACGACGGCTGCGGAAAGGGATTGAGGCCGATCCAGATGCGGCGCACCTTGCCCGGCGTCCGGCGCATGTAGATGGAGTGCAGCCAGTGGCCCGGCACCGCCTCGTGCGCCGCGGTGTTGGAGAGCGACGCGTAGTTGTAGCGCTCGAGCCACTCGTTGTGCTGCTCGACCGGCAGGCCCGCTGGCGCGTCGGTGATGTAGAAGACGCTCTTCACGCTGACCTTCTCCAGCGGCGGCCGCGCATGCATGGACGCGAAGCCGAGGTCGAAGGGGGGCGCCGGCTTCACGACGACGCGCTCGCCCGCTGGGATGGACGCGATCCCATGGCTCCGGACGAAATGGGTGAGCGAATCGGTGATCCGCTCCGCCGCGCCCACCACGCCGCCCTGGGGCGGATGGTCGCGCCGCACGGCGAGCCAGGTGGCTTGCGGGTCCTGCCCTGGCGCGAGCCGCTCGGCCGCGGCGCGGAATGTCGCCTGCTCGCGCTGTAGCTCGCGCTCGCCCAGCGCGACCAGCGCCGGCAGGGGCAGGTCGATCAGCTCCTCGGCCCTGTAGCGACGAGCGACGTTGGCGCCACCGATCGCGTAGTCGCCCGACGCGTGGGGAACGACTTCCTTCTCCAGCCACGCGGCATACGCGTCGATGAGCGGGATCGCCTTGTTCGCCGCCTTGCGGAGCGAGTCGCGCAATGCGGGCGTGCCGGCGCCGGCGAAGGCGAGGTCGAGATCCTTCCCCAGCATCTCGCTTGCGCCGCGCATGAACGTGACGCCACGCTCGGCGAACACCCGCGGCGGGTTCACGACGTTGGTGCGGGCCGAGGAGAGGAGCGCCGGCACCTGGGCGAGCTTGGCGATGACGAGCCGCATCCGCACGGCGGGCGGATCGCTCTCGACGGTCATGAGGTTGTGAACGCCATCGCTGAGCGCCGACGCGTAGAGCATCGGATTGCGGCGCCAGTTCTGGAGGGTCTCCTGCTCGAGGAGCCACCCGTCGATGATGCCGAGCAGGATGCGCCGGTCGACACGCTCGTCGGGGGAGAGGGCGGCCGGATCGAACCGCTCGAGTCGCGCCTGGTCGCGTCGGAGCGCGGCGATCTCGCGACGGATGGCGCGGGCCGAGAAGTCGTCGAGCAGGGCGTCGTGCTGGTGGAGACCGTTGCCGGCGGCGATGGACGGATGACGTCGCGCGAAGTCGTCGAGATAGCGATCGACGAAGTGTGCGAAGGTCGCCGATGCCGGAGCGGATCGCTGCTGGGCCGACAGGGGAGCGGCGGCAAGGGCCATCAGGATCAGCGCGCGGATCGTTCTGCCGACCGGGGGCATTCAGGCGAGGTGAGGGCGATGAGCGGGGACAGATCTGGCGTCGATGGACATAGGGCGCAACCGCGGGCCGGTCAAGCAGCTCCCTCAGCAAATCGCTACGCTAGCCGTCAGAGCGACAGTCGCCCCGTCATCCACCGGGAACCCGGACCGGGCGCATGAAGACACTCAGCTCCGCGGTTCGCCCTTACGCACGATCCAGGTCCCCATGGATCGCAGGCCGTCGACCACGGTGCACTTGATCGGATCGAGGAGTGTCCCGCCGAGCTGCGACGTGGTGGATCGCAGCAGGTCGGCGTCGACGAGGTAACGGACGCTCCCGTCGGGCAGCGCGAAGCGGCGCCCCTCGAGTGGGCGCAAGCCCGGCTGTCCGAGTGACATCGCCAGCCGGGCGAACAGGATGCCGTCCGGCGCGAGCACCCGCCACATCTCGCGTACCATCGCGAGCCAGTGGGCGTCGTCGCGCGCGAAGTGGAGCACCGCGCTCGAGATCACGACGTCGACGGCGTCGTTGGCCAACGACATCGCCTCCACCGCTTCGACGCGGAAGCGGTCGGCGTCGAGACGCGGGGCCAGGCGCGCGGCGCGGGCGCGAATCTTCGCGATGGCGTCCTCGCTCGCATCCACGCCCTGCACGTCGAACCCCTCGCGCATGAGCAGCACGAGGTTGCGCCCCGTGCCGCAGCCGGCATCGAGCACGCGCATCCCCTCGGCGATCCGTCCGTGCAGCAGCTGGTCGAAGAGGTGGATGTCGATCTCGCCGAACTCCTCCCGCAGGCGTGCAGCGAGCCGCGTCGTCATCAGATCGTCAGCGTGGCGTCGCGCAGGTAGCGGATGCTCGCCCCGAGCTGCGCCGGTGGGTCGGCGGCGAGGTCCTGCTCGACGTAGAAGTGCTCGACGCCGTTGCGCTTCGCGTGACCGAGGATGCGCCGCAGGTCCAGCACGCCGGCGCCCGCGGTCGTCATGAACGGAAAGAGCGACATGACGTCCTGCACGTCGCCGCCGCGGGTGAAGCGCACCAGCTTCGACATGTCCTTCACGTGCATCAGCCGATAGAGGCGCGGGTAGGCGTCCAGCAGCTCGACCGGGTCCGCTCCGCCGGCGACGGTCCAGTAGATGTCCATCTCGAGCGCGACGACGCTCGGGTCGAGCCGGTCGAAGAGCACGCGTGCCGGGATCTGCCCGCCCACCGGCGTGAGCCCGTAGCCGTGATTGTGATAGAGCACCTTGAAGCCCATCGGCTTCGCGCGCGCGCCGATCGCGTTGAGCTCGTCCGCCATCCGCCGGTAGTCGTCGAGCGTGCGCCGACGCTCCTCGGGGATGGACGCGATGCCCGCATAGCGCCATCCGATCTCGTGCGCCGCCTCGCCGATCGCATCGAGCCTGTCGCGCAGGGTGTCGAGGTCGACGTGCATCGATGGTGAGGTGAGTCCGTTGCGGTCGAGGCTGTCGCGCACCTGGCGCGCCGTCCGGCCGAAGAAGCCGCTGCCCGAGAAGCCGAGTGTCGTCGACGCTCGCCGCCATCCCTCCTGCGCCGACTGAACGCTGAACGGATAGGGGCCGAACAGCTCGACCTCCGTGTAGCCGAGCCGCGCGAGCATCGCGAGGGTCCCGTCGAAATCGTTCGACAGCGACTTCGGCAGGGTGAAGAGACCGACGCCAAGGCGATCGAGCTTCTCGGGTGCGGCGGTCGACGAGATGTCTGACGAGGGGGCGGGCGCGATGCCACCTGACCGGCACCCGGCGGCGAGACCTGCGGCCGCAGCGGCGGTCGTCACGAGGAAGCTTCGTCGGCTGACCATCGGCGTCTCCATGGCGGATGTGGCATGTGCGGCGGCGTGCGTTCGCGCGAACGAAGGCGGAACCGACACCGCAAGTCCTCGGCCCTCCCTCACGAACCGACCGCGGATCAGCCCTGCCGGGAACGCAGCGCGAGGATGTGCCGCGTCACTCGTGGGCCCATGATCGGTCGCCGCCGCCGCCAGTACGTAGACGCATCGTGGAGGCGTGCTCTCTCTATGCCGCTTCGCGTCTCCCTCGCTGGAGACGATCGATGAAGGGCGACGAAGGCACGCGCGCCGCCGCGACGTGCTGTCAGTCATCTCCCTCGCAGAGGACCATACCATGGCAACCGAACTTCGGCGAGAACGCAGCAATCCGTCCGATGGCACGACCAGGCCGAGGGCGCGATCGCTCTCTATCGTGCGCTGTCTGCTGGTGGTAACGTTGGCGTCGGGCTGTTCGGGCGACGCTGCCACGAGACCCATGCCGGCACCAATGGCGGGCAGAAATCTGCTCGCCGGCGGAGACACCGTAGTCGGCGTGCAGATGATTGCCGCCGACGACCCCACCATCGACCCGGGCACGGGCGGCGGCGCCGGGGGCGGCAGTGTCCCACCCGGCATGACGGCCTTCACGTTGACGATACCGCAGGAGGCGATCGACGACCCGGCGTTCTTTACCGCCGATACGCAGGAAGACGGGCCGTGCGACGCCACACGAAACGCGGAGATCTTCGCGTGGGCGGAATTCGTGGCCGCCGCCTATGCGGGCGGCGCCACGGTACTCGGTTCGGCCGGAGCCACGGTCGGCACCGCTGGCGCGGCGGCGCCGGTGACCGTCTTCGTCACGCTGGCCTCGTCATACACCATTGCCAAGGCGTACAACAACTTTCTCGGGTTGGCGAAGGAGAACCAGTTCTGCCGGCTGCGCAATCGACTCTACCCTTATAACCACACCTGATCGTGCCGACCTTCCTCGCCTTCCTGTCCGAACCGCCGGCGTTGGTGCTCCAGGTCGTCCTGTGTTGCTGGTTCTTCATGTCGCGTGGGCCGAAGCTCGCTCGCTACGGGGTGTTGAGCCTGGGATGCAGTCTCGCGATCGAGGCGATGGCCTTCGAGAGCATGGCCGCTCGCGTGCTCCATACGATCTTCATCGTCGTGGCGGCGGGCCTGCTCACCGCATGGTCGTACCAGGTGACCAACCGTCCTCGCAAGGGCGCGGGGCCGGCTAGCCAGGATCAGACAGTCACCTAGCCGCGAGGCTCGAGGTGGCGGCCGATCTCGGGCCGAGGCAGATCGCCGGCACGTACGATGACATCGGACCAGAGCGGATAACGCATTTCGCTCTGCTACATGGCCGGGGAGCGTAGCGAAGGTCGGCTACGCTCCCCGCAACGCTATCCGCGGGTGAGAATCAGCGGCGTGCCCCTCGGCGAGCCCGAGCTCTCAGGTGTAACCCCCCGGTGAGCATCTCTCGAAGCCACATGTCGACGCCGACAGTGGACCAGGAAAGATGACCATGTCCATGCGAGAGCTCACATGTCGATCGCACCACATCGGATCATTCACGAGGCGATCGCAGCAGTGCCTGCGGTCCGCTACGCCGCGGGCGTCGCCGGGATCGCCGCATCCATCGCCATCGTCGCCTCGTTCAAGCTGGGGCCGGCCGTCGCCGTGCTCGGCGTCGTCGTCACGCTGGGGTTGATGGCGGCGCTGGTGGCGTTCGCGCGGGTGGCCGGGCAGAGCGGCGATGGCGCAGCAGACACCGGCGGGGCCGTTCGGCGAGCGGGGGTGGTGATGGTGTGGGTGTTCACGCTCCTCATCTGCGCGACGGGGGTGATGGTGTTCACGGTGACCTTCTTCGGGACGCCGAGGACGTGGGAGGAGCTGGTGGGGCCGGGGTTGGCGCAGCAGGGGAGCCTGGCGGGAAATGGCGATTCCGTGAGAGTCGTCGGGAAGGTCGACGGTGATGGCCATCTGTTGGATCATGCTGTCGATTCGAGAGTCCGCTCTCGAGCTGAAAACCCTTGACGGAAGGACCTGATGCTCGACGGCCACGTCTACACCGCCCCCGACGGCGTTCGCGGCTTCGACACCGACGAGAAGATCTCGCCGAAGATCGCGGCCGCATTCCACGCCCGCGGCTACCGCTTCTGTCTCCGCTACGTCGGTCGCGTGCAGTCGAATGCGAAAGACCTGAAACGCCCCGAAGCCACCGCCCTCCTCGCCGCTGGACTCGGTGTGATGCCGGTGCAGCACGTCGCGTCGGAATCGGCGTGGGCGCCCACGCCAACCAAGGGCCGGAGCTACGGCGCCTTCGCCGCCAGGGAGGCCGAGCGCATCGGCATCCCGCCCGGCGTGACGATCTGGTGCGACCTCGAGGGGGTCGCACCCGGCACCGACCCCGACATCGTCATCGCGTACTGCAACGAGTGGCACTCCGCCGTCGCGAAGGCCGGGTTCGTGCCCGGCCTGTACGTCGGCTGGCATGCCGGACTCGACGCGTCGCAGCTCTACTACGACCTCCGTTTCATCCACTACTGGGCCGCATACAACCTCAACGCCGACCAGGCGCCGATCATCCGCGGCGTGCAGATGCGGCAGGCGGCGCGGAAGGCGGCGGACCGCGTCCCCGGCGTCGACGTTCTCTTCCAGACCGACCGCGTGCGCGGCGATGCGCTCGGCGGGCGGCCGACTCTGCTCGCGCGCGACGGCTGGCTCGACTGAGCGACACCGTGCGCGAGCGCCGGCCTCGAGGTCGACTGGCTGCGCGGCGCGCTTGATGCAGAAAAAATTGACGAAGATCACTCGATTCCAGCGACCGCCCACCAGGAGCAGTGCGTACGTGAGCCACGCGCACGATCCCACCCGTCCTGCACCGGACGACGACGCCAGACGCGCGACGTCGGACGCGCAGCCGACCGCCCGGTCGGGTCCGACCTCGCCCGCGAACGCAGACGACGCCCGGGTCGATGCCACGCCCCCGAGCGAGTCGCGTTCCGGGCTCACCCGCCAGGAACAATCCGACCCGTGGCCGCTCGGCTGACTCGACGCACATCGATGGACGAACGACGCAGGACCGGGCGCGAACGACACGCGCGCACGAGCGCGCAACCGGCGTGCATCCACGCACGCATCAGAAACGACGCACGACATCCACGAGGGTGGATCCGGGCCCCGCGACATTCTCGATCGCGGGGCCCGCTGCTTCGGGGGCGATCCGCGCACCCATGGTCGAGTGCTCGATCCGCGACCTCGCCGACCACGAGTGCGATCTGGTGCGGTAACCGTTGGACGTCGTCACGCCGGATACTTGGCGCCCGAACCCGCGTTCAGCGCACAACTTGCATGTTCGCTCCCGCTCACCTTATCTCACCCGTCAGGAGACCTGCCCATGCGCACGATCCATCCAATTCTCCTCACCGCCCTCGCCGTCACCATCGGCGCCTGCGCCAAGAAGGACGCCGCCACCGGTGACACCCTGGCGATGCGCGACTCGGCCGCCGCGCGCCGCGACTCGTCGATGGTCGGCATGCAGCACGACTCGACGGGCGCCCACACCAACGGCTGGACCGATGGACACATCCTCGCCTACGCCGCCGCCGCGAGCAACGGTGAGATCGCCGAGGGCAAGGCGGCGCAGACCAAGGCCAAGGATGCCGGCGTGAAGGCGTTCGCCCGCCAGATGGTGACCGACCACCAGGCGATGCTCGCCGAGGGAACCGCCTTCGCCAAGAAGCACAACGTCACGCCCGACACCGCGCAGGACGATGTGCGCGACCTGATGAAGGCGAGCGGCGATCACCTGAAGGACCTCGGGAGCAAGGCGGCAGGGGCGGATTGGGACAAGGCCTACCTCGACGACGAGATCGACGGACATCAGAAGGTGCTCGACAAGCTGCAGGACGCCGCGAAGAACACCACGAACGCCGATCTGCGCGCAATGCTCGTGAAGGCGAGCGGCAAGGTGCAGGAGCACCTCACGAAGGCGCGCGCACTGAAGGAGAAGTACCCGGCGTAGGGTCCTACCGATTCAAACCGAGTAGTCCATCGATTACCTGCGCCGCACACGGCGCAGGTAATCGATGAGCGCACGGAGCGCCGGGGAGGCGTGCCGTCGCTGCGGATAATAGAGGTAGAATCCCGGGAACGGTGTCGAGAACTCCTCCAGCACCGGGACCAGCTCGCCGCTTGCGATGCCGTCTCGAACGCGCTGTTCGTCTCCGAGCGTCAATCCGGCGACCATGCTCTACGGCCCGCGCGACATCCGCGTCGAGACGCGCGACGACCCGAAGACGTGCTCTGGCTGCGCTACCGCCTGGAGTCGTCCTAGCGCGCAGCCTTGCCGCCACCGCGGCGATTCTGTAACTCATGGCAGCGCTGAACCATTTAGGAACCCGTGTCCGCCACACTCTCTCCCTCGTCCCCCACGCCGGCGACTACGCCGAAGCATGGCACCGTCCGAAACTTCATCGGCGGCGCCTGGCTGTCCGGCGACGGCGGCCTGCTCGACGTGCACGCCCCGGCCACCGGCGCCGTCATCGCGCGGTCTCCGCTCTCGACCCCCGCCGCGGTCGACGCCGCCGTCCGCGCCGCGACGACGGCCCTCCCCGCGTGGAGAGCGACGCCGATCAAGGAGCGTGTCCAGATCCTCTTCCGGTACCGCGCCCTCCTCGAGCGGCACGTCGACGAGCTCACCGCCCTCATCGTCGAGGAGCACGGTAAAGTCGACGCCGAGGCCCGTGCCGAGATCCTCAAGGCCATCGAGCTCACCGAGTTCGCCTGCGCGCTGCCGCAGCTCGCCACCGGGGAGGTGCTCGAGGTGAGCAAGGGGGTGGAGTGCCGCACGGAGCGGCATCCGGTCGGCGTCGTCGCGTCGGTGGTGCCCTTCAACTTCCCGAGCATGGTCCCGCACTGGACCATCCCCAACGCCATCGCCCTCGGCAACTGCATGCTGCTCAAGCCGAGCGAGCTGGTGCCACTCAGCGCGGGGCGCATCGCCGACCTGCTCACCGAGGCCGGGCTGCCGGCCGGCGTGTTCAACGTCGTGCACGGCGCGCGCGAGGTGGTCGAGGCGATCTGCGATCATCCCGGCATCGACGCCATCACCTTCGTCGGCTCCACGCGCGTCGCGAAGGAGGTCTACCGGCGGGGGACATCGAACCTCAAGCGCGTGCTCGCGCTCGGGGGCGCGAAGAATCACCTCATCGTGATGCCGGACGCCGAGCCGGAGATGACGTCGAGCAACGTGGCGGCGTCGATGTCGGGCTGCTCGGGGCAGCGCTGCATGGCGGCGAGCGTGATGGTCGCCGTCGGCGGCACCGACGCCATTGTGTCCCGCGTCGTCGAGCACGCGCGTCGGCTCGTGCCGGGCGAGACCCTCGGCCCCGTGATCTCCCGCGCCGCGAAGGAGCGCATCGAGCGCTACATCACCGAAGCGGAGCAGGCGGGGGCGCGCGTGCTGCTCGACGGACGCGGCGTGACCGTACCCGGCCACGAAGACGGCTTTTACGTCGGCCCGACCGTCATCGACGGCGTGACGCCCGACATGCGCATCGCCCAGGACGAGGTCTTCGGCCCCGTGCTCGCCATCGTGCGCGCGCCGTCGCTCGACCGCGCGCTGGAGATCGAGGCCGCCTCCCCCTTCGGCAACGCCGCCGCCGTGTTCACCGAGCGCGGCGCGACCGCACGCTACGTCGCCGAGCGGGCGACGGCGGGGATGATCGGCGTCAACGTCGGCGTGCCGGTGCCGCGGGAGCCCTTCGGCTTCGGCGGCTGGGGCGAGTCGTCGTTCGGCGTCGGTGACATCACCGGGCGCGGCTCGATCGAGTTCTGGACGAAGACGAAGAAGACGACCACGAAGTGGAATCGCGAAGCCGGAACCAACTGGATGTCATGACTGCCAACCTGATGAACGACACGCAGGTCGCGCTCGACGCGCAGTGGATGCCGTTCACGGCCAACCGCGCCTTCAAGCGCGCGCCTCGGCTCCTCGCCTCCGCCAAGGGAATGCACTACCGGTCGTCCGACGGCCGCCGCATCCTCGACGGCGCGGCGGGTCTCTGGTGCGTGAACGCGGGCCATTGCCGCGACGAGATCGTCGACGCGATCTCGGCGCAGGCGGGGGAGATGGACTATGCGCCGCCATTCCAGATGGGCCACCCGCTCGCCTTCGAGCTGGCGGATCGGCTGGTCGCGATGCTGCCGGCGGGGCTGGAACGCGTCTTCTTCACCAACTCCGGCTCGGAGGCGGTCGACACCGCGCTCAAGATGGCACTGGCGTATCATCGAGCGAGGGGTGAGTCCGAGCGCGTGACCTTCATCGGGCGGCAACGCGGATATCATGGCGTGGGATTCGGCGGCATCTCCGTCGGCGGCATCGAGACCAATCGTCTCGCCTTCAGCGGACAGCTCCTGCCGCACGTGGCGCATCTGCCGCACACGCACGACCTCGAGCACAACGCCTTCTCGCGCGGCCAGCCAGCGTGGGGCGCGCAGCTCGCCGACGCGCTCGAAACCCTCGTCGCCGACCAAGGCGCGGCGACCATTGCCGCAGTGATCGTCGAGCCGGTCGCCGGTTCCACGGGCGTGCTCATTCCGCCGACGGGTTACCTCGAGCGCCTGCGCGCGATCTGCGACCGCCACGGCATCCTCCTCATCTTCGACGAGGTGATCACGGGCTTCGGCCGCCTGGGTGCGTCGTTCGCGGCGGAGCGCTTCGGCGTCACGCCGGACCTGATGACGGTGGCGAAGGGATTGACGAATGGCGCCGTGCCCATGGGCGCGGTGTTCGCTCGACGCGACATCTACGACGCGGTGTGCGACGCGACGCAATCGGGGGTGGAGTTCTTCCACGGCTACACCTATTCCGGCCACCCGCTCGCCTGCGCTGCCGCCTTGGCGACGCTGGATCTGTATGAGAGAGAGGGCCTGTTCGCGCGGGCGGCGTCGCTGGAGCAGCAGTGGGAGACCGCGATGCACGCACTGCGCGCCGCGCCTCACGTGATCGACGTCCGCAACCTGGGCCTCGTGGCCGGCATCGAGCTCGCGCCGCGCGCGGGCGCGGTTGGCGC
Source organism: Gemmatimonadaceae bacterium (assembly GCA_013361335.1). Lineage (GTDB taxonomy): Bacteria > Gemmatimonadota > Gemmatimonadetes > Gemmatimonadales > Gemmatimonadaceae > AG11. The sequence goes on along the minus strand of JABFYH010000058.1, from coordinate 962 downwards.
GCGCGGCTTCGAGACCTTCGTCAAGTGCTTCGAGCACGGCCTCCTCGCCCGCGTCACCGGCGACACGATCGCATTGTCGCCGCCGCTCATCATCGAGCCGGCTCAGATCGACGAGATCGCGTCGATCCTCCGCGACGTGTTGGGGTCGGTGTCGTGACCCTTGCGCTCGGCGAAGGATTGCCGCGCGGCTCGGCGCGGGCGCGTGCTGCGTCTGGCGGCGCAGTGGGAGGGAATGCTCGATCCCGAACGCCCGCTCGATTCGGCCTGATGGCGCTGTTATTGACCGCGATCACGAGCGCCACCGCGCAGAAGCCACGCGCGCGCGAGCTCGGGATCACGCCGCTCATCGGCGGCACCGCGGGGCCACTCGACGCGATCACCGACGTCGCCGGCGTGGAAGTCGGGCACACCACGCTGATCAGCGGCAGCGGCAAGCTCGTCGTCGGCAAGGGGCCCATTCGCACCGGCGTGACCGTCGTGCATCCGAGAGGGAGGAGCAGCGCGGATCCCGTGTTCGGCGCCTGGTTCACGCTGAACGGCAACGGCGAGATGACCGGCACCACCTGGCTCCAGGAGAGCGGAATCCTCGAGGGGCCCATCGCGATCACCAACACCCACAGCGTCGGTGTCGTGCGCGACGCGATCCTTCAGTGGCAGGTCTCGCGGCCCGGCCTGCAACCGTGGGGATTGCCCGTCGTCGCCGAGACCTGGGACGGCCGCCTCAACGATCTGAACGGCTTTCACGTGAAGCCGGAGCATGCCATCGCCGCCCTCGACGGCGCCCGCGGTGGCGCGGTGCCCGAGGGCAACGTCGGCGGCGGCACCGGGATGGTGTGCCACGGCTTCAAGGGCGGCATCGGCACCGCGTCGCGAAAGCTCACCGATGCGCAGGGCGGCTACACCGTCGGCGTGCTCGTGCAGTGCAACTTCGGCGCACGCCGCGAGCTGCGCGTCGCCGGCGT
>JABFYH010000168.1 GCA_013361335.1 Gemmatimonadaceae bacterium | reverse complement strand
CAGCACTTTGGCGGCGGTCACTGCCGCGGCGCCAGGCGCGCCTCGATCTGCGCCAGCTCCACCCGCGCACCGATCGCCTGTGCGATGTCGCGCGCACGACCGAAGTGCACCCGCGCCTGCTCGCCCTGACCTTCACGCTCGGCGATCTCGGCGAGGACGCAGAGACACTCGATCTGCCGCCACCGGTTCTCCGAGACGCTGAAATGCCCGAACGCCTCCGCGGCCATCGGCAGCGCCTCGGCGAGCTTGCCGAGCCCCACGCGGACCTGCGCCAGGTTGATCAGCGCCAGCGCGGCGAGCTCCGCGTCGCCCACCTCCCGCGCGGCGGCGAGCGCCTGCTGCAACAGCCCCTCCGCCTCGGCGTGATCTCCCTGGTCGTGCGCGAGCCGGCCCAGGTTGTTGAGGGCGATCGCCTCGCCACGCGCGTACCCTGCGCTCCGAAAGAGCCAGCGAGAGGAGTGGAAGGCCTCGGCTGCCCACTCCCAGTCGCCCTTGCGCGCATGGATGGAGCCGATGTTCTGCATGGCGATGCCGCGCTGCCGGTCGTTCGTCGCGGCACGCACGAGTCGCTGGTAGACGCCCGATGCCTCCTCCAGACGACCGCTGCACATCAGCGCATTGCCCTGGGCGACCAGCGCTTCCGCATGGAGCTCGGGAAGGCCGGCCCCTTGGGCCAGCTCGTGGGCGCGGCGCGCATAATCGGCTGCGACGTCCCACTCGCTCAACCGCCGGTACACCCCAGCCTGGCGAACGAGGGATCGGGCGACGATCGCCGCTACCCCCGCGCCGCGAATCGCCGCATCGGCGTAATGGTGCAGCGCCCGTTGCAGGTCGTCCGCGTGCTCCGCGCGGAGGCCGGCTTCGAGGGCGTTTTCTGCTGCGTCTTCGTCGCGGGAGGGCATCAAGTCGCCAATCGCAATGTTGCCGGGCCGCGTCGCCGGCTGGGTACGGCCTCTGCATCGCTCACCGGCACCCAATATAGCCAGCTGAGGCGTACTCGATGCTCCGTCGTACCCGGTCGTATCTGCTCGTCCTGCTGAGCCTCGGATCGGCCGGCGCAGCGTGCTCGGTGGAGCGCACTGCCGGGCCGCGTCCGTCGGACCACTCGTCGCTCCTTGGCCTGTTCGATCAGGCACCGTCGCTCATCACCTGTCCCGCGGGCACCGCGCAGAGCGCGACGGCGCTGATCGGGCCCCTGGGCGGCGTACTCGCGGCAGGGGGGACGCAGGTGGTGATCCCCGCCAACGCCGTCCTCTCGCCGACGACGTTCACGCTCCGCGTGCCGGAGTCGAAGTACGTCGAGATCGAGGTGACCACCGATTCGAGCGAGCACTATGTGTTCGCGCAGCCGGTGGTCATCACCCTCGATTACGGCCGCTGCGGCCGCTCCGACATCCTGCGTGCGCCCATGACCGCGTGGAACATCGATCCGCAGACGAAGGCGCTGCTGGAGCCGATGACCAGCGTGGACGACACGGTCGCGCAGACGGTGACCTTCACCACACTCCACTTCTCGGGATACGCGGTCGCGGACTGACGGCTCGCTTTACTCTCCCCCCGGGGGCGGCTACCTTACGCCCGTTGCGCACCACTGGCTCGCAGGGTGCCCGGCCACCTCGCCCGCCCCCGGTTGCAGACGCTCCAGATCATCCTCCTCGTCGCGCCCGTCCTGCTCTTCTCGGTCATCGCGCATGAGATCGCGCACGGCCTGGCGGCGCTCCGACAGGGAGATCGCACGGCGCTCGACGCCGGCCGGCTGAGCTGGAACCCGGCCAGGCACATCGATCCCTTCTTCACGATCCTGCTGCCGCTCATGATGCTGATCGGATCGGCAGCCGCCGGAGTGAACGGACCGGTGCTCGGCGGCGCGAAGCCGGTGCCCGTCGACCCGCGCAACTATCGCAACGTCCGGCGTGGGGACATCATCGTCTCGCTCGCGGGGGTGGCCACGAACTTCCTCATCGCCATCGCCTGCGCGCTGCTCATCGTGCTCACCGGCCTCCTCGGCCAGGCGGTGGAGCCGTTGCGGACCACCCTCGGCATCCTGCAGGCGATGTTCGTGCTCGGCATCCAGATCAACGCGGTGCTCGTCGCCTTCAACCTGCTGCCGATCCCGCCGCTCGACGGATCGCACGTCGTCAAGTACCTGTTGCCACGCCCGCTGGCCATCCAGTACGTGCGGCTCGCGCGGTACGGGCTGCTGGTGCTGGTGCTGCTCCTCTGGGTCGGTCAACGCGTGCTCGAGGCGTGGCTGTACCCGGCCCTCCTCTTCTTCGAGTGGACGGTGGCGCTCGTGAGCACCTTCGTCCTGCCGACGGCGACGCAGTGGCTACGATGATGGAAGTGCCTCCCACTGCGGGCGCCGAGCTTCCCGGTCCGGCGTCGTTCGTCGTCGAGCTCACCGACTTCTCCGGACCGCTCGATCTCCTGCTCACGCTCATCCGCGAGGAGCAGGTCGACATCTACGACATCCCGATCGCGCGTGTCGCCGAGCAGTTCCTCCAGCGCATTCGCACCCTGCAGCTGAACGAGGCCGCCGACTACCTCGAGATGGCGGCGCGCCTGCTGCGCATCAAGGCGCAGCTGCTGCTGCCGCGCCCCGAGGGCGACGAGGGGTGGGACGATCCGCGCGCGGAGCTCGTGCGCCGACTGCTCGAGTATCAGCAGATGCGCGAGGTCGTCGACGTGCTGGAGCGCGCCGGCGAGGAACGCCGCAACCGCTTCGCCCGCGCGTACCTCCCGCAGGCCGCTGCTCCGCCGGAGTCGCCCCTCGCGCTCTCGCTCAGCGAGCTGCTCGCGGCGGTGGATCGCATCCTTCGCGTGACGAAGGACCCGGGCGTCCACGACGTGGTGCCGCGGGCGATCGACGTGCCCGGCGCGATCGGCGTGATCCGGGCGCTGCTGGCGCTGCGCGCGCATGCCCGCTGGACCGACCTCGTGACCCGGGGCGCCGAGCCGTGGCAGGTGCTGTCCACCCTCCTCGGCCTGCTGGAGATGGCGAAGCTCGGAGAATGTCGCGTACAACAACCCAGACCATTCGCCAACGTGGAGATCACGCGTGACGCCGCTAGCGAAGCTGCTTGAAGCGGCCCTCTTCGCGAGCGCGCGCCCGGTGCCGACCGAGGAGCTGCTCGCGCTCGATCCGGAAGCATCCAGGGCCGCCGTGGCGGCCGCGCTCGAGGAGATTCGCGAGCACTACGACGTGGAAGGGCACGGGGTCGAGCTGACGGAGATCGGGGGTGGGTGGCAGATCCTCACCCGCGCCGAGTACACCGAAGCGATCGAGCGGGCGCAGCTCGCGGCGCGGCCCGCGCGCCTGAGCGCGGCGGCGCTCGAGACGCTCGCCCTCATCGCCTACCGCCAGCCGCTCGGGCGCGCCGAGATCGAGGAGATTCGTGGCGTCTCGGTCGGCAGCGTGCTCAAGTCGCTCCACGAACGCGGCCTGATCGACGTCGTGGGACGCGGGGAAGGGCTGGGGCGCCCGTTGCTCTACGGCACGACGCCGATCTTCCTCGAGTACTTCGCCCTGCGGCACCTCGAGGAGCTGCCGCGCTCCGACGAGCTGGCGATCGCCCTCCGCGCCGAGCCGCGCGCCCTCTGATGGCGGAGCCGATGCGCATCCAGCGCGCCCTCGCGCGGGCCGGCGTGCTCTCGCGTCGGAAGGCCGAGGAGCTCGTGGCGAACGGCCGCGTGACGGTGAACGGCTCGCCGGCGCAGGTGGGCCAGACGGTCGATCCCGAGCGCGACGTGATCCGGGTGGACGGCGAGCAGATCGGCGCGCCGGCGCCCACCGAGTGGTTCGTCCTGCACAAGCCGGCAGGGGTGATCACCTCGCGGCACGATCCCGAAGGACGAAAGACGGTGTTCGACCTCGTGCCGGCGCGGCCGGGGCTCACCTACGTCGGACGCCTGGACTTCCTCACCGAAGGGGTGCTGCTGCTCACGACGGACGGGGCCGCGGCGCATCGCCTCACCCATCCGAGCCACGAGGTGGAGCGCACGTACGTCGCGTCGGTGCTCGGAGAGGGCGACGTCGCCGCCGAGCAGGCGCGGTTCGGCGTCGAGCTCGAGGACGGGCTCGTGCGCCCCAAGAAGATCCAGGCACGGAGAACGGGCAGAGGCAGGTGGGAGCTGGACATCACGATCAGCGAAGGGCGGAATCGCGAGGTGCGGCGGATGTGCGAGGCCCTCGGCCTCGAGGTCGATCGACTGGTGCGCGTCAAGTTCGGCCCGGTGGAGCTGGGCGACCTCGCGCCGGGAAAAGTGCGCTCGCTCACCAGGGCGGAGCGGGCGTCGCTGGAGCGGCTGTAGGACCCTTGTAGGTCGTTCGAGCGTATGAGCGGATGAGCGGACGAGCGGCAACGACCACCGCGCGGCCGTCGGCAGGGAAGATCGTTTCACGAGGGGCTCGCTGGTCGTCCATGCAGGACCGTACTTCACTGTCCGCCAAGAGAGATCCGTGGCCACACAAGTCTCATCGACCGCCGATGCCCGCCTGATCCAGGACGTCAGCAGCCAGGTCGCGCTGCGCGTCGTCGGTCAGTCCTACATGATCGATCGGCTGCTCATCAGCCTCCTCACCGGCGGCCACGTGCTGCTCGAGGGGGTGCCCGGCCTCGCCAAGACGCTGACCGTCCGCACTCTCGCCGAGACGATCTCCACGACCTTCTCGCGCATCCAGTTCACGCCGGATCTGCTGCCGGCGGACGTCGTGGGGACGCAGATCTACGATCAGTCGACCGGCAAGTTCATGGTGAAGAAGGGGCCCATCTTCGCCAACATCATCCTCGCCGACGAGATCAACCGCGCGCCCGCCAAGGTGCAGGCGGCGCTGCTCGAGGCGATGCAGGAGAAGCAGGTCACGATCGGCGGCACGACGTACAAGCTCGAGGAGCCCTTCCTGGTGTTGGCGACGCAGAACCCGATCGAGCAGGAGGGGACCTACCCGCTGCCGGAAGCGCAGGTCGACCGCTTCATGCTCAAGCTGCGGGTCGGGTATCCGACGCGCGACGAGGAGCGGGAGATCATGCGTCGGATGGCGAGCGGCCACGCGATCGACATCAGGCACGTCGCGACGCCGGAGGCGATCCTCGACGCCCGGGCGCGTATCGCCGACCTGTACATGGACGACCGGATCGTCGACTACATCGTCGACATCGTGCACGCGACGCGCGAGCCCAAGCAGGCTGGCCTCGACGAGCTGGATCAGCTCATCGAGTTCGGCGCGAGCCCCCGCGCCACCATCTCGCTCGCGCAGGCCTCGCGCGCGCACGCCTTCCTGCGCGGCCGCGCCTTCGTGACCCCCGACGACGTGAAGGCGATCGCCCCTGACGTGCTGCGCCACCGCGTGCTCACGACGTACGAGGCCGAGGCGGAAGAGGTGACCAGCGACGAGATCGTGTCGCGCGTGCTGGCCAAAGTCGAGAGCCCGTGACGGGCGTCGCGCCCGGGACCGCGGCGCGGAAGAGCACCGGCGTCCCCCCTGAGATCCTCCGGCAGGTCAAGCTGCTGGAGCTGCGCACGCGCGGGCTGGTGAACTCCCTGTTCACCGGCGAGTACCGCTCCGTGTTCAAGGGGCAGGGGATGGAGTTCTCCGAGGTGCGCGAGTACCAGCCCGGCGACGAGGTGCGCTCGATCGACTGGAACGTGACCGCGCGCATGCGGAAGCCGTACGTGAAGCGCTACATCGAGGAGCGCGAGCTCACCGTTATGCTCGTCGTCGATCTCTCGGGGTCGGAGCGCTTCGGGACGCGCAAGCGGTTCAAGAGCGAGCTCGCGAGCGAGCTGGCGGCCGTCCTCGCGATGTCGGCGATCCGCAACAACGACCGGGTGGGCGCGGTGCTGTTCACCGACCGGATCGAGCACGTCGTGCCGCCGCGCAAAGGGCGGCGCCACGCGCTCCGTCTCATGCGCGACCTGCTCGCCTTCGAGCCGACCGGCACCGGCACCGACATCGCGATGGCGATCGACTACGCCGGCAAGATGCTCGTGCACAAGGCGATCATCTTCCTCGTCTCCGACTTCCAGGAGGAGGACCTCGAGCAGCCGCTCAAGCTCCTCGCGCAGCGACACGACGTCGTCGCGGTCACCGTCGACGATCCGAGCGAGCACGAGCTTCCCGACCTGGGGCTGGCGCGCTTCATGGATCCGGAGACGGGCGAGACCCTCGACGTCGACACGAGCGACCCGGACGTCCGCGCCCGATTCGCCGAGGCGGTGACGGAGGAGATCACCGCGCGGCGCCGGCTGCTGCGCAAGCTGGCGATCGACGAGATCCCCCTCCACACCGACGGCGGCGTCGTGGACCCGCTCATCCGGTTCTTCCGCACGCGCGAGACGCGCTCGCGGCAGCGATGAGGATGGAGCGGTCGGACGGTCGGACGGTCGGACGGTCCGCCGGTCGAGCGATGGCGCTCGCCGTCGCGATCGCGGTCGTCGCCTGTCCGTTCCCGGCCGTCGCGCAGGCCCCCATCCGCATCCCGGTGCAGGCGGGGGCCACGCTCGACCGCGACTCCGTGACGGTCGGCGACGTCGTGCGCCTCACCGTCCGCGTCCGCGCGCCGCGCAACGCGACGATCAACTTCCCCGCCGCCGTCGATTCCCTCGGCCCGGTGCAGTCGCTCGAGCCCCCGGCGGTGCGCGACGGTGCGGATACGGTCGACGCGGCGGACCGCATCGCCGTGTACCGCCTCTCCCCCTGGGACGTCGGGCGGCTCCAGATCAAGCTGGGCGACGTCCTCGTCCAGACGGACGACGACGAGCGTCGCGTCACCCTTCCGCTGCCGACGCTGTTCGTGCGCAGCGTGCTCCCGGCCGACACCGCGCTCCGCATTCCCAAGCCCGCGCGACCACTGCTCGAGCCGCGCGAGCCGATGCCCTGGTGGTGGTGGGCCCTCGCCGCCGCCGTGCTCGCGATCGTGCTCGGCGTCTGGTGGTGGCTGCGGCGCCGGCGCGCCGGCGCTGCGCACACCGGCGATCCCTTTGCCGACGCCGAAGCGGCCTTCGACCGGCTGGAGCGCCTGCGACTGGTGGACGCCGGCGAGCCGGGCCGCCACGCCGCCCTCATGACGGACGTCGCGCGGCGATACCTCGCGGCGCGCTTTCCCCAGGGCTCGCTCGCGAACACCAGCCGCGAGCTGCAGGAGGCGCTGCGGGGTGTCGGCACGGTGCCCCATGATCGGCTCGCCCGGCTCTTCGCCGCGGTGGATCCGATCAAGTTCGCGGCCGCGCCCGTCGCCCCGGGCGAGGCCCGCGCCCTCGGCGCCGAGGCGCGCGGGATCGTGCGCGCCGAGCACGAGCAGGCGCTCAAGGTCGCGGCTGCGGCGGCAGCGAGCACCGAGCGCGGAGCGGCGGCATGATCCAGCTGGGCGCCCTGCAGCTCGCGCAGCCCCTCTGGCTGCTGCTCCTGCTGCTCCTCCCGGTCTGGTGGCTGCTCGCGCGCCGCCGCCGGCCCGCCGCCATCGTGTTCTCGCGGGTGCCGGTGCTGGCCCGCGGACCGCGCGCCGGCCGGACGGTCACCAAGATCCTCGCGATCCTCCGCAACCTCGCGCTCCTCTGCGGCATCGTCGCCCTGGCTCGGCCCCGCTCGGGCGCGCGCGCGGAGACGTCGACCAGCGAAGGCATCAACATGGTGATCGCCTTCGACATCTCGAGCTCGATGCTGGCGATGGACTTCCAGCCGCAGAACCGGCTCGAGGTCGCGCGCGCCAAGATCAAGCAGTTCGTGCAGACCCGCAGCTCCGACCGCATCGGCATCGTCGCCTTCTCGGGCGAGGCGCTGACGCAGGTGCCGCTGACGACGGACTATCCGGTCGTGCAGCAGGCGCTCGACAACCTCCAGCCTGGCCAGCTCGAGGACGGAACGGCGATCGGTACCGCCATCGCCACCGCCGCCAATCGGCTCAAGGACGCGCCGGGCAAGTCGCGCGTGCTGATCATCCTCACCGACGGCGTGAACAATCGCGGCGCGATCGACCCGCGCACCGCGGCGAAGGCGGCGGCGCAGTTCGGGATCAAGATCTACGGCATCGGCGTCGGAACCGAAGGAATGGCCCCTGTTCCCGTGGGGCGAGGTCTGTTCGGGCTGCGCTACGAGATGCAGAAGGTGGAGATCGACGACGCGCTGCTCACCGACATCTCCACCTCGACCGGCGGACGGTACTTCCGCGCCCGCGACCCGGCGGCGCTGCAGTCGATCACCGAGCAGATCAACGCGCTCGAGCGGACGCCCGTGCGCAGCCGGACCTACGTCCGGTACTCGGAGCTGTTCCGCTGGCCGCTGGGGGCCATGCTCGCGCTGCTGGCGGCCGAGCTGCTGCTGCTCTCGTGGAAGGGGCCGTTGCCATGAGCACGCCGATGGGGCTGGAGCTGATCGAGCTGCCGTATCTGCTCGCGCTGGCGGTGGTGCTGCCGGTGCTGTTCGTCTGGCTGTTGCGGCGCAGCCGCCTGCAGCGCCAGCGGCGTCTCGCCCGCCTCGGCGCGATCGACGTCGTGCGTCGCCTCGTGCCCGCCGCCGCCTTTCACGGGGGGAAGTGGCGCGCGGCGCGGCTCGGGCTGGCCGCCGCCCTGGCGGGAATCGCGATCGCCGGCCCGCGCTGGGGGTTCGAGCGCACCACGGTGCGGTCCACCGGCGTCGACCTCGTGCTCGCTGTCGATGCGTCGCTCTCGATGATGGCCACCGACGAGAAGCCGTCGCGGCTCGAGCGGGTGAAGCAGGAGATCCGCCGCCTGCGCGCGCTGAGCCCGGGCGACCGGGTGGGACTCGTCGCCTTCGCGGGCAAGAGCTACGTCATCTCCCCGATCACCGTCGACGAGGGCGCACTCGACCTCTTTCTCGACAACCTCGATCCGAACACCGTCGGCCAGGCGGGAAGCTCGATCGCGTCGACGATCACGCAGGGGACCAACCTTCTCGCGCTCACTAAGAGCGGCGCGGACCGGGCGCTGGTGGTCATGACCGACGGCGAGGGATTCGAGCTCCAGGACGAGGTGACGGCAGCGGCGAAGCGCGCGGCGGACAACAACGTCAGCCTCGTGACCGTCGGCTTCGGCACGGTGCAGGGCAGCACGATCCCCGTGCGCGAGAATGGCGTGCTGACGCAGAAGCGGGACGAGAACGGTCAGGTGGTCATCACCCACTACCGTCCCGACCTCCTGCAGGCGGCCGCCGCCGCCGCGAACGGCACCTTCATCCCCGCCGAAGCGACCGACAAGGCGGCGCGCATCAAGAGTGCGTTGTCGAAGCTGCGCACTCAGGCGCGCACCACCCAGACGGGCGACAATCTCACGCCGCGCTACCAGCTCTTCCTGCTTCCGGCGATTCTCCTTCTCTGGCTCGACACGATCCTCGGTGGCCGCCGCGGTCGCCGGCGCCGCACGGCGGCGTCGGCCGAGACGGCGCTCGCCACGGCGCTCGTCGCCGCGGTGGCGCTGTCCGGATGCGCGCCGAGGCGCGATGCCTTCGACGGCGTCGCGGCGTACAAGGCGCAGGACTACCAGCGCGCGGCGGCGCTGTTCAAGCGCGCGGCCGCCGACGATCACACACCCGGCTCGCAGTACAACTACGGGACGGCCCTCCTCGCGATGGACTCCACCGAAACCGCCGCCGACGTGCTCGACAAGGCGGCGGAGAAGGCGGATCCGGAGATCCAGTACCGCGCGCGCTTCAACTCGGGGCTGGCGCACATCCTTCGCGGCCTCAAGCTCCCCGGCGACTCCGGCTCGGCCGACCTGAAGCAGGCGCTCGCCACGTACAAGCGCGTGCTCATCCAGCGTCCGACCGATCCCGACGCGAAATGGAACTACGAGCTGGCGTTGCGCGAGGAGAAGAAGGGGGGTGGCGGCGGTGGCGGCGGCGGGCAGTCGGACGCCTCGCCCGCGCCGGCGCAGCAACAGCCGAAGCCGCAGCCGACGCTGGCCCAGCGGCAGGCCGAGCAGCTGCTCGGCAGCGCGGAGCGCGAGGAGCGGGACGTGCAGAGCAAGAAGCAGAAGCAGAGCCGTCAGGAGCCGCCGCCGGGCGGCAAGGACTGGTAAAGGGTCGGTGATCGGTCTGTTGCTCGTGGCGCAGCTGGGGATCGTGGCGCGCGGCCCCGAGCGCGCCACGTCGTGCGTGCCCTTCGAGCTGACGGTCGCGGTGCGAGCCGCCGGCACCGCGGCGGCGCGCATCGATCCCCCGGCGAGCGACGCGCTCCAGGTGCTGCGGTCGCGCCTGACGACGCGCAGCGAGTCCGGCCCGGACGGCCGTCGGACGACGTTCACCGAAGGCACCTTCCTCCTCGCGTCGCATGCGACGGGACATGTCGCCATCCCGCCCTTCGTCGCCGTCGCCGGTGGCCTGACGACGCGCGCCGCTCCGCTCGTCGTCGACGTGCAGCCTGCGGAGACGACCACGCCGACCGTGCTCGTGCGCTCCACGCTGGACACGGGGACCGGCAGCGCACCCGACACGCTGTTCGTCGGCCAGCAGGTGGACTACGTGGTCGACGTCCAGCTCAACGAGTCGGCGCGACAGCGGCTGCGCCACAACCCGACCTTCTTTCCGCCGGAGATGCCGGCGGTGCTCGCCTACGATCTCGCGCCGCCGGCGCCGGTGGTGCGCGAAGGGCGCCACTGCTTCGAGACGCTGTCCTACCGGCGTGCGCTCTTCCCGCTCTTTCCGGGGGAGACCCGCATCGCCCCGGCGACGCTCACCTACTCGCTTCCGCTGTCGACGTCGTTCTTCTCGCGTGAGGAGAGCTTCGAGCTGCGCACCGACAGCGTGCAGTTCGTCGCCATCGAGCCGCCCGCGCAGGGACGTCCCGCCGACTTCGCCGGCGCGGTCGGCGCACTCCAGGCCTCGGCGCGGCTCGACGAGCCGTCGGGGCGCATGGGCGATCCGGCTGTGCTCACTCTGCGATTGTCCGGAACCGGAAACGTGAAGCTGCTCCCGCGCCCCGCGCTCGCGCTGCCGTGGGCGACGATCGCCCCCGGTGACGAGCGCGTCGTGGTGGACACGACCTCGGGACGCGTGCGCGGGACGAAGGAGTTCGACTGGCTGCTGACGCCGACGCGCGCCGGCGCGCTCGGCATTCCCGGCTTCCGATATCCCTTCTTCGATCCGGTCCGCCGCGCATACGACGTCGCGACGACCGATTCCATGAGCTTCGACGTCGCCGCCGCATCGCTCGCGAGCGCGGACACGGGGAGCGCGCCGCGTCTGCCCATCCGCCGGGTGCTTCGCGCCGAGCGTGCGCCTCCGCTGCCGACGCAACCGTGGTACTGGGCGGTGCTGGTGCTCGCGCCGATGCCGGCCACGGTGCGCCGCATCCTCATGCGCCGCCGCCGCCGCGCGGTGGCGCGCACGGCGAGCCGACGCCTCCGACTGCTGGCGCGCTCGCGCCGGCCTCCAGCGCCGCGCGAGCTGCGGCGCACCTTTCTCGACGCGGTTCACGAGCGGGTGCCGCAGGCGCGGCGCGACGCGTCGCCCTGGATCGCGCTGGCGCGACTGCTCCGACGCGCCGGGGTCACCGACGCCACCGCGCACGCCGCCGAAGAGCTGCTCGATCAACTCGATCGCGCCGCCTTCTCGCCGTCGGGGGTCGTGGATCCGGCGCTCGTCACCCGCGCGGTGGAGGTCATGCGGCACATCGACGCCGAAGCCGTGCGGCCTGAAACCGGCCGCTCGGCGACGCCGGGCACCGTCGCCACCGCGCTGCTCGTGGCGTGCCTCGTCGCCGCGGCGGCGAGCGCGTTGCCGGAGGCCGTCGTCCACACCTTCGACGGCGGTGTCCGGGCGTACGAGCGCGGCGACTTCGCCACGTCGCAGCGACTCTTCGCGCGCGCCGCCGCCCGCGCGCCCCGCTCGCCGGACGGCTGGGCCAACCTCGGCGCCGCGGCCTGGGCGCGAGGCGACACGGCGCACGCCGTGCTCGGCTGGCAGCGTGCGCTGCGACTCGAGCCGCTCGACGACGAGACCCGCGAGCGATTGGCCGCGGTCCAGGCGCCGCTGATCGGAACGCCCGCGTACGTGCCCCCGCTGCCCCCCGACGCCCTTGCCCTCGCGGCACTCGTGCTCTGGACGGGCGCGTGGGTCGCGCTCGTCATCCAGGCCGTTCGCCGAACGCCGCTGGTGCGGCCGTTGGCGGGCGGCGCCATCGCCTGCGCGGTGGTCGCACTGGCAGGCGCGCTGGAGCTGCACGAGCGCGCGGGCGTGCGCGGCCTGGGCGTGCTGCGCGCCGCGCGGGATCTGGTCGACGCGCCGTCGTCGAATGGACAGCCCGTCGCGGCGGCGACGGTCGGCGAGGTGGGCGCGCTCGGCATCCGCGAAGGGCCATGGCTTCGGCTGGACCTCGGCGGCGCGCGCGCGGGCTGGGTTCCCGCGGCAGCGGTGCTCCCGCTCGACGGCGCCGGCGTGGATTGACCGCAGCCTCGCCGGCCGGATAGCATTCCGCCGATGGCACGCATCGCAGTCCTGCCGCCCGCCGTGGCCGATCAGATCGCCGCCGGCGAGGTGGTCGAACGGCCGTCGTCCGCGCTCAAGGAGCTCGTCGAGAACGCGCTGGACGCGGGCGCGACGTCGATCGACGTCGCGATCGAGGATGGCGGGCGCGCCCTGATCCGCGTGAGTGACGACGGCAGCGGCATGGAGCGCGATGACGCCGTGCTCGCACTCTCGCGCCACGCCACCTCGAAGATTCGCTCGGCCGCCGATCTGGTCGGGGTGGCGAGCTTTGGTTTCCGCGGCGAAGCGCTGCCCGCCATCTGCTCGGTGAGCCAGCTCGCCATCGAGACGGCGCCGGCGGACGGTGCGGGCACGGCGATCCGCGCCGCAGGGGGCGCGATCGCCGAGGTGGGCGACGTCGCGCGGCGGCGCGGCACGACGATCAGCGTGTCCCGCCTCTTCTACAACGCCCCGGCGCGGCAGAAATTCCTCAAGGGCGCGCGGTCGGAGTGGCGCAGCATCATGGAGGCGCTGACCGCGGTCGCGCTCACGCGGCGCGACGTGCGACTCACGGTCACGCACGATGGGAAGCCGGTGCTCGCGCTGCCGGTGGCGGCATCGCTGCGCGACCGCGTCGCCGCCTTGTGGGGCGCCGATGCCGCCGATCGGCTGCTCGACGTCGAGGACGTCCAGGGCGCGATCCAGGTGAGCGGCCTCGTGGAGCGGCCCTCCGACGTCGGCACGGCGAGCCGCCGCACCTTCCTGACCGTGAACGGACGCCCGATTCGCGACGCGGGCCTCCTGCGCGCCGCCGATGCCGCGTACCGCTCCACGCTCGCTGCGGGGCTGCGCCCCTCCGTGCTCCTCGAGATCGTCGTCCCGGCGGCGAGCGTGGACGTGAACGTCCATCCCGCCAAGGCCGAGGTGCGATTTCGCGACCGGTGGCCGGTGGAGCGTGCGGTGGAGGCGGCGGTCCGTCGCGCTCTCGGCACCTTCGACGCCGGAGCGGCCTTCGGTGCGCGGCGGTGGTCGGTGGGCACGTCCTGGCAACCCTCCGCGGCGACCGCGGATGTCGAGCTGCTGCGCGCACCGCCCGCGTCCGCGGATGGCCTGTTCGACGACCGCGCCGAGATGTCGACGGTCGAGCCGGGCGACGCCGATGCACCCCTGCCGGCCGCGACGACCGAAACCGCCGCCAGCGCGGGATCGGAGCTCGTGGTCCCGCCTCTCCTCCAGCTCCGCCGCACGTACATGCTGTTCGAGCACGACGACGGCGTCGTGCTCATCGATCAGCACTCGGCGCACGAGCGGGTGCTGTACGAACGCTTTCTCGGCACCCTCGAGCGGGGCGAGGCGCCGTCGCAGCGCCTGCTCTTTCCGCTGACGCTGCATCTCGCACCCCCGGAGAGCGAGGCATTCGAGGCGAACCGCGACATGCTCGAGCGGCTCGGCTTCGAGGTCGAGGGTTTCGGAGGCCACACCCTGCTCGTGCACGCGGTGCCGATGCCGCACCCGCGCTTCGACGCCGAGCGCTGTCTGCGCGACACCCTCGCCGCGCTGGCGGGCGATCGTGAGGCGACGGCGCACGCACGACACGAGCGGCTCGCGGCGACGGTCGCGTGCAAGGCCGCGATCAAGGCGGGCGACGAGCTGTCGCCGGGGGAGATGCGCGCCCTGTTCATCGCGCTGGGCGATACGCGACTGCCCGCGCACGACGTGCACGGCCGCTCGACGAT
This sequence comes from Gemmatimonadaceae bacterium, assembly GCA_013361335.1. Classification (GTDB taxonomy): domain Bacteria; phylum Gemmatimonadota; class Gemmatimonadetes; order Gemmatimonadales; family Gemmatimonadaceae; genus AG11. Next base: position 2,031 of record JABFYH010000168.1, on the reverse strand, counting down.
CGTCCAGCTGTCGTGGCCGGAGCTCGAGCGGCGCTTTGGCCGGCAGTGACGCGAACCGGCCGCTCGTCCGCGTCATCTGCGGACCGACGGCCAGCGGCAAGACGCACGCGGCCACGCTGTGCGCCGCCTTCGCGAACATCGCGGTCGTCAGCGCGGATTCGCGGCAGGTCTACCGCCGATTCGACGTCGGCACGGCCAAGCCCACCCCCGGCGAGCGATCCGCGGCGCCGCACTACGGAATCGACGTTCTCGAGCCCACCCAGCGCGCCTCGGCGGCGTGGTGGGCGCAGGAAGCGGACGGCTGGATCCGCGATGCCGAAGCGCAGGATCGCATCCCCGTCGTCGTCGGAGGAACGGGACTCTACCTGCGCGCGCTGTTCGGGGAGCTGTTCGAGGAGCCACCGATGGATCCCGTGCGCCGCATGGCGCTTCAGGCGGGGCTCGACGAGCTGTCCGTGGACGAGCTGCGCCGGTGGGTCACGGCGCTCGATCCGGCGCGCGCCTCGCTCGGTCGCACCCAGCTCCTGCGCGCCGTCGAGGTGGCGCTGCTCACCGGGCAGCGTGTCAGCGACCTCCACCGTGAACGACGCACGGTGCCCCGCTGGAGCGCGCGCTATCTTGTCGTCGATCCCGGGGCGGGACTGCACGACCTCATCGCGGCCCGTACGCGGCGGATGCTCGCTGCCGGCTGGGCGGACGAGGTTCGCGCCTTGATGGAGACCGTTCCCGAGACGGCGCCGGCCTGGAACGCCTCGGGCTACCGGACGGTTCGTGCGATGGTGCAGGGAGAGCTTTCAATCGACGACGCCGAGGAGCGCGTGATCATCGAGACCCGGCAGTACGCGAAGCGACAGCGCACCTGGTTCCGGCATCAGCTTGCCGACGCCGACGTCACGCGTCTGGATCCGCGCGCCGCTGGGTTCGAGGGTGCGCTGCGGCGGTGGTGGGAGGGGGACGGTGCGGGGGAGGGGGTCGGCGCATGAAGATCGGCATCACCTGCTATCCGACCTACGGTGGGTCGGGTGCGGTCGCGACAGAGCTTGGCATCGCCCTCGCGCAGCGCGGCCACGAGATCCACTTCATCACCTATCAACAGCCCTTCCGGCTGCCGTCGTTCCTCCCGCGGATCTACTTCCACGAGGTCGACGTCGGGCGATATCCGCTGTTCGAGTATCCGCCGTACGATCTGGCGCTCGCGGTGCGGATGCACGAGGTGGTGCTCAAGCACGAGCTGGATCTGCTGCACGTGCATTACGCCATCCCGCATGCGACGAGCGCCTGGATCGCCCGCGAGATGCTCATCCCGACGCGTCCGGACATCAAGGTGCTGACGACGCTGCACGGCACCGACATCACGATCGTCGGCCAGGATCCGTCGTTCTTCGAGATCACGAAGTTCTCCATCGAGAAGTCGGACGGTCTCACCGCGGTCTCGCACTTCCTTCGGACGGAGACGCAGTCCGCCTTCGGCTGCACCGGCTGCCGCATCGAGGTGATCCCGAACTTCATCGATCCGACGGTCTACGACCGCGCCCGCTACGCGCCGCAGCTCGGCGAGCAGGCGCGGGGACGGAAGGTGCTGATGCACGTGTCGAACTTTCGCCCGGTGAAACGGGTGCGCGACGTGGTGCGGGTGTATGCCGAGGTGGCGAAGCAGGTGCCGAGCGTGCTGGTGATGGTGGGCGACGGTCCCGACCGGGTGGACGCCGAGGACGAAGCGCGCCTTCGCGGCGTCGACGCCGACGTCTTCTTCCTGGGGAAGCTCGACTCCGTCGCGCCGCTGCTGGCGAGCGCGCACCTGTTCCTGCTCCCCACCCAGAGCGAGTCGTTCGGCCTCAGCGCGCTCGAGGCGCTGGCGACGGGGGTGCCGGTGATCGGCGCGAACACCGGCGGACTGCCCGAGGTGGTGCGGGACGGCGAGACCGGGGCGCTCTGTCCGGTCGGCGACGTGGACGGCATGGCCGCCGCCGCCATCACGCTCCTGCGCGACGACGCACGGTGGCGGGCCGCCAGCGCCAGCGCACAGGCGGA